>NZ_QNQN01000067.1:0-191193 GCF_004103285.1 Pseudoalteromonas sp. A757
AAAGTGGTCGGCGATGCAGGATTTGAACCTGCGACCCCTTGGACCCAAACCAAGTGCGCTACCAAGCTGCGCTAATCGCCGACTGTGACCTTGGAGAACTAAGAACCTTTTTATCGGTGAGTCCTCGTTGGCAACGGGGTGCATAATAGTGATTTGCCCGAAGTAGGTCAAATATTTTTTTTAGTTTTTGTTTCAACTGCCTAATTTTGCCACAAATTGTTGATAAAACAGCTGACTTAAACAATTTTTGAACGCTTCTTGTAGAGCTGATCATAAAAACCTTTGCTTTTACGCAATGCAAACTTGGCGGGATGGCTGTTTTTTGCGAAAATAGCGGGCAAATGTCCTCTATCAAACTAATTAGCAGGGCATATAAATAGAGCAACCCCATTATTTTTCTCTACAAGCAGAGTCATCACTCAATAAAAGTACTTGTATAGAAGAATTTAAAGGCTCTATCATCGTTCAAGTTTTTTAACCCTTAATATAGGTCAATCATGACGGCAAACATCATTGATGGCAAAGCTATCGCGAAACAAGTTCGTTCTACTGTTGCACAACGAGTTCAAGACAGACTAGCGCAAGGTCTAAGAGCGCCTGGCTTGGCAGTGGTATTAGTAGGCCAGGATCCTGCGAGCCAAGTTTATGTTGGTTCAAAGCGTAAAGCCTGTGAAGAAGTCGGATTTGTTTCTAAATCTTTCGACTTACCAGGTGACACAAGCGAAGAACAATTACTTGCGCTTGTTGACGAGCTTAATGCAGATCCTGAAGTTGATGGGATCTTAGTGCAGTTGCCGCTACCTGAAGGCCTAGACGCTGAAAAAGTGTTAGAGCGTATTGATCCTCACAAAGACGTCGACGGCTTTCACCCATATAACGTCGGTCGTCTTGCACAAAGAATGCCTGCATTAAGACCGTGTACTCCAAAAGGGATCATCACCCTACTCGATTCTACTGGTGTTCGTTATAAGGGCATGCATGCGGTTGTGGTTGGTGCTTCAAACATCGTTGGTCGCCCTATGTCGCTGGAGTTGCTACTTGCCGGTTGTACTACAACCGTTTGCCATAAGTTTACGCAAGACCTCGAAACCCATGTGCGTCGTGCCGATCTTCTGGTTGTGGCGGTAGGCAAACCAGAGTTTATTCCGGGCGACTGGGTTAAAGAAGGCGCGATTGTTATTGATGTAGGTATTAATCGCCTAGAATCTGGCAAACTGGTAGGTGACGTGCAATACGACATCGCAGAACAGAGCGCGAGCTTTATTACCCCGGTGCCAGGTGGTGTGGGTCCAATGACCGTAGCAAGCTTAATCGAAAATACGCTAGAAGCGTGTGAAAAGTATCACAGCTAAACGCTATTAGTTTATGAGTATGTAAAGGCCTCAGTTGAGGCTTTTATTCTTTTAAACCTCACTAACTCATTAGCGTGTCCTTGTTCGCTTTGTTTTCTTCCTGAGTTACCGCATCTCTCATTGCCTCTTGTAAAGCAGCCATTCGCTCTTCTAATTCTTCAGGTGAAATTTTCCCCTCAGCCGCAAGCTTTTCAAGCTCTGCCATTTTCTCTTTTAATTCGTCTATTTTCTCTTTATTTGCCCCCAAGCGGCTAAACATTACCGCTTCTCTCATTTTTTCGAGAAATGTTTCATTACGCTCCACCACTTCATATTTAAATGGCTCGTCTACTTTATTATCGAGTACAGGAGATGATTGGGCTGCGATGTTAGCAGCAGCGACATAGTCTTGCTCCTGCGCAGCGGTATTAACTCGTTTAGTTTGGGCAAGGCTTTGCTGCTCTGAAACGGACTCAGTGGTACGAATTGCGGAGTGGGTTTGGTAAGTGATCATGATTGCTCTCCTTGATTTGTCCAAGAAAAGCAATCACTGTGCCAAAAATTAGCTTACTTGATACTGGCTAGATATGACCAGGAATTGGCTTATGCGGCAAATTGACGTCTTGGTTTTGACCACGGTGACGCAATAAATGATCCATGAGTGTAATTGCCAACATGGCCTCTGCGATTGGAATGGCGCGAATACCAACACAAGGGTCATGACGACCCTTCGTCACAACTTCTTGCGGTTGGTTGTGGGTATCAATACTCTGCCCCGGTACCGAGATACTTGATGTCGGTTTTAGCGCAATTGACGCGATAATATCTTGTCCTGTAGAAATACCCGCTAACACGCCGCCTGCATGATTAGAGGTAAATCCCTGTGGCGTTAGTTCATCTCTATGCTCGGAGCCCTTTTGCTCAACCACATCAAAGCCATCACCAATCTCGACTCCTTTTACGGCATTGATGCTCATCAAGGAGTGCGCTATCTCGGCGTCCAAACGGTCAAACACTGGCTCACCTAAACCAACAGGCACATTTTTCGCCACGACTTTTACCTTTGCGCCGACTGAATCACCTTCTTTTTTCAGCGTACGCATATATTCATCTAGCGCTTCTAGCTTAGATTCATCGGGAAAGAAAAATGGATTGGTTTCAACGGCTGACCAATCATAATGCTCGGCTTTAATCGGGCCTAATTGAGAAAGGCAGGCATTGATTTCGATGCCATGGACTTGCTTGAGATATTTTTTCGCGATGGCACCTGCTGCAACTCGAATAGCAGTTTCACGTGCCGACGACCTGCCACCACCGCGATAATCTCTATGTCCGTATTTGTGCCAATAGGTATAGTCGCCGTGACCCGGACGAAACAAATCTTTGATGTTTGAGTAATCTTTTGAACGTTGATCGGTATTTTCAATCAATAACCCGATGCTCGTACCCGTAGTCCTGCCTTCAAACACACCCGAGAGAATTTTTATTTCATCGCCTTCTCGACGCTGCGTTGTGTAACGGCTTTGACCTGGTTTGCGTCTATCTAAATCGATTTGTAAATCAGCTTCAGTGATCTCAAGCCCAGGTGGTACACCATCCACCACGCCACCAAGCGCGGCACCATGACTTTCACCAAAGGTCGACACCTTAAATAATTGGCCAATGCTATTGCCTGCCATCGTTTTTCCTCATTCCTAAATAGACGATAGAGAGCATTGGCTCCCTATCAGTTTTTAAAGTATTCCAATAGTTGTTGTTTGGATACGACAAAGATCCCTAAACCACCATGCTCAAAGTCTAACCAAGTGAATGGTGCTTCAGGAAATTGCTGTTCCATATGTACCATAGAATTACCAACTTCGACAAATAACAAACCATCATCATTTAGATGATCTGCCGCTTCTGCCAGTAATGTGCGGGTCACATCAAGGCCATCTTCTCCTGACGCCAAACCAAGTTCTGGCTCATGATGGAACTCCTCTGGCAGATCTGACATATCTTCTGCATCAACATAAGGAGGATTTGCTACGATTAAATCGTACTTTTGACCCGGTACACCACTAAATACATCAGACTGGATAGCGAAAACTCTGTCTTGCATCATATGCTGATTGATATTGTGATCAGCCACTTCTAAGGCTTCAAAAGAAATATCTACTGCGTCGACCTGTGCGCGCTCAAATGCTTTAGCCAATGCAATCGCAATACAACCAGAACCCGTACACATATCTAAGATACGCGTTACTTTATTCGGTGTAGCTACCCAAGGGGCAAAATGTTTTGCGATTAACTCTGCAAATGGTGAGCGTGGTACTAATACGCGCTCATCAACATAAAACGGCATACCAGCAAACCAAGCTTGATTGGTTAAGTAGGCGACGGGAATACGCTGTTCGATACGTGCTTTGATAAACTCCATCAGATGCGCTTTCTCACTTTGTGTCATGCGCGCATGCATGATTTCTTTGGGGGCATCAATTGGCATATGCAGCACCGGAAGCACCAAACTGACCGCTTCGTCCCAAGGATTATCCGTACCATGACCAAAAAATACCTCGTTACTCACAAACTGGCTCGCTGTCCAGCGTACCCAGTCCTGAATGGTATGTAAGTCTTGAAAGGCCTCAACGGCCATTTCTTCGGTAATAAGTGGTTGCGACATTTCCGTCATGGTGACTCTCTAAAGATCAAACTATATGGCGCTATTGTAGCGGTTTTTAAGCTAGGTTTTTATGCTTTTTTTATTTAAAATGTCACCATGAACAGAGAATCTAACACTAATGCTGACCTAAATGACGATTTCGCGATGTTTCGTGAGTCTTTGAATGGTGTAAAACCCCTCAAACAAGATCAGGTGCAGCTCAAACAAAAGAAAAAAATTCAGAGCATTGAGCTGAAGCAACAAGTCAAGCAACAGCAATCTGAGTTTTACTTTTCTGACGAGTATATTCCAGATATTGATACGTCGGGAACCATCAACTTCGTAAAGCCCGGAGCTGATCGCTATTTAGCAAAGCAGCTAAGGCGTGGTGACTACGCGCCCGAACTCATCTTAGATTTGCACGGGCTAAATAAAGAAACGGTAAAACAAGAACTGGCAGCATTAATTCATGCTTGCAAGAAGCAGCATATTGCCTGTGCGTGCGTGGTTCATGGAATTGGTGAGCGTGTGCTTAAACATAAAGTACCGCAGTATCTTGTCCAGCATCCAGATATACTGGCGATGCACCAAGCACCTTTAGAATATGGCGGTAAAGGGGCTGTATTAATCTTGGTTGACTTACCTGATGATCCTAACTTTGGCCGTTAGTTCGGCCCAAACATTGTTTTTTACCCTCTCTTACTTCGCTTAATCCAGCCTTAATAGTTTTAACTAAATCTTAGCCATTTCACCCATCCATTACTGGTCAAATTCACCACCTTATTAATTCCCCTGTGCCAAGAAAAAATTAAAATACATAAAAATCAATAAGATAAAAATTAAATTTATTTTGGCACAACCTTTGTAATAGTTATTGCGACTAACAAATTACAAGGAAACTTATTATGACTACTTTAGCGAAAATCACCATGACAACTTTACTGTTTACAGCGAGCATGACAACAACAGCTGCACAAATTGATGCTTCTTTACTTCAAGAAGTAAAAACCAAAGTAACGCAAGCTATCGCTGAGTCAATCAAAGCGAATCTAGAGGAAATAAAAATTGAGACCAAACAGTCTCTAGAGAAAGCGTTTCAAACAACCAATAACAACGAGCAAGTAAAAAAGGAAGAGACTAATGATTAATGAACTCGAATTTCTGAGTCTGCTCGCAACTCCCGTGATCAGTTTATTCGCCGCTTACTTAAGCATTCAACTGATAAAGTCACTGGGTCAGTTTATTAACTTTAACTAGCATAGCACTTGCTAAAGTAGGCAAGGTAGCCAAGTAGTCAAAGTTTTACCCTCTGAAAGCTATTGAGGTATCAGTAGCCATTAAAAAACCCGCCAATTGGCGGGTTTCTTTTTTGATATCAGCGAGATATCACAAAGTCGACACTAAATTATAGTGCGCCTTCGTTTTCAGATAGGAACTTAGCAACACCTTCAGGGCTTGCATCCATACCTGCTTTACCTTCAGTCCAACCAGCTGGACATACTTCACCGTGCTCTTCGTGGAATGCTAGTGCATCAACCATGCGTAGCATTTCGTCGATGTTACGGCCTAGTGGTAGGTCGTTAACTACTTGGTGACGAACATTACCTTCAGCATCGATTAGGAAAGAACCACGGAAAGCAACACCAGCTTCTGGGTGCTCAACGTCGTATGCTTGACAGATTTCGTGCTTAACGTCAGCGATTAGATCGTATTTAACTTGACCGATACCGCCTTCGTTTACTGGAGTGTTACGCCATGCGTTATGTGAGAATTGAGAATCGATTGAAACACCGATCACTTCAACACCACGCTTTTGGAACTCTTCGTAACGCTTGTCGAACGCGATTAGCTCTGAAGGACAAACAAACGTGAAGTCTAGTGGGTAAAAGAAAACAACCGCTTTTTTACCTTTAATACGCTCGTGCAGGTTGTAGCTATCTACGATCTCACCGTTACCTAGTACTGCTGCTGCTGTAAAGTCTGGTGCCTTGCGGCCTACTAATACACCCATTTTTATCTCCAATAGTTAGGTTTATTTCCAATCTTATTTGGTATCTCGTGTCGAGACCAAAATATCTTGTTCATAATATTGTGGCGTGCTTATGAAAAAACAACCCTAGCTAGATTCATAACCAAAGTATCTTTGTCATTCTCACCACCAAAAACTGCGCCTAGTGTATTTGGCAAGTGCCATAATTAACAATCGAATTTAGCGATAGCATCAATCTATAAATTCGATGAGACTCAAATACCTCCGCTCAGGACGCCATTCGGAGATCAAAAAAGGCTTCACGAAGAAGCCTCTTTAACATGTATATCACTCGATAGACATTAGTCCATAATGTTTTCTGGCATATCACCGCGGATCTGCTGCCAAATTTCACCCGATTGATGACCATACTTACGCATTAATGAAATAGCCCCATCGTGTTCTTGATTTTCCGCCAGTTTGGTTAAATCTGCATAAAACTGTCTCGCCAGTCCTCGCGTTCTAGGATCTGAGAAGTAATGACAACCAATTTTTGAGTATAAGCCTCTGAAGCCATTTAAAATAAGCACATAAATTTTGTTTTGCCCTGCACCTGCCAGTTCATGGTGAACTTGATAATCGTAATCGGCAAAGGCTTCTGCGGTGTCTTCTAGCTCTTCATGCTTAGACAAAATATCGATAACACGCTGCGGGTTGAATTTTATCGCCGCACGCGTATAGATAGCACTAATATTGGTACGCGCTGACAGCAGCTGATCGGTCAGCTCGGGCATCTTATCTTCATCAAGACGCGCTAAAGTTTCTAATATATTAAGACCCGACGTTTCCCAAAAGTTATTTACTCGGGTTGGCTTACCATGTTGGATAGTCAACCAGCCATCACGAGCTAGCCTTTGTAATACTTCGCGCAGTGTTGTTCTTGTTACACCAATGAGTTCAGAAAGCTCACGCTCAGCAGGTAGAATGGATCCCGGAGGGAATTCGCCGTTCCAAATTGACTCAACAATATATTCTTCAGCAAATCCAGCTGGGCTCTTGGCTTTGAAAATTCTCATCTCACACCACTTTATTATTACATCAATGCCTTGATTGGCAGGTTGTGCTTGTTAATCCACTGATTGTACCAGATGAAGCTCAACTAACAAGCTACAAATCACCCTAGCTGAAAATAGCCATATTCAATGTAGGTGAGATTGTGATGCGGTGTGAGACTTAGAACTCAATTAAGGCGATATAGACTTGGCGAGAACGAGCTCATCTTCGCTAAACACTGAGCTGTTAATGTAAACAAATTGCTCCTCATCAGACCATCCAGCCTCTGCTTTCATTTTGTATAATTCAAATGCTTCGTAGTACGGATCGGTATCGTATTCGTTTTCTACCATTGCCCATGCTATCCAATGCGAAACGGTATAATCGCAACCAACCAATTGGTATAACGGCTCACTTAAAAAGAAAAGTGCTTCGTAACCTTCTCCACCACAGTGTTTCTTGATAATTTCAGACAGTGCATCATCTAAATGTATGGTGGGTGGATCCGCATTTTTAAACACTTCACACCTTAGCGTTTCACTGCCCCGATAAACACGACATTTCTTAGTGGAAGACTTTTCTCTATTTAACTCAATAAGTGCTTGGTCGCCGAATGCTTGAAGCACAATCTCTATATTTTCATTGAGTTGATTTAGCTTGTTTAAGAGAGTTTCATCATCAATTTCTGTAGATTGCGGATACACTTTTCTGACTTCATTCACTCTTTTAAGTATTCGCTTGCCATTAGGAAATATTGCAAAGCAAGCTTCTAGTTTTTCATCATCCAGTTTCCATATGTCGAAGTGGAGAATATAATCCTCCTTGATATCAGGCATGGATTCTGTCGACTCTCCTAATACTTCCCTCCACTGCCTTTGCCACTTTTGTTGATTGCTCATATTTATTTGATACTTTTAGTACGTCGCTTAGTCAGAATAAATATCAGACTAAAATTTAGCAATGACGAAGACTTACCCTCCATTTGCATCTCAGAGGGTCTGGGCGCCTGTGTTCAAATTTTCTAACTCTGCTGATTGAATCGTTGTAGCAATGAGGTCTTCAAAAAGCGCTAATTGCCCAGCTGGAATTAACTGATTTTGTATATTCTTCCGTTTATCTGAGTCAAACAACCGCTCTGCCAACCAGCCGATTAGATACATTAGCGAGAGGCAGCCTCCAGCAGTGGCGATGTTACCGTTTATGACAAGGGGTAAGTCCTGAACATCTCCTCCCATACTTTGCAAAACACCCTTAGCATCTGGATTCGTCGTTAACGACTTACCTTTAAGCAAACCAAGCTCATGAAGGATGAAAGATCCCGCACAAATCGAGCCTATTAGCTGCCTATTTGGGTCAAGGTTCAGCGCGGACATAAACTCAGTGTCTTTCATAGCTGCAGGAATACCACGTTTGCCACTCGTGATCAGAACTGCATCTTGATTAATTACTTCTGAAATATGCCCGTCTGTTTTAACTCGCATGCCAAGGTGAGAACTATGCTCTGGCTTCGTTCCTAATACACTCACAACCCAACTGTCGGTTGTTCGACCAAGCAAGTCATACATCAAAAAGAAGTCTACGTCTGTGAAATCGTCAAACAGAGCAATGCCTACTTTATACATAATGTTTTTTCCTTCGCTGCTTTCATTAGTCGCAAACATATGTGTTATTTATTCTTTGCGGTAGTGGGTGTTGTTTATTCTATTTTTTATTCTTTTAATTTACCACTTGCGGCTGCCAAACTAACTCGATGATACGATTGATACTCAGAAGCTCTGTATTCGCATAGACCACCACCAAAGTTTCATCCCTGTTGGGGTGGTAATATATTCACGGCTAGGTGGATACTCCACAAGCCGGCTCACTTGGTGATACAACATCAATTGATTTAATCAAGTGATCTATTTTGATATTTTCGAACTTCTACTAACAACAAGAGTCGAAAAATCGTCGCAAAGATAGCGCACACTGCCGAAGTAAGGTTGCCCTAACGCAACCAGATAAAGCATAATAAAACAAAAAGGGTTTCTCGATAATGAAGATTTCATCTTTTCACCTCTCTAGGCAATCATGGGGATTGCTGGCACTGTCCGCTGCTATTTTCGAAGCTGTCGCACTGTATTTCCAATATGGTATGGGTTTAGAACCCTGTATTATGTGTATCTATCAGCGTTTTGCTATGTTGGGGCTGTTAGCGGCTGGTTTAATCGGTATGATTTCGCCTCGCTCCTTCGTGCTACGCAGTTTTGCCTTTGCTTCTTGGGGTGTAGGCAGTATTTGGGGCTATTTTATCGCCCGTGAACATATCAGTATGCAAACCACAACGGATCCATTTGCTTTTACCTGTGACTTTGTACCAAACTTTCCTGCGTTTATGCCGCTTCATGAATGGCTGCCAAGCTTTTTTGCTGCAACGGGTGACTGTGGCAATATAGACTGGTCTTTCGCAGGATTATCTATGCCAGGATGGATGGAAATTATCTTTGCATTTTATAGTATCGCATTTATTCTTTTCTTATTTTTCCACGTTACTAAAAGAAGCTGAGATTTCGTATTCATGCATTTTAGGTTAAGCCAAATTGAGCAGCTAAGAGAATTTAAATTACGTGACAAGCAGATTATCTTACGTCTTGCACTTAGCCGTCTCGACGCGAAAACAAAAGTCGTATTAAGAATAGTAAAGTTGCTATTACTCACACCATTTTTTGCCTCATTAGTCGTCTTTGAAGGCTGGCTGTTATTACCCGTCTTACTCGTAGCCGGATTAGTTTATCCACTACTAACTACACCGGTGGAAATACAGTTTGGCAAACCCAAATTGGCTCGAGCGATCGCTGAGTTTAACGCCTCGAATAAGCCCTAATTTTCAATCTACCTGTGTGCGAGCAGCTAAGCTCGCACACAATAACATCAACTAGACTCTAATCTTTCCCTCCAGCTTTGCCAATATGCCTTTCCCTATTCCTTTTACTTCGAGTAACTCAGCTGTGCTCTTAAAGCGTCCCATTTTTTTGCGATACTCAACAATGGCTTCAGCTTTACGAATACCAATCCCTGGTAAACTTGAAAGCGCTGAAGCATCTGCAGAATTAATATCAAGCGCAACACTTTGCTGCTGTGTTTGAGAGACTGATTTTGCTTGCTCCGCAGGTTTTGCGAGCACACTTGAACAGCTTAAACCTAACGCCAATAAAATAGAAAGTATGGTGGGTTTATTGAACATATATACACTCCTTGTGCGTAAAAAGTATCCGAAGCTTACTGCACTCACCTCGGTGAGTGATTGCAGTACGCTTTTTAAATAAAGATTGGAATATCAACTTTGTCAAAAATTTTCATTCTTTCAAAAAAGAAAATTAATATTAACCTGTTGTTTTTAAAAAATTTTGTTAATTCTCTTTTGTTCACCTATACTTGAAAAATTTTCAAAATAGCTTGCTTAATCACTCAATTCAATTTACTGTATAAAAAAACAGTGACTAGGGGAATAACCATGGCCGTTATCATCAAATATGTTGTTGAAAGAAATGGAGTCGAGCGTATGACTTTCACATCTAAAAAAGAAGCTGATGCTTACGATAAGATGCTAGATGTAGCTGAGGCATTGGAAGATATGCTAGCAAAAGTTGACGTACCGCTGAGTGAACAACAAGTTGAATCCCTAGCGCTTGAAATTGCAAAACAAAAAGATGACTTTGTGTCTGTATTAAAAGGTGGAAAAGTAGCACCAAAGGCCAGTACCAAAAACAAATCTGCAGACGAAAAAGCGTCAGATTCAGAAAAAGTGACCAAAATTAAGCAAGCCTAAGTGATAATAGCTACTTATACCAATTGAATTAATTCTCTAATCAATTTGAAGGGTGAAATAGCATATTAGCTTCGTTAAAAATTTCTCATTTAGAACAACTAAATAGCAAGATTTTTGCCTTGCCTATATGGATATAGGTACCTTAGCGGCAGCAGGACGCGAGAGCGGTGCTACTAAAGCTATTTCCCCGCTTAAAGATAGATCATTTACTTAATACAACTGGTATTACTTCAGTAAGTGATGCTGGGTAAAAATAAAAAACCGCACATTTTGCGGTTTTTTATTTTGTTTTGTATAGCGCGGTATTACTTAATCACGCTTGCCACTGCGTCAGCAAAATAGTCAATATTGTCCTTGCTTACACCAGCTACGTTAACGCGACTAGAACCTACCATATAGATAGCATATTCAGTGCGCAGCCTGTCAATTTGCTCTTTATTAATACCTAAGAAAGAGAACATACCATGCTGACGGTCGATGAATGAGAAGTCTTGCTCAACACCTTTTGCAGCTAGGCTTTCTTTGATCAACGTACGTAGACCATTGATACGGCTACGCATTTCATCAAGTTCGTCATACCACATTTGTGTAAGTTCAGAACTACTTAATATGGTATTTACAATATCAGCACCGTGTGCTGGTGGCATTGAATAGATACTACGCACAACACTAAGTAATACTGAGTTTGAAACGTCTGCAGTTGCACTGTCTTTTGCAATGATTGAGCACGCACCGATACGCTCGCGATAAAGACCAAAGTTCTTAGAACAAGATGAACAGATGATCATTTCATCAACCGTATCCGCAACTGTTCTAAGGCCTTGTGCATCTTCTTCAAGGCTGGTACCAAAACCTTGGTATGCGATATCAATTAATGGCGTAAAACCTTGTTCTTTCGCAAGTTCAGCAACTACTTTCCATTGCTCTTGATTTAAGTCCATACCACTTGGGTTATGACAACATGCATGAAGTAGTACCACATCACCTTTAGATACTTGCTTCAGTGCATTGATCATCTCATCAAATAACAACCCTTTATTTTCGTAGTCATAGTAAGGATACTCTTTGACTGTTAGACCAGCAGCTTCAAATAGGCTGATATGGTTTGCCCAAGTTGGAGTAGTAACCCAAACAGTCGCATTGGTGTTGCAACGTTTAATAAATTCGGCAGCAACACGTAATGCTCCCGTGCCACCAGGTGCTTGCGCCGTGCGTACACGGTTTGCCAACAATGTACTATGCTCTCCAAGTAACAGTGTTTCCATCTTTTGACAGAAGTCTAAGTTACCAGCCAAACCAATATAAGATTTTGTCGTTTCGTTTTCTAAACGAAATGCTTCCGCTTTTTTAACCGCTCTAAGTACCGGCGTATTTCCCTGTTCATCCTTATAAACACCTACACCTAGGTCAATTTTATTTGGATTAGTGTCCTGCTTATAAGCGGCCATCAGGCCTAAAATAGGATCTGTTGGAAGTGGTTTTAGCTCTGAGAACATGGCTTATCTCTTTTATTTTAATTAATGCAAACTCGAGCGGCTGACGCTCGATTCCAGTAGACTTGATGGTAACATAGAGACTTGTATCTCAGTTACCATATTTATCTAGAATTTTATTCATTTTTGTAAACTTGTTAGCACCGCAAAGGCTTTAAGTTTACAGTCCCACTATTACTAGGGCCTATAGTTATTCAGGTAAATATTCAGGAATTCTCACACACGCAGCTGCAAGTAATGCTAAAATTTCTTCACTGAAAAATGACTCAGAGAACGCTTCTGCATCAATAATTCCAATACAGTTTTGATCATCATCGAATAATGGCATACAGGTTTCTGCTTTAACCTTAGGATCGCAAGTGTAGTACTCTCCTCCACTGGCGACATAATGAGGAATGTCATTAATCACCCGAGCTTTAGCACTCAAGACCGTCTGGATATTATTTGAGGTAGCGGCAAAGGCCTCCGTTATTGGAAATAGCGGTCTACTCGGCGCCCCAGAGTAAGCTAGTTTGAGGAGTTGTTTGCCTTCATTTGTCGCTCTTGCTTGATATATACCAAACCAGTCAACGCCTGTAACTTCAACTACCGCTGACACTATCGTTTGCAGTTTGGCAAGCGATTGTTCATTCACCGTGTTCTTTTCAACATAGTCACTCAATAAAAAAGGTGCCTCCTGAAGGTGACCAAACAAGCTACAAGCACCACCTTCACCGAGCTCAGGGATCTGATATGACCACACTGCAGGGCTTGAGTTTTGCTCAATATAAGCATCTAGTTTTTCTAATTGCAGCAAGAGCAATTCGCGGGGGATAGATAATCTACTCAATGAAATATAATCTGACATTTTAGCCATCTAAACATCTAAATTTAATGCAACTTTACCACGCTCTTTATACCTTGCCAATACTCAAAAACAGGTACATAAGGCAATACGAGTAGATAGTAAACCTAAAGCAAAAGTAAAAGTAAAATACGTTTGAGTGGAATTTAGATCGATTTAGAGGTAAGTGAATAAGTCATTTCTACTTCGTTCCCTGCGTTGTTGTAACTAACACTTTGCGCTATTTCGTTCAGCAAGCTAACCCCCCTACCATGACTATGCTCTTGTTTCGCTTTGTTGCGCTCACTTGATTCAAAACCATTACCTGAATCACAAATATTGAAATATAACTTTAACTCTTCAGGGCTATAACGCACTGAAATAATAATGAGCGCTTCTTTCAACTCTTTCAAAACACTCTCTCGCAGACTATAAAACTCAAAAAAGCCATCTTCTTTATTTTTAATTTCAGAATCTAGTCCCAGCACCCCGTGGTCTAAAGAGTTATTATAAGCCTCAGAAAGTAACAAGAATATATTGGAGCGATGTGCCGAAATACCGTCAACCTCACTAAGTAAATCCACCAGCTCAAGCACAGGATCTGTGCTTTTGATCTGCTTGGCATCTAAAGATAACGAAATATTAAACGGCAAGCTTGAGTAGTGGTGAGGCGCAGACGCTATTGACTCACTGGCAACACAATTAATAATCGCGATGCTTAAGTCATCTTGCTGTTCCGTATGACCAGAAAAGTCACGAACTTCTGAGATAATCTGCTCAGTGGAAATATGCTGTCTACTTGCTAATAAGCGCTTTAACCGTCGCTCGCCATACATTTCGCCTTGCTCAGACTCAGATTCGATAATGCCATCTGTCGCCATCACAAGGCGTTGATTTGGACTGACTTCAAAATGCAGCAAATTACGCTCAAATTCATTGATTTCTAATATGCCGAGCGCCATATGTTGGCTTTCGATGGTTTTAATAAGGCTGCCATTTTGATCAATCAAATATAAATCTGGCAAACCACCAAGCCAAGCAGAAATACTTTTACCTGAGCTACTCAATTCTATGATTGCAGCAGCACAAAACATGTGACCAGGCAATAGCTCATTAAGGGCGGCATTGAGCTCAACAGCGATATCACTTACCGCCATCCCTTTTTGCACCATAGTATAGAAAATGCGCGAAGCGGGAAGCGCGCCAACTGCAGCGGCTAAGCCATGGCCGGTAAAATCACCGAGTAAACAATAAAACCCTCCCATCGGGCTCTTAGCCATTAAAAACATATCGCCATTAAACATTGACGCGGGTGATAAATGATATTCGCAAATCTCAGGATATTCTGACTGTTGTGCAAGCGCGTTACTAAATATGTGCTCAACAATCTCGTGCTCCCGCTCTATCTGGTTATAGTGATATTCGAGCTGTCGGCGTTGCTCATTGCTTTGCTGACTGAGTCTGCGGGTTCTTGCGTGCGCTTTAATTTTGGCTGATAGGATAACTTTATCGAACGGTTTGTGAATGAAGTCATCGCCTCCTACAGCAAGGCATTTTTCAAAACTGCTTTGATCTTCAAGTGCGGTGATAAAGATAATAGGCAAATATACGTCGCCAGCATATTGCTTTATTTTGGGCGCAGCCTCAAAGCCATCCATAACAGGCATGATGACATCCAACAACACAATGTCAATGTCTTGAATTTCAAGAATCTTTAACGCATCACGACCATTGTTCGCACAAAAAACAGTATAAAACTGCTGCTCGAGCATTGCCTTAAGCAGCTTGCAATTTAAAACCTGATCATCGACTACCAAGATATTCATGAGGGTCTTATCTATCTAAAATTAGTCAATATCAAACTTCTTATCAAAACGAGAGATCTGGAGGATTTTCTTTAGTTGTGGGCGACAATTACTAATTTGAATGCTAGAAACAGAGCTTCCCAGCGTTTTTTTCATATTTAACAACATACCCAAAGCGGAGCTGTCCATATAATCGGTTTCACGCAGGTCTACAACAACCTTTTCGGTTTGATCATTTACTTCCGCATATGCCTGACGAAACGATTGTACTAAATTGAAGTCGAACTTGCCCCTAATTTGAATGGTCAGTGTTTTACCGTCAGCAGAAGCGTTTTTACTCAAGCTCATCATTAAGCTCCTAAATTATTTTAATTTGTTTCCCCTCACCAATTTAAATATAACGCTTAAAAATCATTTAGCAAAAAATAAAAAACATCTAATCTGCTTTTTGCTATGATCTCCGCAAAGAACCCGCTAGAGGACCAAAATCAATGTCAGAATCAAGACTTGTGTACTCCACAGATGTAGGCCGTATCGACACCAAAGAACCAAAACAAGAAGTTCAAGGGAAAGTTTTCAAAGACGGTGCCGTTCGTATTGAAAGACAAACTAAAGGGCGTAAAGGCAAAGGTGTTATGCTTGTTGTTGGCATCGATAGTGAACAGCATGATCTAAAAAAATTGGCAAAAACGCTTAAATCTAAAATGGGTCAAGGTGGCGCAGTTAAAGAAGGCGTAATTGAAATTCAAGGCGATGACCGAGAAAAACTTAAGCAACTATTAGAAGGTCAAGGCTTTAAAGTGAAAATCGCAGGCGGCTAATTTGTAGCCCCAACCTTTGGGGCTACAAAACTACATAGCCGGGGCAAACCTCAAAATCTCGGCTTCACTCAACGGCGGACTGTAATAATAGCCTTGCACGATATAACAGTTATTTTTAGCCAAGAACGCCATTTGAGCCTCTGTCTCCACCCCTTCAGCAATAACCTGCAAATTTAATTTTTGCGCCATTGCAATGATCGCAGCAGTGATCTCCATATCATTCGGATCTTCGGGAATATCCTTTACAAAAGAGCGGTCAATTTTAAGTATGTCGACTGGGAAACGTTTAATATAACTCAAAGAAGAGTAGCCGGTACCAAAGTCGTCAATGGAGAGTGAAACGCCAAGTGCTTTAATATCTCTAAGCTGTATGATGGCCGCTTCCACATCTCCCATTAACATACTTTCTGTTAGTTCAAGGTGCAATAGAGTCGGCTCCATCCCTGTCCTGTCAATAATATCTGACAACGTACTGATCAGTTGCGCGTCTTTAAACTGCCTCGCAGAAAGATTGATGGATATATTGGCTGTCTTGCCTGCGGCTTTTAAACGGCGAGAGAAATGACAGGCTTCCTCTAATACCCATGCACCAAGCTCTACGATTAAGCCTGTCGCTTCAGCGATCGGAATAAACTTGCTTGGCGGAATGCTTCCCTCACTCGGGTGGAACCAACGAATAAGCGCCTCATAACCTAAGACCTCTCCACTTTCACTATTGACTTGTGGCTGATAGTACAGAGTAAATTGTTGCGCTTTAATTGCTATACGCAGCTCGTTTTCTATGTATAAGCGCTCGTTAGCAGCTTCATCTAAATCTTGGCTATAGAAATGGTAAGTGTTCCGTCCCTTTGCTTTGGCCTGATACATGGCCAAATCAGCATGTTTTAGCAGCTGCTCTTCTTCTTTACTGTCAAATGGAGCCATCGTGATACCAATACTCGCACTGACGATCACTTCGTTATTACCCAGTTTTATCGGCTCTGCCAATGTTTTTTGAATTATATTGGCAACCTCCATGGCGTTTTCTCGCTCATTGATGCCACTCAGTAATACCGCAAACTCATCCCCGCCCAATCTAGCAATGGTATCTTCTGCACGGAGCCGCTTTTTCAATCTCGTCGCGACTTCAAGTAATAAGCGGTCGCCAGCGTCATGCCCCAAGGTATCATTGATGCGTTTAAACTCGTCTAAGTCAAAGTAAAATAGAGCAAAGGCGTAATGACCACGTTCAGCAAGCGCCATAGATTTACGCAACTGCATCCTAAAAAACGTCCGGTTGGCAAGCCCGGTCAAGGTATCAAAGTAAGCCAACTCTTCCATTTTTCGCTGGCTTTCTTTTACAAACGAAATATCTTGTGCTGAGGCGACATAACTTGAAATTGCACCACCTTCTTCACGGATAGGTGACACACTCAAACTGACCCAAATAGGCGCTTCTTTATTACCCGCTAACATGGTATCACCACGCCAATAATTGCGGCTGCGTAAGTCAATATCGATATCATCAATGAGAATTGCCATGTCTTTTGAAATAATACTCAAAAGCGGAGAGCCAATAAAATGCTGCTCATCATAGCCGGTCATTTCCTGCATTTTTGGGTTGACGTACTCAATTTGAAAGTGCTCATTGGTCAACACAACGCCTGTGCCAGAGAAAGCGACAGCTTTCGACAAGCGGTTTGCCGCCTTTTCAGCAATTTCTTTTTCTGTAATGCGTTGATTTAGACCATTTACAAGCTGCTTAATTTCCACACTCATGTCGTTAAATGAGGCATTTAACTGCCCAATTTCATCATCGGTATGTGGTAAAGTTGGTGTATCCCATTGCCCTCGACCAAATCCCTTTACCGCTTTAACGAGCGCATTAATGCGTTTGAGCACTAATTGGTATAAAACCTGATGCAGTAGTATTGCGACAAAAATGGCATACAGAATAAACAAACCAAAGAACTTTACTTTGAGCTCTTCAATGGCCGAGATAGCCGATGCCCGCTTCTTATAAATTCCAATATACCAATCTAATTTGGCAATATGGGTCACGTGCATAATATGCCAGTTATCTTTATATCTAAACTCATCTTGGATATTTGGCAGCTTAGTAATGAGTGCGGTTTGTACTATTTTACTCAAGTCTTCAGGTAATTTGCTGTGATCTAACAACTGCCCGGTCGCAGCGGTGGTTTTAAACAGGCCAGGAGCCGCCAATAGTCGCCCCTGTTTATCAAAAACGATAAATCCTTGTTGGTGATCAGATTTAGGTAGTTTTTCGAGTAAAGTGGTCAGCTCTATGTCGCTACCCGTTAATCCAAGGTATTTGTCATGTAAGTATAAAGGCACCAAAATACTCACCACCCACTTGCTCCAAACCCTATCAAAATACACGCCCGACCAAACAGCTTCCCTTGTTGGGTTTTGTTCAGCATGTAAAACAGGCAAGTTATGAAGCTGATTATTTACCAGCCTTGGATCTTTCGCTAATAAAGCATTTGGAGGCGCAACACGAACAAAACCGTCACTTGTAGACAGGTAAAAATTAAAAAAATCCTGTAAAAGTGGAGGCGCAAGAATATTCCAGAGCAATTCTGATTCAGAAAACAACTTTTGCACTGACTGTAACTTTAAATCGCCGGTATACATAGCTGCAGAGAGGCCGTTTTTAGCCGTGCTCGCTAAATTTTCGCCACGCTTGTCGACGCGAGCTTGTGCGCCAGATAAATCATGAACGCCGTATAGTAGATGTTTGGAAACCACTGAGTTGGCTTGTTCGGCCAAGTTAGCTTTAAGATTAAGGTAATTTGAAAACTGATTGTTCACCTGCCCACTAAAACGCCTGAGTTCATCATACTCTTCATAGATTAACTGCTTTTCTTCAGATTTTAGCATCAATGCTGCTGCAAAAACGCCCGCGATCAGACACACAGCCGAAATCAGCATCGACAGCTTTACACTTAAAGAGCTTGCACCATATCTTGATGGGGGACGACGATTGCCCACAAGTTAACCTATTCTTCTATTTACAGTGGTGGTGTTGCCTGAATATACCAGAATATTTTTCGACTCGCCAATAAGTTACGTTTGATTAACCTACTTAAAGCACCGAGGAAGGTATGACCATCTACTAGACAGGTCTGTTTTTTTGCCCACTCATCCAAAGTAGTACTTGTTTTATCGTTTAGTTCTATGCTAATAATGTATTCAATTTCAAAGTAAGGTTTGAAAAAATGAATTTCATCACACGCAACACATATTTCTTTTTTGGCTTCTTTAGGTGAGGAGGCTTGACTGTTCGCGAGTGAAAAAGAATAGCTAAGCCTCCCAACTTCGGGAGGCTTTTTTTTGGCTAAATGGGAGTGAGGACCTATGACACAAAACACATTGGATGCCCTTAGACATGACATCAATGAGATAGATTCAGAGTTATTAATTCTACTGGCAAAACGACGCCGTATCAGTCACGGCGTGCTGGAGTATAAAATTGCCAACAATAAGCCAATCCGTGATGAAGCGCGTGAACAGGCACTGCTAGAGAAACTGATCCGTTATGGTAAATCTTTGGGTCTGGATGCATTTTATATAAATAGCGTTTTCCAAACTATTTTAGAAGACTCTGTACTAAACCAGCAAGCCATGCTGCAAAAGAACTTAAACCCCGATACCGTAGGTGATACTCATCGCGTTGCTTACCTTGGCGGGCAAGGGTCTTACAGCCAACTAGCATGCCATAAATATTTTAGCCGTCGTCCCGGAAAGCTTGTGGAAATGGGTTGCCAAAGCTTTGAGCAAATCACCGAGCAGGTAGAGAAAGGCCAAGCGGACTTTGGTATCTTACCTATTGAAAATACCAGCTCAGGCAGCATCAACGAAGTGTTCGATTTATTGCAACATGCGCAAGTATCCATTGTGGGCGAAGTAACGCATACCGTTGAGCATTGCCTCCTAGCTTTACCAGACACAGAATTACAAGCGATCGACAAAATTTATGCGCACCCTCAACCTTTTGCCCAGTGCAGCCGTTTTATTCAAGGCCTTGGGGATATTCAGCATGAAACTTGCGACTCGACCTCTAGTGCATTAAAGCAAGCAGCAGAGCACCCAAATAGTGCCGCGATTGGATCTGCACAGGCCGGTAAGAATATGGGCCTAGAAGTGGTGAAATCAGGCCTTGCGAATCAGACCGAAAACCATAGCCGTTTTATTGTAGTAGCAAGAAAAGCACTTCAAGTGTCCACTCAAATCCCAACTAAAACCAGTTTAATTATGGCTACCAAACAGCAAGTAGGCTCACTTGCCGACGCACTAATGGTATTTAAACAGCACAATATCAATATGGTTAAGTTGGAGTCACGCCCAGTACCTGGTAACCCTTGGGAAGAAGTCTTTTATGTAGATTTGCTTGCCAATATTGCAGACTCACAAGTCCAAGTGGCACTTGAAGAGTTAAAAGATCATACCCAGTTTGTACGCTTACTGGGCTGCTACCAGAGCGAGTCTTTGCAAGCCGTAGATGTATTATAATAGATCATACTAAGTCACTCTCATTGAGAAAAATAAAAAGCCAGAGCGCAAATTGCATTCTGGCTTTTTTGGTTGAGATTTATTTAATTCAAGCTATTCGCCGCTAAGACCAAGGAGCTCAATTTCTGAGATCTGTACTAGGCCATCGTTATTCGCATTTTTGCTAATGTTTAGACGATAACTGCTATAGGCAAAAGCATTGGAGAAAGTAAACACTCTTCGTTGTAAGCGTTCATCCCAGCTCTCGCCTACCCAAACCGCGACTTCTGTCCACGTCTCACCGCCATCATTAGATCCCAGTAACTGGAAGTTTTCGGGATCGCGCTCTGACGCATCATTGGCACTGGTGATAGCCAAACCACTCACAATCTGTGACGCCGTAAAATCAGCTTGGATCCAAGATGGTGATTCCTCTGTTGGCGGGCCTTGCCATTCATTGTGATCTAGCCATTTTGTCTCGGTATCATTATCAAACGCTTTTTGTTCACTTTCCGCATCTCCAATACGATTACGCGCGGTAAAACTTGTTCCAGCCAAGTCAGACAAGTCTTCAAGTGCATACTGAGGTCCAGCGAGTTCAATTTCAGCTATTTGCACTAACCCATCATTATTCGCATTTTTACTGATAGACAAGCGATAATGTGTGTAAGCCAAGCCATTAGCAAACGCAAAGGCTCGACGTTCAAAACGCGATTCAAACGACTCCCCTACCCAAGTATTTAATACTTGCCATACTTCCCCATCGTGAGATGCCAAAAGTTGGAAGTTTTCAGGGTCACGCTCCGGCGCATCATTGGCACTGGTAATGTACAAAGTATTTACCGCCTGTGCCTGTGGCAAGCTAACTTGAACCCAAGCTGGATTTTCAACAGTAGGAGGCCCCTGCCAATCGTTGTGATCGAGCCACTTAGTTTCAACATTTTTATCAAATGCTTGCGCTGCGCTCTCTGAATCACTAATACTAAAACGCGCCGTGTAACTCGCACCTTGAACTTGTGCATGATCTAATCCAGAGATTTCTGGGCCGATTAATTCAATCTCAGCAAGCTGCATCAAACCATCATTATTTTTGTTCTTGGTGATCTCAAGGCGATAGCTTTGATATGGCAATTGATTCGCTACCGCAAAGCTTTGGCGCTCTCCTCTTGCTTCAAAAGATTCACCAACCCAATTACTCAACTGCTGCCATGTAACTCCGTTATCGTTAGAGCCAAATAAGGCAAAGTTCTCAGGATCTCGCTCTGGAGCATCATTGGCGCTCGTTATCGCAAGCTGATTAACCGCCACCGCCTCATTAAAATCTACTTGGATCCATGAAGGCGCTTCGACGGTAGGTGGGCCTTGCCAATCATTATGATCCAGCCACTTAGTGGTTGGGTCGTTATCAAATGCCTTATCTTGGTTTTCTGCCTCACCAATACTGTTGCTTGCCGTGACCGCAAACGTCTCAGTATCCGTATGGTCAACGCTCGGATAAACCGGCCCAACAAATTGAATTTCTCCAATTTGCAGTAAACCATCGTTATTTTTGTTTTTTGTCACTGCAATTCGGTAGCTTGTATATTTTTGCGCATTACCAAATACAAAGCCTTGACGTTCAAAGCGCGCTTCAAACGACGCCCCAACCACATTGCTCAAATTAATCCAACTCGCGCCCTCATCGTTAGAAGCTAATAACGAGAAGTTTTCTGGATCTCGCTCTGGGGCATCATTAGCACTGGTAATGTAAACACCGCTAATTGCTTGTTGAGTGGGAAAATCCACTTGGATCCAAGATGGTGCTTCCTCTGTCGGTGGCCCCTGCCAATCATTGTGGTCAAGCCATTTAGTTTGCGGATCGCCATCAAATGCTTTGTCTGCACTCTCGGCGTCACTAATCGCATTTCTTGCTGTAATAGTGGCACCTGATGTCACGACTTGCTGCATGGGTCCGGTGGATACCGGCTCATCAAATAGTGGTAGTGCTAAGTCCATAATACTATCGGCACTGAGACCTAGCTGCGTCGTTAATGGGTGAGCTTGCAGCGCGTTGTAGATTGGCAATCGAAGCGCTTCAAGTGCAGCTTCATCACCGCCAAGTGCGGCGCTAAGATTGCTAGCAGAGTCGCTTAAGACACTTTGTAAGGAGCCTTGCTCGTCAAACTGTGCAAATGCCGCATTGAATAGGGAAAGCTTTTGCACACTGTCAGCAACATACGTCATCTCGCAACTTTGCTCACCAGAGTCAGAGGTTGTGCAAGTTTCCCCTAATTCAAAATTCGTTAATTGATCAGCGCTAACCACAGGTAACTCAAAAACATTAGTGTTCCCTGTTTGCCAGCCAAGAGCCCGAAGCAATAACGCAGACATCTGAGCTTTTGCCAGTGCCATTAATTCGGGCGTAGAGACATTACGCCCCTCGGCAATCTGCTGCTCCACCAGCATGGTTGCTAGTGTCGTCAAGGCGTTGATTTGTAAGGTAGCATCAGCACTACCATCGGCATTTGAACCAAACGGCACGGCAACATGACTCAAGGTAGCCAAAGTCACACCAGCAATGTAATCGCCACTTACCTGCTCCCCAATTCCTACTGAGCCACAGCGACTCGCGTCGCAACGCATCTGCGAGCCTTCGCTCGTTGTGGCGGTCACTTTAATGGTAGAATTAATACCAAACCCGGCTTTCCCCGTCAGTTCTATAAACAACTCCCCCATTTGACTGGTTGCCGAATTCTCATCCATCATCATGCTAGAGCCATTGAGCGCCGTCACCGAAATGCGGGCTTGACTCAACGCGCCTTTTATCACTGAACCTGATACTTCAGCCGTCGTCACAGCGGGGGTTACTGGCACTTCTTCAACTTTTGGATCATCGCTCCCGCCGCCACATGCAGCCAATAAACTGCTAACGGCAATGAGCGGGATTGCATTTCTTATTTTATTTAACGTTTTCATATTTATCCCTTCTTACATATCAACCAACTTATGTGACTAGGTTGATATAAACGCACCACAAGCAGGTGATAAGCCGTGATATTATTTCTCGTTGTGCTAACACGACTTCACCCTGTTTGCATTACTTTATGGTTATCGCCAAAGTTAAAATCGATAGGTGATCCCAGCATAGTAGCGCTGGCCGGTGTAACTGCTGCTGCGCAACCTCGCTTTAGAGTCTTCACCATAAAAGGTTCTCGGTTCTTCTTTGGTTAAGTTGATCACAGACGCGGTTAGGATCAAGTTTTCCATCAAGTTATAAGAAGCGTTCACATCAACTTGTTGGTATGGTTCCTGATATACAGTGAGCCCGTCCGCAAGCCCCAGAGCGGTTTCTCCTCGACGGTTATATGATGCCCTGACACTGAAAGTGTCATTCTCGTAATAGGCGGAGAAGTTAAATTGATTATCTGCACTACCGACAAGTGCAGACTCACCGACCTTTTCACCGTCTACGCTAATGTCTGCCTGATTGGTATCGTTTAGGGTGTAGTTAACGTTGAGACCAAAGCCATTATCGAATGCATGTTGTGCAAACAGCTCTATTCCCCGAGAGGTTGCGTTTGTACCATTGGCGGTGGTGGTAAACGGCGTGACGGTAATATCACCCGGTGGCACAATTTCAACACCGGTAAAAGGGTTATCAAAGCCTTCAAATGGCCTTACTGAGGTAATGATCAAGGGCACGATAAAGTTATCTACGTCTTTATTGAATACTGCAATCCCAACCGCAGATCCTTCGCCATAATAATACTCCGCAGATAAATCCATCTGTACCGATTCAAATGGTTTTAGGGCCTTGTTACCCCCTGAGCCACTCCATCCTGGCTCCACAGGGTTCCCCCTAAACTCGAGCCTGTCGTCTGCCCATTCTTGAGAGATAAAGGTTAACTGCTCGGGCGCTCCCATGTCGTTGAACGGAGCTCGAGACATCGTTTTGGCGATAGCACCTCGTATAACAAGATTGTCGCTGGCATCCCAGACAATATTGAAGCTAGGCAAAAATTGCGAGTCGGTTACGGTACGCACGGTGGTGGTTTCAACGTCAATAAGGCGCTCATCACCTAAGATATCCTCTTCGGTGACATCATCAATGTCATCTAAAAAGTAGTTAATTTTATCCGATGACATAATCTGCGTTTCAGTCTCGACATAGCGTACCCCGATGTTTCCTCTAAAATCTCCAAAAGAAAAATCGGCTTGTAGATAGGCGGCCATGATCTCTTCTTCTATGTCGAACACAAAATCAGGCTCACGTCGCGTGTGCTTAACATATTCACTGGTCACGATTTCGCGGTATCGATCCCAATTGATCGTTGGCATGGTATTTACTTCAAAACCGCCTGGGATATTTTGTTCAGACGTTGCATTCAAAATATCTTCCAGTTTTGGCATACCACCAATCCACTGATAAGACACCTCATCAATGGCACCTTGACTGAATGGATCAAGCTCGCCACTGGCAATTCTGTCAGCCCCATCTTGAGTGATGAAGAAGGTGTTGTTAGTTTCGCGATGCAATGTCGCTTTACGATATTTAGCACCGACACGCAGCGTATCAACGATGCCGTACCCGACGCGATAATCAAGGTCTAACTGAGCATAGTCCTCTTCTAAGTCACTGACGACAAAGCTTGAACCTGTCGAACCCGGATCGGGATCGCCGGCAATACCAGCCTGAAGGTTAGACAGCAAAGCGGGATCGGCGTACAACGACACTCTGTCGCCTAATCGCCACCCTGCAAATGAAGCGGCGTTTTCAACCTGTCCGGAATCGCTGCGACTCGCAGGTTGGCCGCTTTTATACGCCGCGCTCCAAGATTCTGAAGGTCCTCCGCTGGCTTCAGTGTGACCAAATTTACCGCGCAAATCATATAAGTCACCAGCATATTCAAAAGCAAAGTCGTAGGTATCCGAGGTATCTTTTTCTACCGTATAACTACCAATGATCCAAGGAAATTCAAGATTCCCTTCAGTGCCACCAGCGCCACTGGTAAAGTCCATGCCAGTCACAATCGTACCGGTCTCGTCTAGGGTAATACCGGTAAGATAATCTGGGTTGTACTTCCACTCTGGGATCCACATTTGTGACGTGGTGCGATTTTGCCCAAGCTCAAAATGAAAATGATTGAATGTTAAAGATAAATCATCTATTGGACGCCATTGAATGGTGGCTTGTAACCCCTGACGTTCACGTTTTTCTTTGGTTACCCCAACACCTGCAACTTGCGGTGCCCAAACACCATCATAAACGTTACCATAAGCATCTTCTAACGCTGCAAATCGACGTGTACTATCGGCAATCACATTGCCCGCCGTGTCCGTTGCTGACAAGTCTGAACTTGTTGCCCAACGCCAACCGCCACCGCCCGACATATCACCGCCTAAAGAGCGGTTGGTGCGGTCTTGTTTGGTATAACCCACTAGCAAGCCAAAGGTTTCTTCTTCGTTTTTCCAAGAATAAACGCCGCTAAAATTAGGCTCGTACTCTTCAGTCACATCAGCGTAGGTATATTCAACATTCAACGCCCCAGAATTTGCCTCCATATCCAAAGGTTTACGGCTGTGTAGAATAACCGTGCCGCCGACCCCACCTTCATCTAAACGCGCTTCAGAAGACTTAAACACTTCAACCGATTGCACCATGGTAGAAGGCAACAAAGAGTAACTAAAAGAGCGCGACGGCGAGCCCGGAGAAGAAGCGATAAAATTGCCGTTTAACTGCGTAAAAGTAAGATCAGAGGAAAGGCCACGAATACTGACGTTTTCCCCTTCCCCGCCACTACGAGAAATCACCACACCGGGTACGCGTTGCAGTGAATCCGCCACATTTTTATCGGGAAACTTGCCAATATCTTCTGCTGTAATGGCATCCACAATCGCGTTTGATAAACGCTTAATCGCCAAGTTTTCGGCCATAGATGCGCGGATCCCGCGCACCTCAATCGTTTCGATTTCCTGCGCTTCCTCTTTTTCAGTTTCTTCAGCCATTGCCCAGTTAGTAGCTGATAACATAGCGAGGACCAGCGCAGACTTGCTAAATTGCCGTGACCTTCCTGTCACGTGGCGTCTGTTATTATTATTGGCCATTCCTATCTCCAAGTTTTTTATAATTTGTAAAGCCACGACGTCCCTTGCTGCTCCATGACGCATGACTTTGTGACGACCCTTTTTTGTTTCCCTATAGGGGTTAATAGTTTGTGAAACACTCGTTCAGAATAGGAGCGCTCTACAAAAAGTGATAATAAAATTTCGGTTTGCACTAAGACAAAATCGGCGTTTAGGTCAAAAAAAGATCCAATTTCAATTTCCTTGGTTTATAGTCTGATTAACATAAAAACTCATTATTAGTTTCTATATCAGGCAATTTAAAAACGTTCCAAACATGTGTAACCAAATGTTTTTATTAAACTAATTAAATATTCAAAACTAAGCATTTTAAACTTTAAAATTATTCAACTTCAAGAGTGAAATATGAATTCGGCAAACTATTCAGGTAAAAACTTGGAAATATGCCTCAGCAGCGATAATCCTCATTTGTTGCAGCGAAATGCACAAATTGCTTTTGCATCTGGGGCAACAAGGATAGAACTCTGTGGTGTACTGAGTTGCGGTGGCTTGACGCCAAACCCCACAGCGATACAGGCAGTTGCCCAGTATTTACCAAGCTTTGGCGAATGTATTGTGATGTTACGCCAAGCACCGCATTTTTTTATTGATGACACCATGCTCTATCAGTTACAAAAGGGGATAGATGGCATTGCTTACGCGGGCGCAACCGGTATTGCGCTTGGTTTTATAGACGATAACCAAGAGATAGCGGCTGACCATTGTCGAGCACTCATTGCCACGGCAAAATCCTTAGGCCTTTCTGTCACCTTTCATCGCGCCTTTGACGCCGCTGCAAACTGGCAGCAGGCGGCCGAGACGCTGCTAGAGTTAGGCGTTGAGCGGGTCTTAAGCGCCGGCAATACATGGCAAAGTGGCAAAGGCGCAGTGTTTGGTACCAGTCAGCTCATTGCCTTACTGAAAAAACTCAATGCTGAAGTCGAAGTTGTGATCGGTGGTGGGGTCAACACGAAAAACGCAGCGGATCTTTGGCTTTTAAGTGAATTTGGTCCACTCTCTCTACATACTCACTCTGGCGTACACCATGGCGATGAAGTTTGCCCAAGGCTAGTTAATGCAATACTCACCGGATCAGAAAAGGCAATACAATGACAGCATCGAAGCTATTTTTAGGGATTGATGGTGGCGGGACGAAATGTAAAGTCCGCCTCGAGGATCAACATGGACAGCTCCTTGCCGAGGCCACCAGCGGCCCTGCAAACATAGCAACATCAATACATCAGGCCCAAGAGTCAATGTTGAGCGCAACAATGACAGCGCTGACAAATGCAAAAATCCCCCATCACGATATTGCTAACATCAGTGCTTTTGCAGGACTTGCCGGCGCGAATGTCACGACGGCTTGTGAGGCGATGCAGCAATGGCGTTCGCCTTTTGCACGTTTTCAATTTTCAACCGATGCACACATAGCTTGCCTTGGTGCGCATCAACACGAAGATGGCGGTGTAATCATTCTTGGCACCGGATTTTGCGCGGGTCTGGTGACGCATGGACAATTTAGGGAGTTCGGTGGCCACGGATTATTACTCAGTGATGGTGCAAGTGGCAGTTGGATCGGTTTGAGTTTAGTGAAGCATGCCATCGAGGTGCTTGATACACTGTCCCCTAGCAGTCTGATGATTGAGTCGTTTTTGACTGCCATGAATTGCCACAGTACCGAGCAGTTAGTCAAACTCACGCTAAACGCCACTCCCCAGTATTTTGCCCAGTTTGCTCAACATGTTTTTGCCACGCCAAACGATCCCTATGCCGAGCAGATCTTAAGTAGCGCGGCACGATTTATAGAGCGTCATGTCCGTCATTTGCAGAGCTTAGGGGCACAGAAAGTCGCGCTAGTTGGGGGCATTGCTATGCCTATACGTCCCTGGTTAGCTGCCGAGTACGCAGATACGCTGGTGACACCGGCACTACCACCAGAAGTCGCAGCGTTAACGCTCGCTCGACGTTAACTCTTTACGTAATTGCGACGGGATTTCACCAAATAAACGACGAAACTGCTTGCTAAAATAACTTGGCTCTGAAAAGCCACACTGATAAGCGACTTGTGATACTGGTAAGCGTGTTTCGACCAATAATTTACGGGCATTTTCCAATCTTACTTCGTTGATAAATTGATTGGGAGTTTTGGCTAAATGCTTTTTAAATCTGCGCTCCAGTGCGCTTACTGAAAGGTGAGCAAGTTCCGCCAATTCTTCGATACAAATATGACGATGGTAATGCGCCCGAATAAATTCAACGGGCGCTTCAATGGCTCTTACGTGAGACAACGCCTTTGACGTTTTCGCTAGATGTCGCGTAACACCATAAGTGCCCATAATCGCATTTTCGCCGTCAAGTAGCACTTTTTTTGACGTGGAAAACCATGCCAATTCCCCATTTGTGGTTTGGTTGAGTTCTAATCTATCCGTCACGATAAAGCCTTCCATCACTCGTTTATCATCGTTAACGTATTGGAATGCCAAGTGTTGCGGTGAAAAGTCAAAATCGGTTTTCAGTAAGATTTGATCTAGGGTTTTATAGCCCTGATGTTCAACAAAGTGTTGGTTCGCATGCACTATTCTACTTTTTGTGTCTTTGACCCAAAAGAGAATGTCTGGGATCAGGTCAAAAGCTGCAATCAATTGATTTACCCCAGCTTTATTCAATATTGTTTGCTCTTCCATTGCCCTAATTACCGCCTTTTTATAATTATAATAATTTATTTTAAACGCCGATTTTGTTGCATTGTCAACCGAATTTTTATTATCACTTTGGCGCCACTGTTACCTATTATCAATAACATCAGATTAACTTACCTCGATAACTCGACGGAGCTAAACGATGGATAATAACAAAATCCGCATGGCCATGATCGGTGGTGGAGAAGGCGCTTTCATAGGTGCAGTGCACCGCATAGCTGCGCGTTTAGATGGTCAAATTGAACTTGTTGCAGGCGCATTTAGCGCCGATCCAAACAAAAGCCTAGCAATGGGCCAGCAACTCGGGCTTAACCCATCACGTTGCTATGCCAGCTACCAAGCACTCTTACAACAAGAGGCGGAACTACCAGAGTCGGAGCGCATCCACTTTGTTGCCATCGTGACCCCAAACCATTTGCATTTTCCGATTGCCACAGCCGCTATCGAACACGGCTTTCACGTCTTGAGTGATAAGCCTGCAACGCTCAATTTATCTGAGGCTCTACGTCTACAAACACAGCTTCAAAAGAGCAATTGCTTGTACGGATTAACACACACCTATACCGGCTATCCGATGGTGAAAGAAGCACGCCACCGCATCGCAAATGGCGAACTTGGCAAAATACGCAAAGTCGTCGTTGAATACAGTCAAGGATGGCTTGCAAGTGCTGATGACGAAAACAGCAAGCAAGCCAGCTGGCGACTAGATGCAAGCAAGTCTGGCGTGAGTTGTTGTATGGGCGATATCGGCGTACATGCAGCGAACCTTGCCGAATATGTGAGTGGTTTGGAGATAGAGGCGCTTTGTGCGGATTTAAACACGGTTGTGTCCGGCCGACAGCTCGACGATGACGGCACAGTATTACTGCGCTTTGGTAACGGTGCTAAGGGCGTGTTGATGGCAAGCCAAATAGCCCTTGGCGAAGAAAATAATCTCACCTTAAAAATCTATGGTGACAAAGCTAGTATCGAATGGTCACAAATGGAACCTAATAGTTTGTGGTTACGTGCGGCAAATGCTCCAGCTCAGTTGATCCGCACAGGAGTGGGCTCACTTAGCCAAGCAGCCATTAGCGCAACCCGTGTGCCAGCCGGTCACCCTGAGGGATATCTGGAAGCATTTGCAAATATCTACCTTAATTTCGCCAACCTTATTCGTGCACATCAGCAGCAAACCAATGTGCAACACGAAGAATTTGACGTGCCAAGTATTAACGCTGCAGTCCGTGGCATGGCATTTATTGAAAACGCGGTCGCAGCTAGTGCAAAAGACACTAAGTGGCACCCCTTTACTATTGGATAAAATAAGAATGAAGCAAATTAAAGGACCCGCTATTTTTCTCGCGCAGTTTGTCTCGGACGAGGCGCCATTTAACAATTTTAATAGTATTTGCCAGTGGGCAAGTAACCTAGGTTATCAAGGTATTCAGCTACCAAGTTGGGAACAGCGACTGTTCGATCTGCAAAAAGCCGCTGAAAGCCAAGATTATTGCGACGAGATCACTGGTATTGCCGCAGAGCATGGCCTTACTATTTCAGAGCTATCAAGCCATTTGCAGGGTCAATTAGTGGCGGTGCACCCAGCTTATGACCAAATGTTTGACGGTTTTGCACCAGCAAAAGTGCATGGCTCTCCTCAGGCTCGAATGGAGTGGGCCACAGAGCAACTAATGCTAGCAGCCAGTGCCAGCGCTAAGCTTGGGCTAACCAGTCACGCAAGCTTTTCTGGCGCCTTGCTCTGGCATACCTTTTACCCGTGGCCACAACGTCCAAATGGCTTAGTGGAACAAGGGTTTGAGGAGCTCGCAAAACGCTGGTTGCCTATTTTAAACCGCTTTGACGAGGTTGGCGTGGATGTGTGCTATGAGCTTCATCCGGGTGAAGATCTACACGATGGCGTGACTTTTGAGCGCTTTTTAGCAGCGACGAATAATCACCCGCGAGCCAATATTCTTTACGATCCAAGTCACTTTGTTTTACAGCAATTGGACTACTTAGCGTTTATCGACATCTATCATGAACGTATCAAAGCGTTTCATGTAAAAGATGCCGAATTTATCCCCAATGGCCGCTGCGGTGTTTACGGCGGATACCAAGGATGGCAACAACGGCCAGGACGGTTTCGTTCATTAGGTGACGGACAGGTCGACTTTAAGAAAATATTTAGTAAGTTAACACAGTACGGTTTTGATGGTTGGGCTGTATTGGAATGGGAATGCTGTATTAAGCACCCTGAAGATGGGGCCAAAGAAGGTGCTGAATTTATCAAACAGCACTTGATAAGACCAACCGAAAAAGCCTTCGATGATTTTGCAGGAAGTAGCACCGATACCGAACGCAATAATCAAATCCTCGGCATAAAATAAACAGGACTACGACCATGAATAATAATAATCATAATCGGACCGTGTTTCAGCTCTGTTGCCTTGCACTGGTCGTCACATCGATGACATTCGCTATTCGCGCAGGTATTTTGGGGCAATTAGGTGAGCAATTTGGGCTGTCAGATACGGAACTTGGTTGGGTTAACGCCATGGCATTTCTGGGCTTTCCCGTCGCAACCATGTTAGGTGGTGCAATCTACAACGCCATTGGCGCCAAAAAGTTAGTTGCCCTCGCCTTTATTTGCCACTTTGCTGGGTTGGTTTTAACCATTACCGCTGATGGTTTTTGGTTACTGCTGATCTCGACGTTTTTAATCGGCTTTGCGAATGGTTCAGTGGAAGCTGGCTGTAATCCACTGATTGCCGAAATGTATCCGAAAAACACCACGACTATGCTCAACCGATTCCATGTCTGGTTTCCAGGCGGCATTGTGATTGGTGCTCTGGCATCGAATGCCATGACTGCATCTGGCTTTAATTGGCAATGGCAAGTTGCTTTGATATTAATTCCAACGCTGATTTATGGAGCGATGATGGTCAAGTCACAGTTTCCTGAATTTGACCGCACAGATCATTCCACCACCAGCAATCTCAAGCACCTGTTTTCTCCGCTCTACCTATTTTTAATTTGCTGTATGACCTTAACAGCAACAACTGAACTTGGTACACAACAGTGGATTGAACGCATACTGGGAGCGTCAGGCGCCTCTCCTATGATGATCCTCGCACTGATCACAGGCTTGATGGCATTAGGTCGCTTCTTTGCCGGCCCAATAGTCCACCGTTTTAATCCAACAGGCGTATTACTCGGCTCTGCGGTATTGGCAACCGCGGGGATTTTCATGATGAGCCAAGCACAAGGGTCAGCAATCTACTTGGCCGCAATATTATTTGCCTTGGGTGTCACTTATTTTTGGCCAACCATGCTGGGCTGCGTTGCTGAATACACCCCAAAAACAGGCGCACTTGGTATGTCTTTAATGGGCGGTGCGGGGATGTTCGCTGTCAGCATGTGGAATCCAGTAATTGGTAGTTGGATTGATTCGGCGCGACTCGAAGCCCAAGCGGCGAACTTAACTGCGCAGCAATCAGAACTAGTTGCAGGTCAAGCGGTGCTTGAAAATATCCTGTTATTCCCAGCTATTCTCATAGCCGCTTTTATCGGCCTTTACCTTTATATCAATAAAAATAAACGCGTTGAGAAATACGCGTAATACCAATTCGCTTAATTAAGTGATCTATTTTGAGGCGAGAAAATCTTGTCGATAACAAGGCGAAAATATTGCTATTTAGTTGTTCTAAATGAGAAATTTTTAACGCAGTTAGCGTCAGATTTGCTCCTTCAAATTGAGCAAGTATTAAGACTAATTGGTATATGTAGCAACAAGTAAAAAGTGAACAGACGAGGTTCCAATATGCTCAACTCTATAAAAATACTAACGCTGGCATTGGCCGTTAGTTGTGCGGCTTGCGCTAGTACAACTGACAACCAATTGAGCCCGCAAGAACAACAAGCCGGATGGCAACTGCTTTTCGATGGCAAAGATATGTCGCAATGGCGCAACTTTAAAAGTGACGGCCTAAATAGCCAGTGGCAAGTTAAGGACGGCGCGATGACACTTACCCAAGGTGGTGGCGGCGATATTCTGACCAAAAAACAGTATCAGAATTTTGAGCTCCAGCTCGATTGGAAGATTTCTAAAAAAGGCAACAGTGGGATCTTTGTATTGGCGGATGAAAAAGGTGGAGCTATATACTCCCACGCCCCAGAAATCCAAATTCTAGATAACAAAGAACACCCAGACAATAAAATAGACTCTCACCTTGCAGGTTCTATTTATGACCTGTTCGCCGCGCCAAGTACGGCACATAAACCTGCTGAAGTTTGGAACCAAGTTCGTATTAAGCTGCAAGATAACCACCTACAAGTTTGGCAAAATGGTGTAAGCACGACGAGTATCGTGATTGGCAGCACCACTTGGGATGCTTTGGTCAAGAACAGTAAATTTGCAACATGGCAAGGGTTTGCTGAAGGTAAAAAAGGCCACATCGGCTTGCAAGATCACGGCGACAAAGTTTGGTTCAAAAACATTAAGATCAAGGAGCTGTAACCATGGCAACATTTGATCATAAAGTATTGGTCGTTGGCTCAGGTGCTGGTGGCGCAATGGCCGCTTATACACTCACTAAGCTAGGCCACAAAGTTTTAATGCTAGAAGCTGGTCGAAATTACGACCCAAAAACAGAAAGCCCGATGTTCCGCCGAAATAGCGAAGCCCCACTCATGGGCGCTGGCAATAAGGATAAGAACTTTGGGTTTTACGACGCGACAATTGATGGCGGTTGGCAAGTACCAGATGAACCATATACGCGCGCTGAAAACACCGATTTTTATTGGTGGCGTGCACGTATGCTCGGTGGCCGCACCAATCACTGGGGTCGCTACTCGCTGCGTTTTAGTGAACATGACTTTAAGGGCAAAAGCCGTGACGGGCATGGCGCCGATTGGCCGTTTGAATATCAGGACATTGCGCCTTGGTATGATAAAACGGAAGAAATAGTTGGGATCTGTGGGACCAATACCGGCTTGGATGATATGCCTCCTTCTGCGCCTGGCGTGTTACAGCCACCACCGACGCCAAGAGTACCCGAATTACTGGTTGCAGCGGCCGCGAAAAAAATGGGGATCCCAGCGGTTCCTATGCACAGAGCGGTGTTGACTCGTAATAAAGACGACCGCTTAGCCTGTTTTTACGCCACGCCTTGTGGCCACGGTTGCTCAATTGGCGCAGCATTCCAAACCACAACTTCGCTTATTCCGATGGCCAAAGCGACAGGAAACCTTGAAGTGATCACCGATGCCATGGTGAAGTCGGTCGCGGTCAATGAAGATGGCAAAGTAACTGGAGTGACTTACGTCGATAAAAAGTCTGCGCAAGAACATGCACTCAATGCAGATGTGGTGATTTTGGCGGCCAGCGCCTGTGAATCTGCCCGTATTTTGCTTAATTCCAAACATGCAAAGCATCCCAAGGGACTTGCAAACTCAAGTGGTCAGGTAGGTCGCAATCTAATGGACTCTACCGGTGCTTGGCTTGGTGCACAAATCCCTGCGTTAAAAGGCCGCCCACGTTATAACGAAGACGGCCACACCGGTAACCACCTTTTTATTCCTTGGTGGGGACACAAAGCCCATGAGAAAGGTGAGCTTAATTTCCCACGCGGCTATCACTTTGAAATTAGCAGCGGCTTTAATCAACCTGGCTCTGGCGTGTCTGGCAATAAACAAGGTTATGGCCCCAAGTTAAAGCAACAAGTGCGTGACGCTTATGGTTCCTATGTTGGATTTGCACTGCGCGGAGAAATGCTACCGAATAAAGATTCTTACATGGAAATTGACGAAAACGTCAAAGATAAATGGGGGATCCCGGTTGCTAAGTTCCATTTCAAATGGTCTGACAGAGAGCTCAAGCAAATCGAGCATGGTCTCAAAACCGCGAAACAGATCCTTGAGAACATGGGTGCCGAAGTGGGCGAGCTACCACCTGCGGAAAAAGCCATTTCAAAAGGCGGTGAGATCATTCATGAGGTCGGCACGACGAGAATGGGCAGTTCAGCAAAAGAATCGGTAACGAATCAGTGGGGCCAAACGTGGGACTGTGACAACCTATTTGTGATGGATGCCGGTGTCTTTGCGTCGAACCCTCATAAAAATTGCACCTTAACCATTATGACGTTAGCAATGCGCAACTCGACTTGGTTGGCTGAACAGATTGATAAAGGAGTACTGTAATGAATACACCTGATCGCGTTGATTCTTATAAATATATCTCCGGTATGACGCGCCGCGAGTCGCTAAAATGGTTAGGCTTACTGGCGGCAGGCTCTGCGGTAACACTCACCACTGGTTGCAGCAAGGCCATTGAAGGTGAAACGGCTACTGCCGGGCACTGGCCAGATATTGAAATACAGCCAGTTAGTGCTCAAGGGTATGGCACCGATCCAAACATGATTATGCCGCCAGAGTCACCTTGGCCGCTCACCCTCACCGAAGCGCAGCTCACGTTAGTTGCAGTACTAGCTGATTTTATTGTGCCCAAAGAGGGCAAACACCCTTCAGCTTCTGAAGTACAAGTACCGAGTGTGATCGACGAATGGGTAAGCGCACCGTATCACGGACAACAAAAAGATAGAGTGACAATACTCCATGCACTCGCTTGGATTGACGATGAGTCGACTTTGCGCTTTAAAAAGCCATTTTTGCAACTTAGCGCAACGCAGCAAAGTAAAATTATGGATGATATTGCTTATTTTAATGCGCAAACACCTGAGCAATTTCAGCGTATAGGTAAAGCATTCTTGCGCTTTAAAGATCTCGTTCTCGGCGCTTACTTCTGCACACCTGAGGGCTGTCAAGATATAGGCTATCTGGGCAATGTACCAATTGCAGGTGATTATCCAGGACCTACTGCTGAAGCCAAGGCGCATCTAGATGGCGTACTCGCAGAGCTTGGGCTAAGCCAGTATGCGTACCGCGACTAACCCTTGAGTCATTTTGTTATGGCTAACCGAAGCAGAGTCTAGCTCTGCTTTTTTAGTTTTAGGAAGAAATGATGTTTAGAAAAATCGTATTGTTTAAACAAGTAATGCTATTAACTGCTTTTATTATGGCGCTGCCGCTATACGCGCAGGCATCTTATCAGTCGTTACCTATTAGCGTTCAACTATGGTCGGTAAAAGATGAGTTGGCAAGAGACTTTGATGGCACTTTGCAAGCACTCGCCAACATGGGATTTGATGGCATTGAATTTGCTGGAAACTTTGGCAACTATGCCGATAACCCAAGCAAATTAAAACAAAGACTAGCAGAGCTCGGCTTAGTTGCGAGCAGCGCCCACATCGGCTTTGACGTATTAGCTGAAGAAAAACTAGCCAGCACCCTACTCTTTTACAAAACCTTAGGCGTATCCACGCTCTTTATCCCTTGGGATGAAAGAGCATGGGATAAAAACCAAGTGCAAGCATTTGTAAAACAGCTTAACCAAGTTCACCAAATTGCCAAACGTTACGATATGAAGGTCGGGTTTCATAATCATGAAAAGGAATTTAACCCATACGCTAATAGCACGTTTTGGGATTATATCGCCTCCAACACCCCAAGCGATTTTCCGCTACAGCTCGATGTCGGCTGGGTGATTTACGCAGGTAAATCACCCAGCGATTATGTTAAGCGATATGAAGGAAGAACCGTATCGACACATATTAAAATACGCACTCATCAAGGAGATGACAAAAGCCCAATCATTGGCGAAAACCACTACCCTTGGAAAGCGCTCATCCAGACCATGCAGCAACACGGCGGCACACAGTGGTTGGTCATCGAACAAGAAGAATACCCAAGCGGCCTAACACCACTAGAAAGCGTCGCCCACTCAAAAGCGAATTTAGATAAGATACTGAGTGAGTAACAAGCGGGAGTATGTTTATCTGAAATAGTTAATTATCGCTGTCAGGTTTGATCGCGGGGCTTGATCGAACTTGACTGTTGAATGATGCGAGAGTGGAAAATGGTAAACGCCCTATTATGTGACGGGTTAAGCTTGACTGCACTAGCGAAGAATGAGCGCCAGCCAAGCTTTAGACGTCCACTTCATAAACAGCTTGTTATTTGCCAAATACAAAATATAAGCAAAGCACAATAGAAACTGACAGCAATAGCGATATAGGCCTTTGAAATACTGTACCTGATAGCTTTTGAATACCATTTACCTTTGTTCGACTAAAAAAATTGAAAACATGTTCGGCACAAAACAAAACAAATACGCCACCAAAACCTAATGCAGAAAGTGGCTTTTCATATAATAAAAACCAACTAAAGCAAAACAAAAGTAGCACCCCAACAAGCGGAATTAATACTCTCTCAAGTAGTTTGCTGATAATGAACTTCCTTAGGAAAATAACAGCCCATTAGCTTGAACGCTCGAGTATCTCACTTATTTTTAAGTAAAAAACGACAATTATCAAACTAACTTTATTTAATAATTTTAATAACTTACCAGTCAAAGGCTATAATTTCAACAGGCAATTCACCTGCTACACGCAAGGAGTGACTTGTCCGAGCCATCGATTGGCTCGCTAAGAACAAATTACATCTAGATAACATGTTAAAAATGCTCAATTTTATCTGTTGCTGGTTATTTGTCGCCATAAATGGCGACCTACGTAAGATCTTGGCGTAAAGTTCTCGGTAATGCATTTTTATGTCGTGACATCTCATCTGATACTGCTGAGATAAATTGGTCGGCATCATCTACCCCGACAAATATATTTTTAACATTCCCCACGGGTTCAATCAGTTCAATTTCAACATTTGGATAGCCTGAGTAGTTATAACGTTTTATAGACCTAGCACGCTTTACAAACTCCATGTTCTTCTGAATTTTTGCTATGTTGCTTAACGGTATTGCCAATGGCTGATAAAGACCATATCGGATGAACAAATGATTTCCCACCAAAGAAATAGGCCGTTTTGCAACAGCGCGGTACTCCGCAAAGAAAAATACTAAGCTAAACGCCGTCAGCAGAGTAAAGATATTTGCCGCAAATGGGGACCAAATAAAATGCAAAAATAGATGCATAATTGGCATTTCAAACGCTATTAATAAAATAAAGCCAAGCAGATTACTTTGTGCGCCATCTTTATTATGGTAAGTGAAGTGCTGCTCGCCACTAAAAGTTTCAGGCTGCACTCGCTTAGAAAAAAGCGCATAGGTCCACATACGCGTTTCAAAACTCAGTAGCTTTGCAACAGAGCCGTCACCCGCATATTTTTTAATTGGCTTCTCAATGGCATGGTCGGGATCTTCACTCTTGCAAATGGCGGCTTTAATCGCAAGGTATACGGTTAAAATTGCAGCCAGTTCAAAAGCAAGCACGATAGCCAATAAAACATAGCGCCCACTCTCAAGATAATGCCAAACTAGTTTGCTTTGTTCGGGAATTATGTAACTGCCAACGAGCACCGCAAGACACACTAAAACAATCGACTTCAACAAGGCTTCTTTTCTATCTTCAACACAGAAAAAGCAGACTATCGGCAAGACTATTAACGCATCTAACAGAAACAGCCATTCAAAATTTGCATTGCCATAATCATTAAGCGTACCGTTTGATTGGTAATAGAACCCCCACCATAACGAAACACACACAAGAAATAATAAGGGGAGTTTTGACTTAATAGAACTACTCATACATGTCTCCGTGCAGTATCAAGCCTGAGCTAAAATTCGTGACGAAAGAGCGAAAACCAAGCCCTTAAGCTTCTTATGAATAACTAGTTAAGCATGCAAACAAGCTGCATGCTTTCCCGTCAGCCACAACCTTAGTGCTTGAAGCAATTCAGCTTCAATCTCAAAAGTAGTTTTCGTTTTGAAATCAAGCGTTTCAGTATTACTATAGCGCTCACTACCCGAGTGAGTCACTTCAAGTGCTAGATGCCCCAATGACGATAAAGAGTAAAATCTTAGTCTTAACTCACGGTCGTCGTAGGTATCTTCGGCTGCACCACGCAATAATAATTGCGCCTCACCAGATCTAGCGTCGTAAAGAGAGCTCAGTGCATTTATGAATTGCGCTATTTCGTCATCATGAGAACTAGATAAGTATGCCTTAAACGCCAGATTAGATGAGGAATGAGTACTCTTTATTTTCGAATGAACGCCAACTTCCTTAACCCACTCCTCATCGTCAGCATAACCAAAAAATGACAGCTCTAGTTCAACACTACACCTTCTATCGATTGAATGAATTTGCATAAATCTACTTGCCTAAAGAGCCTGTTAAGAAGGTGAAAAGGTTTAGCTAAAATATGGAGCGAAGCGAAACCAAACCCGCTGTCTTAGTTACGTTTTAAATGCCTTGTCAGCTGTGATTCAACCAACAAGCCTTCGTTTCTGTTCTTATATCAATTACTTTTTTAGGTTTATACGGAGTATCTAGAGTAGCAATCGCCACTGACACCCAATCAGAATAGTTTTCACTACCTCCCCACTCAATATTCGAGCAGCAAACTTTACAGAATTTTTGCTTAATATTGGCAGAAGAGTTGTATTCTGTTAGCGAAGAAGAGCCAGATAAATAAACGACATCGCTTTTAGGTAAACTAGCATATGTAGCAAACGCTGCACCGTGTTGTTTTTGACACATATTACAATGGCAGTGTGATGCTTTTTTAGGCTCACTTAACAATTTATATTTTACTTCTCCACAGAGACAACTACCTAAATACATAATAACCTTACTGCTCATTCGCGTGAATTCTTGAGTACCTCTCTTATCCACGAGAAAACTAAAAGCAACATTCAAGCAAACTTTATTTAATAATTTTAGTAAGTTACCAGTCGATGGTTATAATTTCAACACGCAAATCACCTGCTACATGCGAGGGGGGTCTGCACAAGCTTTTTGTTGGCTCGTTAAATACAAATAGTGTTTAGTTAACGCATTAAAAATGCTCAACTTTATATGTCGCAAGGTTGTTTGTCGCCATAAATGGCGACCTACGTAAGATTACTTCGTAAAGTGTCAAAGCTAAACGGAAGGTTGGTAAGTCTTGATAATAAACGCTCAGACTCGACTTGCAGCGCTGAGAACTCGCTTCGCTAGAGCAACAATGATTGCTATAGCAAAGCAAATAAATATTAGTAACTTGCTTATAGGCAGATACATTAGCCATAAATGCAAACCAAGTAACGTTATCATCAATTTTGCAATGGCAGGTAAATATCGGTGATCAAGTCGCACTCATCCACTTGATGCACAAAATTATGATATTCAAAAAAGCAGCAATGCGCATTTGGCAATTCGCCACTGTCTGCTAGCCAGTTTTGATACAACCAGCGTATAGTTTGCTCCATATTGTCGTGACTCCCTAAATGCCTTACCTTGGCGCAACGCATTTGTGGAATAACACCATTTTCGACGCCAAACGCGTTATCTGGTACTTCAGTGTTTACTGAGCCACACAATTTAAAACGAAATGCGTCTTCAGCCATGGCTTCAGGGTCGCCATTTGGCATGCCAAATGTTCGACTCGTATTAATTGGTGAAAGCCCGCTATTTTGTCGCCAAGCGATAAACTTGCCTGCACTTTCAAATATCTGTTTTGCTGACCCTTTGTGCTCTAAAAAAGCAATTTGAGTCTGTTCAAAGTTAATAATATCGACCTGCATTGTCTGCACTCCTAAATTTTGTGGTGAAAAATTAAAAACGTCATACCAACTAGGCCAATTTGCAGCTTGTCTAAACTGTGAAGGGCTTTGTTCAAAAGTACGTTTAAAAGCTCGAGAGAAGGCCTCAGCACTATCAAACTTTGCTTCGAGAGCAATATCAATAATTTTAATATCGCGCTCAAATGCTAGGCGAAAAGACGCCCGCTTTAATCGCGCCAGCAAAATATACTTACCCACATTCACGCCCAAAAAAGCCACAAATACACGATGAAAATGAAATTTAGATAAAGCAGCAACATCACTAAGCAAACTCACCGTTAATTCATCATCTAAATGTTGATTGATATAATCGCAAACGAGCGAAATACGCTGCTGTAAAAGATTGCTTTGCATAAAGCGCCTATGTGTTAGTAGAACTGCAGACAAGCTTAATCATATCAAAAGCAAGATACTTGATTGAAATTGCTCGATGTAAGAGAGAATGAGGAAATATCCATCCACAAAGATGGAAATAGCGAGGGGTGTCACTTATTTTACTATTTAATGAGGCTCGGTTCTAACATCAATATTCCTTTTAAACTGCTTAACCCAGTAAACATCATGATTGGGGCTGAATGCCCTTATTAAACGATATTTTGTGATGACTGACAATGGGATAGATTTTAATCAGTAAGCGAGCCATTAGATTGGTAATAAAACCCCCACCATAACGAAATACAAACAAGCAATATTAGGGGCAATTTTGATTTGATGGAACGATTCACCGATACCTCCTTATCCAAACCTCAGGTTATGTACGTGTTACTTAACGACTCTATATTAGTTGCAGTAAATTCCACTTGTTACCATAGAGATCTTGAAATACCACTACTGTGCCATATTCTTCAGCTCTTAGTTCTTAATTAAATACAACACCTTGTGTCTTCATTGACTCATAATCACGCCAGAAATCATTAGTTTGTAGAAACAAGAATACACGACCACCAGTTTGATTCCCTACTGCTTGCATTTGTTCTGATGTACTGGCTTGAGCCATCAGTAGGTTCGTACCATTGGAATTTGGAGGAGAGACTTGAACCCAGCGTTTACCACCTCCTAAATCGCTATCTTCAACTAGCGTAAATTTAAGTTTTTGCGTGTAAAACTCTATCGCATCATCGTAATTTTCAACGACTAAAGCGATGCTTGCGATTTGCTGCTGAACAGTGTGAGACATGATTCTTCCGCTATTCCAAAACGCTGATTGCGCGCTATTTTAAGACTTTTTAAGAGAGCATATAATGCCCAGTTAAGATGTGAGCCATGCGATATCGACGCTACTACATAACGCCTATAAGCATTTTTTATATGCACTTTAGAGTTTTTGCGAATAATTAAATTCTATTTCTGGCGTCGAGTTGCATTGGTTAAACAAGACAAATATCTTGTAAATGATTCTGTAAAATCACTCACATCATCTTCATTACCGCCTGAAGCATTCAAAATAATAGACGCATAACTTAAAGTATGATGTGCATAGCAAACTGGTTCTGCAGCTTGCCACGCTCTTTGCAGTTCTAATTCAGGTAAATAATGACGCCAATTTGACAAATAATTTTTAATTAGCTTCTGCTTCAAATTTGTTTCTGAAAACTGATAAATGAAATTACCGTCCATAAATGGATGAGTAACGCAAGCATCACTCCAATCAAAAAACAAATAAGATTCAGCCGTTCTTGCCATATTACTTTCATGTAAGTCACCATGAACCAGACAATCTGGCAACGAGTATTCTTTAAGCTTATGAATTGCTATTTCTAAATTAGACAAGAAGTTATTATCAAAAACAATATTTCTATCTGTTAAAATTGCTGCGATCTCGGGTTGGTTAAAATGCCAGATAAGCTGTGTTGATAAATTTTCGATACTTCGTGATTGGCACCCTGATTGTCGCAACTTATCAACATGCTCAACAGATAAGCTCTGGATTTCTCCCCATACTTGATATGCATCATTCCACACCGTCAAGTCTACATCTTCGTCCAGCGGCTCCCCAAAATCACTCGTTAGTTGCCACCGACGGCCTTTATCAATAGCTAAAACTTCCGGCACTTTCCCCTTGAAAATATGGGCTAGAAAGTCACAAACTCCAGCTTCATTAGAGAACAGTGGCAATGATGCTGTTGCTTTAAAATATACATTTCCTTTTTCGGTTGGAATGCGCCACACATCCCCTAAAAACCAATCTTCAACAATGATTGGCTCATCAACTTTTTTGTAATTTAGTTGTTTAAGTGTATTTTCTATCCAGTATTTGGCATCAAGCTTCCAACCTGAAAGGCGCTCAGAACACGGTTGAGTATTCATTCAAAGTTTCCCTTAACGATGCGCCTGTTAGTAGGCGCTATTCCAACGGTTAGGTGTATCATACCAGATCCTTCACCAATCGTTTTTATTAAGGGTACAATTTTCAGCTAATCGGCTAGCGCTTGAAGTAAAATGCGCTCGTATCAGTAACTCGAAGATATTTTTCGACATAAAGATCGCGGCGTAAAGCCGCTCCCACAACACTATTTGTACGAAATCGCTGACACCCACCTCATGCTTGGAACTGTATTATCAGCATTGCTGCAGATAGCAACGGGTGTTATTTGATACTTTGCTTCGTCAGGCTAGGGATTGGAACAAATTTCTTTTGTATCAGCATCAAAGTTATTTGTCGCCATAAATGGCGACCTACGTAAAATCGTAGCGTAAAGCCACTCCCACAACACTATTTGACCCGTGATGTAGGAGACATACCTTGGCGCTAAATACTTTCCTCATAATCCAACACTTTAGCGTCATTGGCTTTGTTAAGCAGGCCTCGGCTTTGTGATAGAAAGTGTTTCGCGCTTTCTGAGAAATACTGTTTGGCCTCTGAGAAAGACTGCATTAGGCCTTCTTTATCGCCTTGTTGTAGCTTAGTTAATGTTTGCTCAAAGGTATCTTGATAGCTTGCCAATAAGCCTTCTACATCGTTAAATTGCGCAAGCATGATATCTGAATAAAGTTCTGGGGATTGTGCAAACAGTCGCCCAACCATCATCAGCTCTAATTGGTAAATAGGCGATGAGCAGCTTCTTAGGTCTTTTAGTGAATGGCATTGCTTAGATAAAAACTGACCGTATACAAAAGTGGTTAAGTGACGCATAACTTGGATGATCTGCATAGATTGATCGTGTTTTTTAGCGTCCATGGATACCAGCTGGCAGCCCCAGATCTTTAGTTGCTTGATTAATCCTTCACATTGCTTTGGCAAACGCCCTTCGCACACCACAACAGTTTGCTTCACCCAGTGAGATATATCTGGACCAAACATAGGGTGCAGTCCAACCACAGGGCCATTATGTTTGTTCAATAAAACTTTAAGCGGTGCTTGTTTCACCGAGGTAATATCGGCAAGAATACAGTCATCAGGTAGCGCGGGTAGCTCGTTGACGACTTGCTCTAGCGCATTAATTGGTACGCTCACCAATACTAGCTTAGCATCACTCAGCAGCTCAGTAGCCTGTGATTGATTGTCTTTGTCTAGTAATCGTACCTCGTAGCCAGAACGTCTAAATTGTTTCGCAAATAACTTACCCATCGCACCTTGACCCCCAACGATAACGATAGGCGACATTTTGGGTGAGGCACAGGCAAGCTCACTTTGTTGGTTTTCGTAGGCCTCTCGCATCATGCGACGCAGTATATCTTCGACTAAATCAGGGTTAACCCCTTTAGCTTCGGCTTCCATACGGCGTGCTCTGATAAGCTCAGCTTCACGCTTTGGCACATGTAACGGTGCACCTTTTTGCTGTTTTATTTTTCCAACTTGCTCAGTCAATGCTTTGCGCTTTGCAAGTAACGCGACAAGCTCGCTATCGCACTCATCTATTGCAACGCGTATTTCATCTAAATCGTTTGCCCCATTCATGATGTAAACTTATATATACAGTAGTAAATTAAATAATACACCGAGTCTAACAAGAAGTAGACGGCTTTAAAAGTAAGCATAGAGGAAAATATCAGACAAGATACCTAAAGTGCCAAGGAAAATGGCTAGGATTATTTTTTCTGGTGTTAAAACCAAAACAGGCCGCATAAAGCGGCCTGTTTTATCTGCATTTGATAAATGCGACGTATTAGTTAAGTTTCTCTTTAATACGTGCAGATTTACCAGAACGCTCACGTAGGTAGTAAAGCTTAGCACGACGAACCGCACCACGACGCTTAACTTCTACGCTGCTGATAAGAGGGCTGTGCGTTTGGAATACACGCTCAACACCTTCACCGCTTGAAATCTTACGAACAGTGAAAGATGAGTGTAGACCACGGTTACGCTTAGCGATTACAACACCTTCAAAGGCCTGTAGACGCTCTTTGTTACCTTCTTTTACGCGTACCTGTACAACTACTGTATCACCAGCGCCGAACGCAGGTACGTCTTGCTTAAGCTGTTCAGCTTCAAGCTCTTTAATAATATTTTGGTTTACTTTTGCCATTTTATTTCTCACATTCCTAGGTGTAACTGTCTTCTAGCCACAAGCTTGGCCATTCTCTTGCTGAAATTCAGCAAGTAATGCCGCCTGCTCCTCAGTCAGAGCTAGGTTACGCAACAAGTCAGGACGACGTTGCCAAGTTCTACCCAAAGACTGCTTTAAGCGCCATTTGGCTATTTCTTGGTGGTTTCCGCTGAGTAATACAGCAGGCACCTGTTTATCATCCAATGTTTCCGGCCGAGTATAATGAGGACAATCTAACAAGCCATCCGAAAATGAATCTTGTTCTGCTGATTGGTTATGACCCAACACACCTGGCACTAATCGTGCTACTGCATCGATTAATGTCATGGCAGGTAACTCACCACCGCTCAGTATAAAATCGCCGATGGACCACTCTTCGTCTATATAAGACTCGATGATCCGCTCATCAATACCTTCATAACGACCCGCTACTAAAATCAACTTTTCAGATTGCGCCAATTCAGTCGCACCTTGTTGATCTAGCTTTCGCCCTTGAGGGGACATATAAATTACTTTAGCGCCTTCTCCTGCTGCCGCTTTGGCATCAAGAATAGCTTTTTTGAGAGGCTCAACCATCATAAGCATTCCTGGGCCACCACCATAAGGGCGGTCATCCACAGTTCTATGCTTATCAAGAGCATAATCTCTCGGGTTCCAGCAATTAAACTCAATCAAGCCATTTTTCACAGCTCGACCCGTTACGCCTTGCTGAGTTATCGCATCAAACATGTCAGGAAAAAGTGAAACCACTCCAACCCATAGCTTTTGCTGATCACTCATTAAAACGCTGGATCCCAATCTACAGTAACTTTTCTCTCTTCATGGTTGACATCCAAAATAACAGAGTCTGTTAAGAATGGAATTAACCTTTCAGATTGCCCAAATGCATCTTTTTTGTTTGCTTTCACAACCAAAACATCATTTGAGCCTGTCTCCATCAAGTCATCAACTGTGCCTAAGTCGTAACCTTTATCGGTTACTACTGACATGCCGATGAGATCTCGCCAATAAAACTCCCCTTCAGGTAATTCAGGAAGCTGCTCAGCATAAACAGCGATTTCGGCATTGGTATAAGCCACTGCTTCATCTCTGTCGTTTACTTGAGCAAATTTAGCGATATATCCCTTGTTGTGACGACGCCAGTCGCTCACTTCAAGGTTTTGCCATTTACCTTGTTGCCCTATCAACCATGGGCTGAAATCGAAGATCCCTTGGGGATCATCAGTAAATGAATGCACCTTAAGCCAACCCTTGATGCCATAAGGAGCACCAAGCTTACCAACAACGATTGTCGAGGTTTTACTTTGACTCATGGTTACACTTACGCCTATTAAGCCGCTTTACGAGCGTCTTTAACCAGCTTCGCAACGCGATCTGAAAGAGATGCGCCTTGACCTACCCAGTGATCAACACGAGATAAATCTAAACGTACTTTTTCTTCCTGACCTGCTGCGATCGGGTTAAAGAAACCTACTTTCTCGATGAAACGACCGTCACGCGAGAAACGGCTATCCGCAACCACGATTTGATAGAATGGACGCTTTTTAGCGCCGCCACGTTGCAAACGAATAGTTACCATACCGTCCTCTACATAGATTGACTGTTTTCATTAATAAGTTTGTACTTCCCATTACGGGAAGCTCGGGCATTTTACGCATTTTCACGCGCAATGCAAGTTAATTCCATCGTTGATGCTTTATTAGGCCTTGCTAAAGAATTACTGCTGAAGTTTCACACGCCACTTTCGTCTCAATATCGGTACGAAAAATTGACTTTTCAGCACTACTGGAAAGTCGCCCCCCTGTTGTTTCATTATAAGGAGAGCACACATATGAACCAAATGTGGAAAGCAAAACGTTCAATTAAACACCTATTCCTAAGTATACCACTCATCTCTTTTACGCTCGTTGCTCCTTCAACACTGGCAGCAAGCAATGAAGAAATAACGGCTTGTAAACTGTTACGTTTTGGTGACTTCTCGCAGCTAGAGCAAGGTAATGCTGCAATGAGTATCACCAACGCAGAATATGTACCAAGCCAAACCCTAGATGCCGACACCGAACTCTGGACATATAAGTATAGTCGCCTATTAGGTGCGCCTGTACCAAAAGGAACAAACTCTTTACCTGAGCACTGTTTGGTTGAAGGCTATGCTGCACCGACGATACGTTTTCAGCTTAGGTTGCCAATGGATCAAGTTTGGAACCAACGTTTCCTCCTCAATGCCTGTATGGGTTTTTGTGGCGAAGTATCCAACTACCCGACGATGGCTGGAGTTATGCGCAATTACGCGACCATGTCTCATGATGGCGGCCATACTGCAGCCGGATTCGATGGTTTGTGGGCTAAAAACAATGTGCCATTAAGGGAGGACTTTGCCTACCGATCGAACCATGTGGTTGCTGTTGCAGCAAAAGCGGTTATTGAGCGCTTTTATAGTAAACAACTTACGTACTCATTTATATCGGGTTGTTCGAAGGGAGGTCATGCTGGGATAATGGCCGCAAAGCGTTACCCAAATGATTTTGATGGCGTGATTGCCAGAGGGCCGACGATTAATTACACCAAAGTCAACCTAATCAACTGCATGGATAATGCAAAAGCTATTTTGGATGAAAACGATAACGCACTGCTCGATGCAAGCTATACTGACTTTATTTCGCAGGCCGTCATGCAAGCTTGTGACTATAAAGATGGCTTAGTTGATGGATTAATAAGCGATCCTAGACGCTGCGATTTTGACCCCCAAACACTCCTGTGCAGCGACAACACCACGGGTACATGCCTGACTCCTCGCCAAGTCAACGCAATTAAGGAAATATATGCACCATCCTACGATCAACAAGGCAACGTTATTTATGGCGGCCTCCCCTATGGCTCCGAACCTGAATGGACAGGCTGGCTGTTTCCTGAAGCACCGTTTATCAAGCCTTATCACTATTATGCTGCAACCGAGTATTTAAAGTACTTGGCTTTTCCTCGAGAAAGATACAATCAAGGCAACTGGAGAGACTTTTCTTATAACAATGAGGTTGGCGAGCTTTCACCTATCTCAAGCTTTATGGACGCCGATCACCCTGATCTCACTGGATTTAAAAATAGCGGTGGCAAAATGATTGTATTACATGGATGGTCAGACGCTGCAATACCCGCATATGCAACTATTGATTGGTATGAGTCAGTTATCAATTATATGGGTAAAGACAACACCTACGACTTTGCTCGGCTATTCTTGCCACCAGGATTAGTGCATTGTGGTATCGAGGGACCTGGCGCTGAAACCTTTGATGCCATCGCAGCGCTAGTGCATTGGCTTGATACCGGTAACGCCCCGGATGCGCTTATGACACAAAAAGAAGATCCGCAGGGCAATATTCTTTTCACTCGCCCTGTTTACCCTTATCCACAAGAAGCCCAGTACATTGGTACAGGCGACCCTAAAAAAGCAGAAAACTTTAGGCCAATAGTGCCCAATTTTAAGAATAACTAAGTAAACAAAAAGGCAAGCCCCAAGGCTTGCCTTCACATTATAAAAACTATAAAACGGTGTTAGAACTTAGGCCCACCGCCACCGAACATGCCCGGCGGCATCATGCCTTTCATGTTCTTCATCATTTTCATCATGCCGCCTTTGCCTTTCATCTTTTTCATCATCTTCTGCATTTGGGTAAATTGCTTCAGCAACTTATTAATGTCTTGTACTTGCGTACCAGAACCCGCAGCGATACGCTTTTTACGCGAGCCTTTGATGATTTCAGGACGTGCACGCTCTTTTGGCGTCATTGAGCTTATGATGGCTTCCATTTGGTTAAAGGTCTTATCATTTACTTGACCTTTTACTGCATCCGGCAAGTTTGACATACCAGGCAGCTTTTCCATCATTGACATCATACCGCCCATGTTTTTCATCTGGCGCAGCTGCTCAGCAAAATCTTCCAGTGTAAAACCATCGCCTTTAAAGACCTTCTCAGCCACTTTTTGGGCTTTGTCTTTATCGACTTTCATTTCGACTTCTTCAATAAGCGACAGTACATCGCCCATACCGAGAATTCGAGATGCAACACGGTCAGGGTGGAATGGCTCTAAGGCATCCGTTCTTTCACCCACACCGATAAACTTAATGGGTTTACCGGTAATATGACGAATAGACAACGCCGCACCACCGCGCGCATCACCATCCGTTTTAGTTAAGATAACACCGCTGAGTGGCAGCGCTTCATCGAACGCTTTTGCTGTATTTGCAGCATCCTGACCTGTCATTGAGTCAACGACAAATAAGGTTTCGATTGGGTCAATCGCCGCGTGTAAATCTTTGATTTCGTCCATCATGTCTGCATCTACGTGCAAACGACCAGCGGTATCCACAAGCACCACATCAATGAACTTTTTCTTCGCGTGAGAAATAGCACCCGTTGCGATATCTACCGGTTTTTGTGAAATATCACTGGGGAAAAACTCGACGTCAACTTCAGCGGCTAACGTTTCAAGCTGTTTGATAGCCGCTGGACGATAAACGTCAGCACTTACCACCAATACAGATTTCTTTTTGCGCTCTTTAAGGAATTTAGCCAGCTTACCAACACTGGTGGTTTTACCCGCACCTTGCAGACCTGCCATCATGACGACAGCTGGCGGCTGCGCGTTTAGGTTCAGCTCTTCGTTGGCCTCACCCATCGACTTTTCAAGTTCTTCACGAACAATCTTGATGAAAACCTGGCCTGGGCTCAGACTCTTTGTGACTTCTACACCAACCGCGCGTTCTTTTACTTGTTTTACAAAGTCGCGCACAACCGGCAAGGCAACGTCAGCCTCAAGCAATGCCATGCGTACTTCACGGAGTGTTTCTTTAATATTGTCTTCAGTTAGTCGGCCACGGCCACTGATGTTTTTAAGCGTTTTTCCTAAACGCTCTTGGAGGTTTTCAAACATGTATCGGTTCCAAAATCTCGAAATTGTCGGGCATTATACTGATATGCGAGCTACTAATACAGTATTCAAGCAGATTGTTCTGCTTTTTACGCTTTCGTTGAACGAAAATAAGAATAAGTTAACGGATTGAAATAAAACCCTATGCAAGCGCAGAGGCTTTAAATACAATAGCTAAAAAAGGAAAGCAAAAATTAGGCACTTATTTTTATGTTGATTATTAGCTTGTCATTAATCGCCTGTCTCTTTTACATCATGGCCACCAGCCATGTTTTATCGCGCTTATTTGACAAACAAGGTCCAGATCAAAAGAAAACATTAATATTAAGCACTGTCGCCATTTTGACTCATATGCTAGTGTTGGTGAATTCAGTGTTTACGCACCAAGGACAAGATCTCAGTACCGTCAACGTTGCCTTGTTAACCTGTTGGGTTATCGTTGTTTCCGTAACGACCGTATCTTTACGCTTCCCTGCAACACTATTGCTGCCTGTGGTGTATGGCTTTGCCGCCATTTTGTTATTGGCAAGCCTGTTTATTCCACACCACATTATTATGCATACAATAAACATAGATGTTGGTCTCGTTTTGCATATTTCACTTTCTTTGTTGGCTTACTGCGTACTTATCATCGCCACGCTCTACGCCATTCAATTTATGTTTATTGATAAACGCTTAAAACAACGGGATTTGGCGATTATGACCAGCCATCTACCGCCACTTATGCAAGTAGAAAGGCAGCTTTATCAGCTGTTATTTGTAGGCACAGGTTTATTAACGCTGGCATTGGCATCCGGTTTTTACTTTTTAGACGGTATGTTCGCTAAAGAGACTATTCACAAAACCATTTTATCTATCGTTGCATGGCTTATCTATGTCGTCGTCGCCTTCGGGCATAGGCAGTTTGGCTGGCGCGGTAAGTCTGTGGTGATTTCCATCATAGCGGCTTCTGGCATCGTGACTTTAGGTTACTTTGGCAGTCGCTTTATACAAGAAGTGATTTTAGGCAGGTTTTAAACTTTAACTTGACTATCGTAACTCACTAACGCTTAATACTCTTTCGTAAGTAAAAAAGGGATCCACTGTTGGAAGACATATCGACCAGCGCCTTGTTTATCATACTCGGCGTGCTCATTTTGATGTCGGCTTATTTTTCTAGTTCAGAAACCGGTATCATGTCAATCAACCGTATTCGTCTACGCCATCTTGAAAAAGAAAATCACCGTGGTGCGAAGCGTGTAAGTAACCTCCTTAACCGTCCTGACAGACTAATTGGCCTGATCCTGATCGGAAATAACCTCGTTAATATTGCCGCTGCGCAAGTTGCAACTATCATCGGATTACGTTTGTATGGCGATATGGGTATCGCAGTTGCTACCTTTGGTCTCACACTCGTGGTCCTGATCTTCGCTGAAGTCACACCTAAAACTCTTGCGGCTTTATATCCTGAGAAAGTCGCTTTCCCAAGCTCTGTAATCCTAAAAGTATTGTTGAAGGTCTTGTTTCCTTTAGTTGTCGCGACTAACTGGATCACCAATGGTATGTTGCGTTTGGTTGGGATCACACCACAAGAGATTGAGGAGCACAGCCTAAGTAAAGAAGAATTAAAAACCGTGGTAAATGAGTCAAGCGCTATGTTGCCCTCAAACCACCAAAACATGCTCACTTCTATCTTAGACTTGGATCACGTGACCGTAGAAGACATTATGATCCCACGTAGTGAAATCAATGCGATAGATATCAATGACGAGTGGAAAGATATTGCTCGCCAGCTCACGAATGCACAGCACACCCGAGTGCTACTTTACCGTGACCAAATTGATGACGCGGTTGGTTTTATCCATGCTCGTGATGCGTTACGCCTGCTAACAAAAGAGCAGTTTGATAAGCCGTCACTACTACGTGCGGTAAGAGAGATTTACTATGTGCCAGAGAATACCTCACTCAATACACAGCTGATCAAATTCCAAGAAGCCAAAGAACGTATTGGTCTTGTTGTTGACGAGTATGGTGACATTCAAGGTCTGGTTACGCTTGAAGACATTCTTGAAGAAGTCGTTGGTGACTTTACCACCACGCAGACGCGTGCGCCGAGTGAAGACGTAAATATGCAGCGTGATGGCTCAGTTATGGTTGACGGCAGTGTAAACGTGCGTGACTTAAATAAAGAAATGAGTTGGGACTTACCTACCGAAGGTCCTAAAACTCTCAGCGGTCTGATTGTAGAGCACCTTGAAGATATTCCAGATGCGCCTCTTGGCTTAACGATTTCTGGTTATAAGATGGAAGTCATTGAGATCAAAGAAAACATGATCAAGATGGTGAAAATATCTTCTACTACCAATTAGCTTGATTAAGTGGTCTATTTTGAGGCAAGAAAATCTTGTCGATAACACCGCTACCGCGTCCTGCTATCGCCAAGGTACCTACATCCATATAGGCAAGGCAAAAATTTTACTATTTAGTTGTTCTAAATGAGAAATTTTTGACGCAGTTAGCGTCAGATTTGATCCTTCAAATTGAGCAAGTATTAAGACTAATTGGTATAACTCTTAAGCGAGTAAAAGCTAAACTCTAAACTCAATTGCGGTGTTGAAAGTAACACCGCAATTTACTCAAGAAAAAATTCTCTCGAACCAGTTCTTATCTAAATCATCTTCACAGCGTTTAAGTTGAACGGCATAGCGCGCAGCACGATGCTTTACCTTATTTGCGACTTGCATTAACCATTTCTTATTCTTATATGTACCACGACGATAACCGCCCCAACCTTCATGATAATTGAGGTATTGTGCGTAAGCGTCCCATTTCGACACGCCGTTTACCTTGTGAGTTTTGTATACGAACCAAGCCATAAAATCGATGGCGTCTTCAAAGTCATCGCGATCTGCACCTGAGTTTCCAGTTTCACGAATATAATCAGACCAGGTCGGAGTTTTGGCTTGAGAGTAACCATAAGCAGAGCTCACTCTGCCAACAGGAATAAACCATAGGAAATATTCCATTGGAGGCGCCGCATCGTGACGAAAAGAGCTTTCTTGGTACATCATGCTCATCAGTACATGCTTTGGTGAGCCCCATTTATCTTGAGCATCACGAGCGTCATAATACCAATCTTCTTTTTCCTCAAAAATCTTACAAATATCATGAGGTTGTTTAGGTGGTGCGGTAGCACATCCGGATAAAACAGCGACGAGACTAATTAAAATTAATTTTTTTTGCATTTTTTTCGAAACCTAATGAACTTTTACAATTTGCATTGGTCTGAACTTATGAATGCAGCAGTTTAGCATTGTTTCATCCCTGAAATTTATTTGCGCAGCCTTATGGCTGCGCTTTTTTATGCCTTGTGCATTATGCCCTTGAAAAATAATCGTCAAGGAAAGCAGTGAAGTCTACAGAATCAGCCGCTCTAACCGCTGCCTCATCTTCAAAAGACTGACGTGCAAATGACTTCAGCGTATCTTCATCGTAATAGCCGTATTTGATATCTTGATGAAGCTGCTTATATTTGTTCGCTAGTTCAATGCCCATTGAACCTTGTTCTAAGGTACGACTCTTCAGCTGAGATAGCAACTGCCCAGAAAAAGTAAGTGCAGGCGTTTCAATTGCCAACATTAATTTTTCCACTGTTGCCACATAGACTGATTTTTCTGTACTCCCATCTAACATTTTTGCAACTTTAAGTAAGTCTGTAAAAATCTCAGTGCCCCACTGTTTCACACTCACAGGCTCACCCGCTTTACTCAGTTCAAGTGCTGTACAGCGACCTTGATTAACCACCTGATGTAAATTCTTACCAGCGAGCTTTTGCGCATCAAACGAGAGTTCAGGGCTTGGCTTTAACAAACAATAGGTTAAGAACACATCTAGGAAGTGGATTTGCTCAAGACTCACACCAGTATGCTCGAATGGGTTAACATCCAGCGCACGAATTTCGATGTACTCAATACCACCACGTTCAAGTGCCTGAGTCGGGGTTTCACCAGACTTGGCATTACGTTTTGGTCTAATTGGCGAGTAGAACTCGTTTTCAATCTGTAAAATGTTGCGATTCAGCTGTTTTGGCTCTGCCGCTCGATAGTCTGGAATTTCATGATATAAGTCGGAGCGGCAACGAATGGCTTGTCGCAAGCCCGCAATATACTCATCCAGATCGTTATACATCACCTTAAGCGAACTTTGTGCGCTATTGGTATAACCTAAATCACCCAGTCTAAGTGCGGTGCCATATTCAAGGTATATAGAGCCATTTTCTAGCTTACTAAATGGCAAGTCGCTCTTTTTGCCTTGCAAAAATGACGGACAAAGCGCAGGAGATGCGCCAAACAGGTAGCTTATCAGCCACATTTCACGCTTGAAGTTACGAATAAGGCCTAAATACTGTTGGGAGATAAATGATTGCTGAGGTTTATCGTCTTCAGACATCACTTGCAGGCTTTGCCATACGGTCTCTGGAAACGAAATATTGAAGTGCACACCCGCAATGGCCTGCATCATACTACCATAGCGATTTTTTAGCCCTTCACGATATAGCGTTTTCATTTTGCCGATATTAGAAGTGCCAAACTGCGCTAGGACAATATCTTCTTCGTCCTCAATAAAGCATGGCATCGACAAAGGCCACAGTAACTCATCACCCATGTTAGCCAACGTAAATTTCTGTAGATCAGAAAGTTGCGCTAATGTCTCTTGTGGATCTTCACTCACTGGTGTAATAAATTCGAGCAGCGACTCAGAAAAATCAGTGGTAATATGACCATTGGTCAGTGCATGGCCCGTATTTTCTGGATGCGGTGTTTTCGCTATTTTTCCCGACCCTTGGATCCGTAATGCCTCACGTTCGATACCTCTTTTGATACCTTTGAAAACGCCGCGATGCGCGCCGTCAGACAAAAAGTCCAGCTTAGTGTTTAAGTCTAATTGTTTCAAAAATTCTTCCTCGAACCTACAGGCCAATTTCAAGTTTATGGGGTCGAAACCAAATTATACCAAGTGTATTCATCAAATGAGTGATTTAAACCGAGCAATCAATTTAAATATGGCTACTTTTAGTACACTTAGGCCTTAATAATAACTTTGCCAACATGCTTACCACTTTCCATACAGTGATGAGCCTGCGCAATATCCGCCATCGCAAAGTAATGACTTACGTTGATGCTGATTTTGCCAGCTTGGTACGCCTGATACAAATATTTAAGATCGTCTAAATTACTCGCAACCAACATACCTTCAGCCCTTACATCCCTTGTCGTGGCTCGCTCACAGACGATTTCTTTGGTGACGCTCGGAATGGTCACCAGGTGCGAATCCGGCTTCATCGAGTCGACACACTGTAATGCAATATCGCCACCAATTAAGTCCAGTAAATCGCATTCAACTTGGTGCTGATAAAATTCGTCATAACTTATTGCCGTTACCTTGAGCTTCGACAACAATTCGTGCTCAGGGCGGGTGGAGACCGCGATAACTTTTCGCCCTTGGAGCTGTGCTAGTTGAATTGCTAAATGCCCCACGCCACCAGTTGGTGCCAATACATATAATGGACGATCACGATTAGAGAATTTATCTAACGCTTGTTTTGCCGTAAGACCCGCAAGACAAAGACCTGCAATATCTGGACTTTCTTGCAAAGAAACCTTGATGAGTTCTGACTCAAGCGCCACTGTATAGTCACTATAGGTCCCGGGGTTACTCGCAAATCCAATCATACCGATGACAAGGTCGCCTACTTTAAATTGGCTATCTGGGCCATAAACCTCAACCACCTCACCATACAGATCATATCCGAGCGGCAAAAAGGCATCTGCGCTTTTTTGCGCTGCAACATAACCAAGACCTTGTCTGGTTTTCACTTCAATAGGATTAATACTGGTACTGCTTACTTTTACCAGCACTTGGCCTGAGGTAAGCGTTGGCAAACAAATGGTGGTACTACACAGCTGATTGCTATCACCAAATTCGTAAATACCATAAGTGGTTGAGTTATTTATCATATGCAGCTTGCTTAGAAAACAGTTTGGTATCTTTGTAGAATACGCGAAAGGGTAAGGAGTTTGAAGAAATTTACGGTATGGGAAGGAAAAACGCTCTTACAGCATGGCTGTAAGAGCGTTTAGCTATATTAGTGATTGAACACTATCTGGTCGTCGACAACCCCGACTTTAATGGTATCTCCAGTCACAAACTTACCTTGTAACAAGTCCTGCGCCAACGGGTTTTCGATGTATTGTTGCACTGCTCGTTTTAGAGGACGAGCACCATATACAGGATCAAATCCGCTTGCAGCGATTTTATCAAGCGCGGCATCACTAAGCTCGAGCGCAAACCCTCTTTCAGTTAAACGTTTGCTTAATCTGTCTAACTGGATACTCGCAATTTCTTTAATATGTTCATTGATAAGCGGGTGGAACACCACAGTTTCATCAATACGGTTAATAAATTCAGGTCTAAACTGACTAGCCAGCACGCCCATAACACGCTCTTTGAGTGCTGCGTAGTCGTTATTTCCTGCTTGCTCTTGAATGACATCCGACCCTAAGTTCGAGGTCATAATGATCACTGCATTTTTAAAATCAACCGTGCGGCCTTGGCCATCGGTCAAGCGACCATCGTCCAAGACTTGCAATAAGATGTTAAATACATCTGGATGCGCTTTTTCCACTTCATCAAGCAAAATCACAGAATAAGGACGACGCCTTACCGCTTCTGTCAAATAGCCACCTTCTTCGTAGCCAACATAGCCAGGAGGAGCACCAACCAAGCGCGCAACTGAGTGCTTTTCCATAAATTCGGACATATCAATGCGCACCATGGCATCTTCCGTATCAAACATAAAGTTGGCTAACGCTTTGGTCAGCTCCGTTTTACCCACCCCTGTTGGACCTAAGAACAAGAACGAACCAATTGGGCGATTTGGGTCTGCAAGCCCCGCTCTTGAGCGACGGATAGCGTTAGCAACCGCATTAACGGCTTCGTCTTGACCAATCACTTTTTTATGAAGCTCGTCTTCCATTTGCAGTAACTTTTCACGCTCACCTTGAAGCATTTTTGCGACCGGGATCCCAGTCCAGCGAGATAAAATTTCTGCAATTTCATCTTCACCGACCTGATTTTTTAAAAGACTCATTTCCTGCATTTCAGCCTGAGAAGCAAGATCTAGTTTTCGCTCAAGCTCAGGGATCCGACCATACTGTAGTTCAGACATACGTTGCAAGTCACTTGCTCGACGTGCGACTTCTAGATCTAAGCGCGCTTGCTCAAGCTCAGCCTTAATCACTTGTGTGCCTTGCAATGAAGCCTTTTCGGCATTCCACACTTCATCAAGCTCTCGATACTCAGCTTCTAATTCATTGATGAGCGTTTGCATCTCAGTACGGCGCTTTTGACTCGCTTCGTCCTTCTCTTTCGCCAGCGCATTATCTTCCAATTTTAGTTGGATAATACGGCGCTCTAGTCTGTCTAACTGCTCCGGTTTCGAGTCAATTTGCAGCCGAATTGAAGACCCAGCTTCATCTATCAAATCGATAGCTTTATCGGGAAGTTGCCGATCTGAGATATAACGATGTGACAAGTTAGCCGCAGCGACAATCGCGGGATCGGTAATATCCACTGAGTGATGCAGCTCGTAACGCTCTTTTAAGCCACGTAGAATCGCGATGGTATCCTCTACGGTTGGCTCTGCAACAAACACTTTTTGGAAACGACGCTCGAGTGCCGCATCCTTTTCAATATACTGACGATACTCATCAAGCGTGGTCGCCCCCACACAGTGAAGCTCACCACGGGCTAGTGCGGGTTTTAGCATATTGCCAGCATCCATTGCACCATCGGTTTTGCCCGCCCCCACCATGGTATGGATTTCATCAATAAAGAGAATAACTTGGCCTTCTTCTTTAGCCAGCTCGTTTAATACCGACTTTAGGCGCTCTTCGAATTCACCACGGTATTTTGCTCCAGCCACCAATGCACCCATATCTAGCGATAGTACGCGCTTACTTTTTAAACCTTCTGGAACTTCACCGTTGATAATACGCTGCGCGAGCCCCTCAACGATGGCAGTTTTACCAACGCCCGGTTCACCGATAAGTACAGGGTTGTTTTTAGTACGGCGCTGTAGCACTTGAATAGTGCGGCGAATTTCGTCGTCACGGCCAATAACCGGATCAAGCTTGCCTTGCTCAGCACGCTCAGTGAGATCGATGGTAAATTTCTCAAGAGCTTGGCGAGTGTCTTCGGCATTAGGGTCATCCACTTTTTGACCCCCTCGAATAGCCTTGATGGCTTGCTCAATCTTTGGTTGGGTGATGTTAAGCGCTTTGAAAATCTCGCCTAGTGGGCCTTTATCTTCGCATGCAGCAAAAACAAATAACTCGCTGGAGATGTATTTATCTTTACGCTTTTGTGCATATTTATCACACAGATTGATCAGTGAAATAAGGTTATTTGAAAGCTGTACATCACCACCTACACCTTCTACTTTAAATAGCTTTTCAATGGCTTGTGACAACTTAGTATTAAGCTCGTCGGCGCTCACACCTGCTTGTGCTAATAATGCGCGCACACTCGAGCCGCTCTGCTGGAGCAAAGCATACATTAAATGAACAGGTTCAATAAATTGGTGATCGCGCCCAAGCGCTAATGACTGCGCATCAGAAAGCGCAGCTTGAAATTTGCTTGTAAATCTATCTAAACGCATGATTTATTTACCCATATAAAATATTGAATTACCTTATTTATGGGTATTAACTGAACGAAGATCAAGCGTAAAAGTAATAATTTACCCTGATTATTTGCGCCAAATCAAAGTTGCCATACGGCCCGTTGTTTTGTCTCTACGATAGGAAAAGTATTGCTCGGACATAGTTACTGTACAGTGTTTATCGCCGTAAAAATCCTTTACACCTTGCTCGCGTAATAGCGACTTTGCAAGCTCGAAAATATCCGCAAAGTATTTACCGTCTTTTTTGGCAACAAATGCCGTATTTCGTTGCGCCTCAAAAGCCTGTACCACGTCTTCGCCCACCTCGAATTTACTAGGCCCAATCGCAGGGCCAAACCATACACAAATCTCTTCAGGAGCACAGTTAAATTTAGCTAGTGTCTGCGAGATAATTCCAGCTGCAAGAGGCTTCCAACCACCATGGATAGCGGCCACCTCCTCACCATCTTTTGATGCAAGCAGAATGGGTAAGCAGTCTGCTGTCATGATAGCCAGTGGTGTTTGACGCAAGCGAGTGTATAAGGCATCGGCTTGATGGACCTGCGCGATTTCAAACTGCTCGTCGACCACCACCACTTCTGCGCCATGTACTTGCTCAAGCCATACTATCGGGTTGGCCACATAACCGTGTAAAATTCGACGATTTTCGGCTACATGTTCAGCATTATCACCAACATGAAAGGCTAGGTTAAAGCTATCATACGGCGGTGCTGAAACACCGCCTTTGCGCGTTGTTGATAATGTCCCAACGAATTGGGTTAATGGCCACTGAGCAAGTTGCATCTTATAACGTTAAATCCGGGTTTTCTTTGGTATCTTCTCTAAGCGCTGCCACCAGCTTAATCATATCTTCAGGCACAGGCGCTTCCCATGTCATCATCTCGCCGGTAATTGGGTGAGCGATACTTAGTTTTATAGCATGCAATGCCTGACGTTTAAACTCTCTTAATTGTTCGGTTAATCCTTGAGTCGCATTTCTTGGTGGACGAGGACGGCCGCCATAGAGCTGGTCGCCAATTAACGGATGATTCAAATACGCCATATGTACACGAATTTGGTGTGTTCTACCGGTTTCTAGGCGCAGGCGCAGGCGCGTGTGTGCTCTGAACTTTTCAGCAACACGGTAATGAGTGATAGCCGGCTTGCCCATCTCATGCACTGCCATATGTGTACGCTTAGTTGCGTGACGACCGATTGGCTTTTCAATCATGCCACCTGCTGTCATCGTGCCATTACAAACTGCTTCGTATTCACGCGTGAAGTTTTCACGGGCCTGTAGGTTTTTCACCAAGTGCGTTTGTGCTTGGATGGTTTTCGCCACAACCATTAGGCCGGTCGTGTCTTTATCTAGACGATGTACAATACCAGCACGAGGTACGTTAATGATTTCTGGGTGATGGTGCAGCAGAGCATTTAACACAGTGCCATCCGGGTTACCGGCTCCCGGGTGAACCACCAGCCCCATGGGCTTGTTTATCACAAGAATATCATCATCTTCGTAAACAATATCTAACTCTATATCTTGCGCTTCGTATTCACGTTGTGCTTCGATAACCGTCTCGATAGCAACACTTTCACCACCAAGTAACTTTTCACGAGGAGTGTTGAATACTTCACCATCTACGGTGACTTTATCTTCAAGAATCCAAGTTTTTATTCTTGAACGAGAAAAATCCGGGAACAATTGCGCCAATATTTGGTCTAGACGTTTACCACCGAGTTCGACTGGAACCTCCGCTTGGAGGGAAATTTGCTCTGACATCTGAAACTTTACCTAATTTACCAGTGCAAGCCGTGCTCGACTGGGTTAGAATCGTATTAATGCATAGTTTACTCGGTTTTGCCGAGTTGGCCTAGCCGAAGAAAACAAAGGTAGTAAAATAAAATGATTAAAAACTTAAGGACACACGCCTTTAGGCTGGCGTTAGCCGCGTCTGTTTTAGGTTTGGCAGCCTGTTCATCCGCACCAGAACAAGAAGATATTGAACGCGTACCAAACAAATCCGCCCAAGCGCTTTATGAAGACGCAAAACAAACATTAGATTCCGGCTTGTATGCCCGTGCCATTGAATTATTAAGTGCAATTAATGCTCGTTATCCATTCGGCCCTTATGCAAGACAAGTTCAAATGGACCTAGTCTATGCATATTATCAAACAGGTAATACCGACCAAGCACTTGCGACTATTGATCGTTTTATTCGCTTAAATCCAAATCATAAAGACCTAGACTACATGTATTACATGCGAGGCTTAGTTAGCATCAAGGCTGATGAAAACGCATTCCAAGAGTATTTCGGTGTAGACAGAGCTGACCGTGATGCCAATCGCACCCGTGTTGCTTTTCAGGATTTAACCACGTTAGTTAAAAACTATCCAAACAGTCCGTATGCACCAGAGGCGAAAAAACGCTTGGTCTGGCTACTGAACAAAATGGCTCGCTATGAGCTCAGAGTCGCTGAATATTACTTCGAGCGTGAAGCATACCTTGCCGCAGCAAATCGTGGTAAATATGTAGTAGAACATTACTCTCAAAGTAGTTACCTGACTCAGGCTTTTGACATTATGGAAAAAAGCTATCGCAAACTTGGCCTTCAGGACCTTGCGGATAACGTGAAAAAAGCCAAATCGGTTAACGCACGTAACAAATAAAAATAGTGTCAAGTCACGATACCGCTGAGATCGTGACTTATCTCCCGCCAGTATTCGCCTTCAAGCTTGCTACAGCAGTAAAAGTACTTGCTTCCTGTAGATGGAAATTAATCGTCAGTGTGTTTTACCTGTTTGTAGTTGTAATAAGGAAGGATTTAGGCTGCCCATAATAGGAGGTAAGCAGCCTTAAAAGGTAAGCATTTGACTTAACAGCGTCATTAAATTGCTTCTTCGTCCTCTTCACCTGTACGGATCCGAACCACACGCTCAACATCGGTTACGAAGATTTTACCATCACCAATTTTGCCCGTTTGCGCGGTTTTTAGGATAACTTCAATCGCTCTGTCCACGTCTTCATCTGCGGTAACAATATCAAGTTTTACTTTAGGCAAGAAATCTACCATATATTCAGCACCGCGATATAACTCAGTATGGCCTTTCTGACGACCAAAGCCTTTCACTTCACATACCGTCATACCCGTGATCCCCACATCCGAAAGCGCTTCTCGGACATCATCAAGTTTAAACGGTTTAATTATTGCTTCTATTTTCTTCATGACTATCTCGATTCCTTTGGTATAGCGTCGATTTTAGACAATCCGCTTGCCCAAGGCAAACAAAGACATTGAAAGTTGAAGTGATTTCACGCAATAATAATAATCATAAATTATTACTTTTTGGTTGTGAGGCGGTAATGAAACAATCAGCGGGATTCAACCTACTAGAACTAATGATAACCATCGCTATATTGGCTATCGTCTTGGCCATTTCATTTAGCTTTGATGGCAACCTGCTGCAACGTAACCGAGCAGAGTCTTTCTTACAAGAATTACAGCGCAATATTGCATTTGCTCGTGTAAAGGCAACCGCCGCAGACGAAATTGTCATTCTCTGCCCAGCTCCCCCAGCCAATATTCAAGCAAGAACGCCATTTGCCTGCCAAGATAATTGGGCAACGAACAGAATTAGCGTGTTTGTTGATAGTGATAAAAATGGCACATTTAGTAATGGTGATACTATCCATAGAACTATGGAGGTCGTAGACGATAACGACACTATGGTATTTTCTGGTGACAATCGTCTAAGGTTTGATTCAAGCGGACTTTTAAGTGGTTCAAACGCCGGCAATTTTACCTATTGTCCTGGCAGTGACGACAACAATCAGCAGTTGAGTGTTTCAACCGCTGGCACGGCATTATATCGTGGAGATACGACAGAATCCTGCGAATAGCCACAAAAGTACTGACGCGTAAAATATCTCTTCGCTTCAACCTTGCCTTTAACACACAAACAACTAGGCTTAAAGAAAATGTAATTCGAGGCAAAGGATATGCGTCGCTATATGGGTTTTTCCCTACTGGAATCTTTAGTGTGTTTGGCGATTATCACCATCGTCAGCTTATTTTCTCTTCCCAGTCTTACGGCTTTATTTCAGTTTGATAAACCAAAAATAAAACTTGAAGCACTGCGGCGAGCGATTAATTTGGCTCGCATTCAAGCTGTTGCAAGCGGTGCAACCGTCACTTTATGCCCACTGAAAAATAATCGCTGCGACAGCAAAGAATGGCACACTCAGTTAACGGTTTTTATTGATTACCACCCCCAAGGTGAGTTTTCAGACGATGATTATAAATTAGCTGTTGTGGACTCAATAGACTCAGGTGACAAGCTCACTTACCCAAGAAACGCTATTATATTTCGCCGCTTTGGTCATCTCGCAGGACTCTATAACGGTACTTTTGTCTACTGTAACGCAAGTTCTACCATGGGATTGTCGTTGTCAGTTAGCTACACAGGGAGAAGCACTCTAAAAGATACAGATGAGTGCCAAGAATAAATAATCTGAGGTTTGGATAAGTAATGTTAATACAAAGGGGAGCCAACGACTCCCCGAAAAAATTAACGTTCCCAACACCTATCTATAGCGTCTTGATTCGTGGTCCCAGTAACACCACGAACGCCAAGCTCATCAATAGTTAAAGCTGGGCACTGTTGATCTCCTTGAACTGGCCCTGCAGCAGCTGTTGCAACAATTGTAAAGGTATTTGCGGTAACGTTTTCAAGTGTCACATTGAAGTAGCCATTTTCTGTTGCTGTCGGCACACCAATATTTGCAAGATTATTTGAATACGCTCTATTGTCCACAAAAAACTGCTCTTGCTTATTTGCAGCATCAAGTAACAAAGTCATGGCATCAGCCCTTGCTCCTCGTCTCACATATTCAGTGTAGTTAGGGTACGCAACAGCAGAGAGGATACCAATGATCACTACCACTATCATTACTTCAATCAGGGTAAAGCCTGACATTGTTTTGCCTAGGATACTATTTCTTCTCATCGCTATCTTCCCTCTTATAAATGTAAAGTTGCCTTGTTCTGATCCCAGAAGTTTTATCTTTAAAGATAATAACCTTGTCGTTATCTCCGACAACTGGCACTGGTTCACCCGGTATTCCTGGCGGCACAAATGGATTACTATCATCAGCTATAATTCCAGGGCCAGCAATAAAAGGAATTCGTTTACCATTTTCGTCTTTACGTACAACTAGAGTTGGTGTATCCGGTAGATCCTGTGAAGTCACGTAGGTTTTCCCTGTGCCATAATGTAAGTGGAACATGTACAGCTGCCCTTTACCACCCGTTAACGTGCATTGTTGGGTAGTCTGATCTGCAGGTGTAAATGAAGTGAAGTAAGCAACTCCTCCAATTACAGTAGCGCCAGATAGTGATTTTTCACCTCCTGATAACTGATACTTCCAGCCATTAAACTTAGCCAGTTCTACTTCTAGTTCAACAAAGTCATCAATATCATCTACAGCATTTCCGAACGGATCACTCTTCATTTCCATTAAATCAGAAACTAGTATAGGGTCTGGAATATCACTTACAAAAGACTGTGTTTTCGTGTGTATGTCCCTAATCATGAAAAGATAGTCATTCACGCTTGAGTCTGTTGGCTTAGAGCGATTACCACTGCCGATAACGATTGCATCAAACGGTGTATCTCTGCGCTCTTTAATTAAATTCCCATTATATCTGGTCTCTGTTACTTTACTATAAAAGGTACGGGCAACAGTTGGACGATAGAAGAAGCGCCTATCTTCATTAGCAGAGCTATTCCCCAAACGCGCCAATTCGAAATGAGTCCAAGGCTCAGTACTATCAGATGGGTTTGGGCCGGGTATATCAATTCTCCAGATACTCCCCGCGGTATCCGCTAGGTAAATTCGGTCAATATAGCCATCATAGTCTGAGTCCGTTAACGTTGGCTCCGCAACAATACTGTGCTTACCTTTAAACGCATCTCCAGTAAGCGACCAGACGATATCAGCATTGTTTGACATGATATCAACCATGTAAATTCCTACGCCTTTATCATTATCATCGCTACGTGAAACATTGTCTTTATTGGTATTATATCCTGCTGCAAAAACCAATACCGGTCTATCCTTTTGCTTTTCAATGAAAGTCACTACAGGCTTAGACCACGTTTGTCCTAAATTCTTAAATTTGTTTGAATCCCCGGAAATAGGCGCACCCCACAATAGTTTAGGCGAATCCGGATTGGTAATATCAAAACCATAGTATTTATTGCCGCCACGGCGCATCCCTACAAATGCCCAGACTTTGTCTCCCGATTCCACTTTGCGATTTTTATTCACATCGTGAAAGTACACAGTAATAGGCCCATCTAGACCATACAGTTTAGTTTCTGCTTTACGTGTTTTTACCGGATTCAAAATAGGTAATAAAGAGCCAGGGATAAATGCCCAGCTTTCACTTACGCTATTTCCGTGGTCTTTAAACATGTGAAGCATACCTGCATTGGTGCCAATGAGCACACGGATATCGCCGTTGCCATAGTCAATTGTTGCGGGTTTTGAATGTAGGGGATCAGCAAAGATGTCTGGTCTTCTTTCAGAGCGTAAGCCATCACCATCTTCATCATCAACATCTTGGCCTATCGCCCAATTAAAAATATTTTGTATCTCACTTTTACTTGCACCACTTAATTCCATTGCAGCGGCAAGCTTAGTTAAATTACCATAGGCACTTTCGGCGTTATTATAAGTGAAGTCAACTAAATCACTGCCACCAAAATCAGACAGGACTTTTCTAGTGATCTGATTTTCAAGGGCATAGTTAACTCCGCCCTTTTCTATATTATTGCCATCTTTTGAGTCCGCTTGCGACCAATACGTCGTGATGTTGCTATCAATAACACCCTTGTTATCTATCGCTTTGGTTCGCTCCTGACCTACTATTTCTGTACCCACAAACTTTAGCTTTTTCAGGTTGCCACGCCAACGCGTATGTGTTTCCGGTTTAAACTGTGTATAATAAAGTGCATCACCGGTTTGGGTTTGGTCTTCGGCATTGGCAGACACCGTTGGTGAGCTAAAACTTGCACTTACATTTCTGATATTGGTAATGGTGGTTTTGAGTACGTCTGACAACTCGTCCGCAGTATTAGCATGAAGATATTGCCCACCACCTTGCGCCGCGGTTTCCTTCAGCAGGTCCTTGCCTGTACCAGACATACCGTTACCAAAACCGATTGTAAAAACACGTGCAAAGTCGTGTTCATCAGGCGTAGAAGGGTATAAGTCAACTTTTACTTGAGACGTACCGCGCATTGTTTTAGCTAATGCGGGTAAATAATTTTTAGTGACACCAGAGCCTTCATTTATATCAAAGTAATTGGGGTATGCACCGTAGACTGAGAAATATTCATTCACTATGCTGTTGTTGGAGCTGGTGTCACTGGTTGGATCTCCATCTGTCATTAAGATTAAATTAATAGAGGTATCGCAGCGCTCCTCCGCGCCACGAGCAGGAGTAAACGCGGAGATATAATTACCACGACTTTCTATGCTTTTATCTCTATCATTTCCACCATTTTCTCCCCAGTAAACGCCTCCACCTTTGAGGTAATTATACAACTCCCATAAGGTTTCCGACAAAGGCGTTGAACCAGAAGCAGGTAATGCATTTATTTTATTTACGATGTCGTTACGGCTACTACCAATACCATTTAATATATAACCGCCACTTGAAGAATACAGACGAGATAAGCCAAACTGGATATCTGCGTTATCATTCACCAGTTTACGCATCGCATTTTGTGCTACCTTTAGGCGGCTATCAGCACAGCCCTGAACATAATTCCCAAATTGGTTTTTTTGATAACACTTATTACCTTGAAAACAATCAGACGATCGATACCCATTCCTTTTGACCCTACGCCAGCCCTTCCACGTGTAATATGAGTAACGTTCGTAACACGCCTTACCATTTTGAGAATCCCACGCCATACTGCCTGATGTATCAAATAGCATCAGCACCCGAGGTTGCTCGCGAGTAGAAACATTGTGTTTAACATAAAGCTCAATGTCTTCTGCTTGAGCGGTTTGTAATAGCGCCATTAATGCAACTATCGTGTATATTAACTTATTCATATCAGTTACTCGAAAAAGGCTGTTAATTCGAAACGCTCACAATTTCCTGACCAATACCCATCACAATGGTGACGTTATGACGTCCTCTATCGCCATACCCCACAGTAGCTCGGACTTCGGTCATGTTGCAAACGAACCCTTCGGTATAGTCATATTGACGAGGACAAAACAACTCTAACTCTCCATTATTTAGGTTGGTTACAGTGGCTTGTAAGCCATTCGGCGTTTGAACGGTTGTCCCATCGTTAGCTAGCTGCTGTCGTGAGCGTAAAAATACACTATTAGCGGCTCGCTGCTCTTGTCTTATTAGTCTTTGCATTTCACCAAACAGTAAACTCTCAGCTTCTTCTCGTTCCATCACCGCATGTGTCATTTTAATATCCAATGTGCTGGTGCTCATCAATGTCACTGCAACTGCCATTATTGCAACTACCATGACCATCGCCATGATCAGTACCACACCTCGTTGTTTTACATTTCCCATGCCGAGCCTCCCATGTTGTACATTGATATTGTGGTTGAAAATACAGTACGTCTGATAGCGTCGTTATAAGTAACCGTTCTCCTATTAGGGTCATTCCCTAATACATACGATCGCGACTGCACCCCAAAATCAACATCTGGTTCCAATACTCTTACCAATACGAACAACTGTAGAGATAATATGCCTCTTGTGGCACCCCAATCAGCATCAGACATAGTTGCTGTATTTCTATACCTATCAACACGACCATCAAAATTGGTGTCTAAGCCAAAAATAAAACGAATTTGTTCAACGCCTTCGATCACCAGCTCGTCTGTCATACCACCATTAACATGTAACCTTTGCCTTCTTAGGACTGGGATAGTAATAGTGCGATTATTAATGACTTGTTGCTCTTCACTTACATAATATACATGGTGACTATATGGCCAAAGTGTTGCATTAACACTTGGCATATTCCCGACATTACCCCCCGCGATAAATTCAGCTTGCTCTTGCTGTGCAATAAAATAATACCTGGTTGATTGGATAGCACCTGCATCTGGCACAAGACCCGTTACATCTACAGGACTCCCTTCTAAAAATTTTACCTGTAAAACTTCTGACTCTGGTTTCGCTCTGGTAATACATCCAAGTGCTGTCGAATTAGTAGTGAAGGTTGCCCAAATTGGACGAAAGTTTGCGGGTTGGTTATTGGGAAAACTTCCATTGTTAATTCCTCCTGAACAATCATTGCCAGGGTTTGCAGGCGCGACTTGATTATTAGGGGAAAACGCTTTTTCATAAAAAGTCCCCCAAAAGCCGACTTGCTCAATATCACGGCGCATTATTGATAGAGCCAGGCGACCCTTCTCTTGTAATTCTCCAATTTGCATCGTGTCATTGGTGGTCGCCTTCATACCTACGTATGTTGCTATAACACCGCCCAGTAACAATACGCCAATAAACATAGCGATCATTATTTCTAATAAAGTAAACCCTAACACCCTCTTCATGGCTCACTCCTAATTAAGACAAACGTATCCATAACTACTGCTCTACGCCTATCATCAACCGTGCCACAACTTCCTGCGGGATTATTCGCAAGGGCTGTCATGGCTTGACGACCTCGCCAAGTGACGATGACCTGTACATTTACCCCTGATGTATCACCGGCAACTTGAGTAGGGTTAATACAAACAACCGCGTTATCCAGCGAACCTGTATTCTCCCTTGCTCTTATAGCTTGGCGCCAATTAGCAATATCTGTTCTCGCAAGCGTTGCGGCATTGCAGCGCTGAGAATAACACGTGGTGTTTTCTTGGACGTCTTCTGTGCTATTAAAGTTGATGTTGTAGAGTGTAGCTATATTTGCCGCATCATTTGTTCTTATTCTGTGCATGATGTCGCTGGCAAGTTCGACCGCCGCGGCTCGCTGCATTGAATCAAAACTTGCTTGTTTAGCTTTTGCTTGTAATGCCACAGCACCAAGCAACCCAAAGCTCAAAATCATAAACGCAATAAGCACTTCTAACAATGTGAAGCCCTGTTGCTTTAGCGAAATATGCATATCTCAACCAAAATTCAATTATCCTAGCTTCAGTTTAAGCAGTCGTCTTTGAAACTCAATACGAGATAGTATGAAAGGTCTTTTGAGGCGATAAGCGGTTTATTCACCGCTTAACACTCAAAACAATGTTTTTAGTTGGGTGTAAGCTCTACGGCTAACTTCATAGCGATTGGGGAGTGACTCGAGGCACACATAGTGTTTTTGTTCATGCAACTCTAACGCGGAGATTTCCGTTCGTTTAACTAATGTGCGGCGATGGATTTGAATAAAATGTGTCGGGAACTTATCTAACAGTGACTTGAGTGACATGTCAATGAGTGCTTGTAGGCCAGAATTCAATGTTACTCGCGTATACTTTTCATCCGCCTCGGCAACAATCACATCCGAAACCTGAACGTGACGCAACTCACTGCCAACGTAATAGCTGAGCGTCTCCATACTCGGAAAGATAGTAGTCAATAAAGCATCTAGCTTATCACTATCTAGTGGCTTCACTAGATAACCATTAGCGTGCAGTTCAAATGCTTCTAACGCATATTCCGGATGCGCCGTTAGAAACACGATTTTCATCCTCGGAAATTGCAAGCGTAATTGGCTCGCGAGTTCAACACCTGACTGACCCGGCATTGAAATATCAAGAAAAATAAGCTGCACAGGCTCCTGTTTTAATAGCGCTTCCACACTATCTGCGCAATCAGCTTCACCGATACAGCGAAAGCCTCTATGCTTTTGCATTAGCCGTTTAACGCGCGCTCTTGCCAACGGCTCATCGTCCACAATAAGATAAGATATTAATGTCTTCATAGCGGTAGCGAAAAACTGACGGTATAGCTATCTTGACTGGCTTCAGTTTTAAAATCAATGGATTGATTGTAGTGTAAAGCCAAGCGGCGCCTGATATTACTTATCCCAATGCCATGCCCTTGGTGCGTCGGCTTTAATTTAGCGTCATAGCTGTTAAAAATTACCACCGTTAAGGTGCGTTGACTACGGTGAATATGAATACGAATATCTGCTCCGTTTGGATTTGGCTCTACTCCGTGGCTAACCGCGTTCTCCACCAATGGCTGTAATATCAACGCAGGGATCAAAACATTTCCCAAGACATTGTCTAACTCCCATTCTACCCTCAAACGCTCTGCGAAGCGCCACTTCTCAAGTGCTAAATATGCTTTACATAAAGATATTTCACTTTCCAGCGGAACAGTATTTTGTGTAGACATCGCAGCGCGTGATAAATCGGCAAGGGCTAATGCTGATTTTTCTGCTGCATTTGCATCAATATGAGCCAATTCGGCCACAGTATTGAGTGAGTTATATAAAAAGTGCGGCCGAATTCTCGCACGTAACGCTTCAAGTTCCGCTTGGGATAGCGCTTTCACCTTACGAATATTATCGGTAAAAATAGCTAAAAAATGTGCAAAGAGAGTGATAATACAAAGGCATATTGCGATATTACGCCACAAATTCAATTCAACTTTTGCCTCATCAACCCAACCCAATAGTGCAAAACCATAGGGAACAGCCGTGCTCGTTACGCCAGTGCAAAACACAAAGACCAAGATGAGAATTCCAGCTTCTACGAGATCCGAACGCTTTTCAACAGCGTGGCGAACAATCGCTATGACGGCTAGTGATAAAAAGGCAGTGAAATGAATGAATAAGCTAGTTAACCCGAGAGATTGCCAAAACGCTGTCGCGGAAATCAGCGTATATAAAAAGGCTAGGATTTGCGAGGCAACCAGCAATGCTAGCACACCTCGCTCACTCAATAGTGCAGACAACAACCTGATACGCGGTGTCATCGTGCTAACTCTCTTATCTGAGTTCTACTGGTACGGCAAACACGACATTTTCTTCTTGTCCAGGGTTCTCAACTACCGTTTCCCCACCAAGTTCTTTAAGCCGTGAGATAACCTGCTGAACCAGCACTTCAGGTGCTGATGCGCCCGCAGTTACACCAACCTTTGCAACCTCATCGAACCAAGCTTCTTCGATGGAAGAGGCATCATCGATGAGAAATGCCTTAGTTCCCATTTTATCCGCAAGTTCTCTTAAGCGGTTAGAATTAGAACTATTTTTAGCACCAACTACGAGCAGTAGTTCCACTTTATCCGCTAAGTCACGAACCGCATCTTGACGGTTTTGCGTAGCATAACAGATATCATCTTTTCGTGGACCGCTAATATTTGGGAACTTATTGCGCAGCGCATCAATTACATCCGCAGTGTCATCTACCGATAACGTTGTTTGACTGCAATAGAATACATTGTCTGCATTTTTAACTTCGAGTGTCACTACATCCTCGGGCTTTTCAACTAAGTAAATACCACCGTTCGGATTGTCATACTGACCCATGGTACCCTCAACCTCTGGATGACCGTGATGCCCGATTAAAATACATTCAGTGCCTCTGCGACTAGCACGCGTCACTTCCATATGTACTTTTGTTACTAATGGACAGGTTGCATCGAAAACCTTCAATTCCCGACGCTTTGCTTCATTACGTACTTGCTGAGAAACACCATGTGCACTGAAAATAACAATGCTGTCGTCTGGTACTTCATTTAGCTCTTCAACGAACACCGCACCACGAGATTTCAAACCATCAACAACATATTTGTTATGAACCACTTCGTGACGAACATAAATAGGCGCCTCAAAAATATCGAGTGCACGCTCAACAATACTAATCGCTCTATCTACGCCTGCACAGAATCCTCTCGGGTTTGCCAGCAAGATTTCCATTAGTTATTTACCTCAAGAATTTCCACTTCAAATGTTATTTTTTGACCCGCAAGTGGGTGGTTGAAATCAACCGTTACCGAATCACCGGCCACCTCTCGTATCAATCCAGGCAAGTCAGTACCATCAGGTTGCGTAAATGCAATAATGCTGCCCACTTGAGCGGGGGTTTCTGCGCCAAACTTGCTTCTATCAACATAGTAAATGTTGTCAGGATTTGGTTGTCCGAACGCGTCTTCTGGCTCTAGCTCAAAAGATTTCTCATCGCCTGCTTTTAACCCAAGCAAACACTTTTCAAAATTTTCCGTCAGGCTGCCATCACCCATGAATAGCTTTGCGGGTTTATTATGAACCTTGGTGGAATCTGCTGCTGAACCGTCTGATAACTTGATTGAAAAGTGGAACAATACTTCAGATTTTGCTCCAATTAGTTGCTCACTCACGCATTTTTCTCCTGTGGTTTATCGCCACTGGTAAAGGCATCAAAAATTAATAATGCAGCACCGCCAACAATCGCCATATCTGCAACATTAAAGGCTGGATAATGCCAATCCTGATAATAAAAATGTAGAAAATCAATAACATAACCATGAATGATACGGTCATATAAATTCCCTACGGCGCCACCTAGTACCATCGCATAGGCTAATCCTAGTTTCCAATTAGATGCTGGCAATTTACGTAACCAGAAGATCAGCAAAGTACTAATCGCCACGGCAATACCACTTAAAAAGTACCGTTGCCAACCGCCCGCTTCACTTAAAAAGCTAAACGCTGCACCATAGTTATGCATGTAAGTAAGGTTGAATATTGGCAAAATATCAATGGATTCGTAGAGTTCCATTTCAGCCATAACCAGTGCTTTGGTGAAGTAGTCTACTGCAAAAAGCAGTAGACTAAGCCACAACCACACCAGACCACTTTTCTGTGTAGTTTGTGTCACGTTTTACTCCTAGGCAAATTGACGCTGTTCGCCATCACCTTCAACGTTACTAATACAACGGCCACAGATGTCTGGGTGTTGCTCGTCTGTACCTACGTCGTCGGTATAATGCCAACAACGATCACACTTCTTAGCTGATGTTGCCGCTACACTAATAAACAAACCATCAATTTCTGATGAGATTGCATTTTCTGGCTTGCTGTTTACCACTTCTACAGTTGCTTTCGAAGTCAGTAAAACAAAGCGTAATTCGTCACCAATAGCACTGAGTTGCTCAGCTAAGTCACTGCCTGTGTATAGCGTTACTTCTGCCTGTAGCGTCGCACCGATCACTTCTTCTTTACGTGCATTCTCTAGTACACGGTTCACTTCATCACGTACCGCAAGTAAGTTCTGCCAGTAAGCATTATTCAACGAGCCTTCTGTCGCCCCTTCAATTGCATCATACCAAGTGTCCGTGAATACAAACTGGCCGCGATCACCTGGTAATACTTCCCAGATTTCTTGTGCAGTAAAGCTCATAATTGGCGCCATCCAACGCGTCATAGCTTCGGCGATATGATAAAGCGCAGATTGGCAAGAACGACGGGCATGGCTATCACTTTTCGCGGTGTACTGGCGGTCTTTAATCACGTCTAGATAGAACGAGCCCAATTCACCTGTACAGAAATTCATGAGCTTTTGTGTTACTTGAAGCATTTGATACTTGTTGTACGCTGTTTTGATCTCAGTTTGTAGCTGTGCGGCACGCGCTACAATCCAGCGATCTAGCTCAACCATATCTTCAATTGCTACTAAATCCGTTTTTGGATCAAAGCCACTTAGGTTCGCAAGTAGGTAACGACTTGTGTTACGAATACGACGATAACGGTCTGCTGAACGCTTAAAGATTTCATCAGACACGGTCATTTCGGCCGTATAATCAGTGGAAGCTACCCATAAGCGTAAAATATCTGCACCTAGCTTGTTCATGATGTCTTGCGGCGAGATCACGTTACCTAATGACTTAGACATCTTGTGGCCTTTTTCATCGACCGTGAAGCCGTGTGTTAACACTTGCTTATAAGGCGCGTGACCATTGATAGCAACTGAAGTCATCATTGACGACATAAACCAACCACGGTGCTGATCCGAGCCTTCAAGGTAAAGATCTGCAGGGCCTGTTAATTCTTCGCGTGCATCAACAACACACGCATGCGTTACGCCTGAGTCAAACCATACGTCTAACGTATCTCGTACTTTTACGTATTGTTGAGCATCTGCTTCACTTAGTAGCGCGCTTGGCTCTAAGTCGTACCATGCTTGAATACCCTTTTCTTCCACTAATTTAGCAACGGCTTCAATTAAGGCTTCCGTTTCAGGGTGCAAGCTACCTGTGTCTTTATCGACAAATAATGCGATTGGTACACCCCAAGTTCGCTGGCGTGAAATACACCAGTCAGGGCGACCTTCAACCATGTTTGCAATGCGGCTTTCACCCCACTCTGGTAACCATTCAGTCTTTTTGATCTCATTTAGTGAATCAGCACGAAGGTTAGCCTGATCCATGCTGACGAACCATTGCGGCGTCGCACGGAAAATAATCGGAGTTTTGTGACGCCAGCAATGTGGATAACTATGCGTTAGTGCCTTATGGCGGAATAACACGCCTTTCTCAGTTAATAACTCAATGATGCTATCATTTGCTTTAAATACGTGTTGGCCTGCAAAAATCGGCGTATCAGGTAGATAAACGCCATTTGCACCAACAGGGTTCGCAACCTCTAGACCGTAAGCCTGACCTGCGGTAAAGTCTTCTTGACCGTGACCAGGTGCTGTATGAACGATACCAGTACCTGAGTCCGTTGTTACGTGTTCACCTAAGATAACAGGCACATCGAAATCTAAGAATGGGTGTGCAACGCGCAGATTCTCAAGCGCAGCGCCTTTCGCGTAACCTAATACGTGGAAGTGCTTGAATCCAAAACGATCAACAGCGTCTTTGACTAATTCAGAACCAAGCACAATACGCTGTTCTTGACCTTCATCTTCGATTTGTACCAGCGCATACTCTAGTGCACCATGTACTGCCACAGCGCGGTTTGCAGGTAGTGTCCAAGGTGTTGTAGTCCAAATTGCGGTACTTACTTCGCCTTTTCCTTCATGGCCTTCTGCCAAACCAAATGCACTTATGATTGCCGCTTGATCAGCAAACACAAATTTTACGTCAATTGCAGGTGATTGTTTGTCTTGATATTCAACTTCTGCTTCTGCAAGCGCTGAACCACAATCCGTACACCAGTGAACTGGCTTTGCACCTTTGTGCAGGTGACCATTTTTGATAATACGGCCAAGCACACGAATAGCATTGGCTTCAAAATCAAAGTTCATGGTTAGGTAAGGCTTATCCCAGTCACCTAACACACCAAGGCGTTTGAAATCTGTTTTTTGGCCATCAACTTGCTTTTTAGCGTAGTCGCGGCACTTTTCACGGAATTCAGCAGCCGATACTTTCTTACCTGGTTTGCCTACTTTCTTTTCTACCTGTAGCTCAATTGGAAGACCATGACAGTCCCAACCAGGTACGTAAGGCGCATCAAAATCAGAAAGCGTTTTTGACTTGATAATAATATCTTTTAGGATTTTGTTTACTGAGTGACCTAGGTGAATATCACCATTTGCATACGGAGGACCGTCATGCAAAATAAATGGCTTTTTACCTTTTTTCGCAATGCGAATTTGACCGTATAGGTCTTCTTCATACCATTTTTTCAGCATCTTTGGTTCGCGTTGCGCCAAATTACCACGCATCGGAAACTCAGTTTCCGGTAGATTTAAAGTATGTTTGTAGTCGCTCATTTATCCTACTTTCCGTATCGGCTACGTTAAAGAAAAACACTGTTTTGCATTGCTAACATCACGACTGATTTGTTCTGTTAACTGCGACAATGTTTCGAATTTTTGCTCATCGCGAAGCTTTTTAATTAGCTCCACTTTCATAAACTGACCGTAGATGGTCTCATTAAAATTAAACAGATGCACCTCTAAAAGGGCTTTCGTTCCGTTTAGCGTTGGCTTAGTGCCAACATTCGCTACGCCATAATGTGTTTTGTGATTCACAGTCGCTTTGACCGCATACACACCGCGCACAGGGCTCACTTGGCGCTTTAACGCGATATTTGCAGTGTGGAAACCAAGCTCTCTGCCTTTCTTCCAACCGTGAATAACACGGCCTGAAATGGCATAAGTATGGCCCAACATATCATGTGCTTGACGCAAATCACCAGCCGCCAGCGCCGTGCGGATCAACGTGCTACTCACACGACAATCTTGCTTGCGAAAACTTGCCGTGTCTTTTACTTGCATACCTAGCGGTTCGCCTACTTGCTTTAGCATTGCAAAATCACCAGCACGTTCACGACCAAAACGAAAGTCATCGCCGACCGTGAGCGCCTTGGTTCCAAGCTTTGCCACTAGGACTTCTTTGATAAATTGTTCTGCATCTTGCGAGGCAAATTTGCGATTAAAGTTGACGCAAATGACTCGCTCTATACCAAGCTCTTGTAACAGGACTAGTTTATCACGTAATCTCGTCAGCCTAGCCGGTGCTTTATCTTTGGCAAAAAACTCCAAGGGCTGCGGCTCAAATAACATCACTGTACTTGGAAGTTGATAGTGTTTTGCGTCGCTAATCAGCCCCTTCAAAACCTCTACATGTCCAAGATGAACCCCGTCAAAGTTTCCAATCGTCAACACACAACCAAAATGATGTGGTCGAATATTATGGATCCCTCGGATTAGTTGCATAGTGCCGTGCCTTTGTGCAGCAAATATCAAAGAGCCCGATTATACCCAAGTTGCTTAAAAATGCGAATCAAGCATCTCGGATTGTGCTCAATCTTACCCCTAGTATAAATATTAAACTAAAATAGCTCACCATTGCGGCCGCCAATAATCCGCAAAGTAATAGTACCTGCTCCATTAGTCCCCACTCTAGCCATTCAAAGCGGGCACCGAGAAAGTATACGCATAAAGCCATCACGACCGCTGAAACAAAGCATTTGGCAGTAAAACCAAGAGAAAATGCGCTTAGCTGATACACACCTTGATGTGACAGCTGACGATAAAGTAAAAACGCATTACAAGACGCTGATAATGAAGTTGCCAATGCAAGGCCTAGATAACCAATAAAAGGCGCTAAGATAAGATTGAAAACCATGTTGAGTGCCATGGTAATAATACCAATACGAACAGGCGTTTTGGTATCTTGTCTAGCGTAAAAGCCCGGTGCCAGTACTTTAATCAACATAAAGCTTAGTAAGCCAACGGAATATGCGGCTACTCCTAAACTTACCTTATTTATATTGTCTGCATTTTGAGAAACAAACTCACCATGGCCAAATAATACTGAAATGATAAGTGGGCTTGTCACCATCAGTCCTAGCATTGCAGGTAACCCCAAAAAGATGACAAAACGGACACCCCAATCTAGTGTTTTCTGAAAGTCTTCACTTTTTTCTCCTGCGTGTAGTTTAGAAAGTGCAGGCAGTATCACGGTCGCAATACCAATTCCAAATAGACCGAGTGGAAATTCAATTAATCTGTCTGAATAATAAAGCCAAGCAATCGATCCCGTCACGAGAAAAGAGGCAATGACGGTGTCCAGTAGTAAGTTAATTTGGCTAACAGAAACACCAAATAATGCTGGGATCATCAAGGTTCTGACTTTGGTTACTTCAGGGCTACGCCAGGCAAAGCGGGGGCGACTTAGCACCTTTAAACGCAGTAAAAACGGTATTTGGAATAGTAGTTGAACCATTCCCCCAATAAATACCCCTAACGCCAATGCATATGCACCCTGCTCAAATTTATCATGAAGGAAAATAGCGCAAAGAATAATCGCAACGTTCAATAATACAGGAGTAAAAGCTGCGGCAGCAAAACGATTATAAACATTTAGTACCGCGCCACTTAGAGCCACTAGAGAAACAAAGAATAAATAGGGAAAGGTGAGTTTTAATAGTGCACTGGCAAGCACAAACTTTTCGGCATCTGCACCACCTTGCCACCAGTCTATGAACCAACTTGTACCGAATAACGCCGCAATGACAGGCGAACCGACGACCCCCAAAATGGTGATGATAAAGAGCACTGTACCAAGCGTGCCAGCGGCTTGTGCAACAAATAACCTTACTTTATCATCGCCATGCTTTTCTTTAATTTCTGAAAGAACAGGTACAAATGCCTGAGCAAACGCGCCTTCAGCAAATAGTCTACGTAAAAAATTAGGGATCCGGTTGGCGAATAAAAATACATCAGCAGCCAGTCCAGCGCCCAACAGATTTGCAACTACAGCATCTCGAATGAGGCCCAAAACCCGCGAAATCATAGTCATGGCACTGACAATCATACCCGATTTAAATAACCCTTTTGCCACCTTAACTCCTAAATTCAGTGAATCGCGGCAGATTATGCCACAGTCGTTGTGCATTTAGCACTAGGCGTGCCTTGTCAGCTTTGATACAATACGCGCCATTAACCTTGGTAGGCCTGTTTCACCTAGTGAAATTAGACTGTTTACTTTGGTTCAGACCTGAGATTTTCAAGGCACTTTGTGAAGCTACGCTTTTCAAATTATTAGTGCAACTTGGGATATTACGGGTTTACTTGCCTGCAATAAAAGTAAGAGCGTCGCATCGCAGCGTTATTTAATTTGTGCAGGTTAAGAATTGAGAATAGCCCAAGTCAAGCCTTGGGTGTTGAACATTAGGCCGCGCTTGTTAATTTATATTGACTTTTGCGATTAAAACAGGCATATTCCTCGGCCTTTAAATTAAGCTTATTTTAAGATTGTTAGGAGCAAACCTTGGCTAACATCAAGTCTGCAAAAAAACGCGCTATCACTAGCGAAAAGCGTCGTAAGCACAACGCAAGCCGTCGTTCAATGATGCGTACATACTTCAAAAAAGTAATCGCTGCAATTGAAGCTGGTGATAAAGAAGCTGCAACTCAAGCATTCGCTGTTGCTGCACCTATCCTAGACCGTTACGCAACTAAAGGTCTAATCCACAAAAACAAAGCTGCTCGTCATAAGAGCCGTTTAGTTGCTAAGATCAAAGCACTTTAATTTGTTGCTGGATTGAAAAAACCGACGTCAAGTCGGTTTTTTTATATCTGTAATTTATGCACCTTGGTATCAAAAAATAAAACCGTTGGTGTCTTATGCCAATTCTAAATCTGGGTAAAACTTTTTCAACATAGCCGCGATTTTCTTTGGTGAGAATGGCTTTACGACAAACCCTTTTGCACCACGCTCAATCGCATCTTTTACATTATCCACTGTGGAGTGAGCTGAAACCATAACGACATTAACACTCGGGTTAATTTCATTGAGTGTTGCGATCAACTCTTTACCGTCACCATCTGGCAGTTCAATATCCAAAAAGACAATGTCAAAATGCTGCTCTTCACATGACTTTACGCATTGTGTTGCTGTTGAGGCTTCTCGAACATGATCAATGCCCAAATGCATCAAGGTTTGATGTAAAAAGCTGCGAACTGTCCCTACATCATCAACGATTAAAATAGAGATACTTTGATCCATAGTCCTTTCCCGTAGGCTGTAATATAAAAATAGGCTATTATACTTAGCATAGAAGCATTATAGAGACCTGCAACTAAAAGGCTACTTAAAGCATGGCAAAACCATCAAAAAAACAATCGCTTTTAGGTCAAGTACAGTCCAATCAAAAAAAACGAACTAGTACAACTAAAAACCGCCGATCTTCACCGCAACAAATAGCGGCAATCAAAGCTCAACAAACCGCACAAGCGCAGCAAACACAAACCACTATAGATAATGATAAACCTAAGGGAAAGAGTAAGTGGATAACACTTGCAGTCGTTGGAATACTATTCATTGCCTTGCCAAAACCACAACTGATTACTTACGAGAAATTAGGTCTTGTGGCTAGTAGTGTATATTGGTCTGGCCTTCCTGGTATTGATCCTGTGCTATTTGACTCAAACTTACACCCAAAGCCTGCGCTTGAGCGTAATACATTATATCTATGCCACGATTTGAAAAACCCAGACTCGTGCCAAAAGTACCAAATAATCAAGCAAGAAGGTTTTATAGCAGCCATGATGAAGTTGCTCCAAGGCTAAAGTGAGGAAAAGCGACAAAAGCGCCTCTTTATTGGGGCTTTAGCTTTATAAGAATCTAGAGCGCATTTACGAAAACAACATTTCTCTGCTTTAAGCCACAAAAAATCACTAAAAAACAATTAATGAAAGGCTCGAGCTTTAACTGTCATCGTCTCTAAAAGTTCACTTCTATCGATTAGTCTACCAGCAATAACATGTACCACTTCCCCTTCCTTCTCGACTATACCTTTTACTTCTAATAACTGTGCGCCCATATAGGCTTGCTTCTGCGCTCGAGCAGTACCAGACCACACAATCACATTGATGTTGCCTGTTTCGTCTTCCAAAGTAAAAAAGGTCACGCCTTTTGCGGTACCCGGGGCTTGCTTTCCTGTCACCAGCCCTATCACTGTGACTAACGATTTATGCGGTCGATAAAGCAGTTGATTGGCCTTAACCGTTCGGTCTATAAGCTTTGCTTGCTCAAGTTGCTTGATTGGGTGAGTGCGTAAGGAAACCTTAGTGCTATTATAATCTTCCTGTAGGTTTTCAAACTCTGTGGCGTTAAAGTGGCTATATTGCGACTCTTTCTCTTCAATATCGCTGAATAGTGGCAATGCTTTACTTTGATCCGCAAGTGACCATCTAGCAGCATAACGGCTATCCACGAAGTGATGTAAAGCATCCGCAGAAATCAGCTTTTCAATAGTGCTATTGGTAATGCCAGCTTGCTGTAACTGCACGATATTAGCGAACCCCTCTTGAGGTCTGCACTGTAATAATTGTAGAGCTTCAGTTTCACTTAACCCTTTTATAAGCCTAAGCCCTAAACGGATCGCAAACGATGCTTGTCTTGGTATTTTTACGACTTGGTGCTCGTAATCGGACTGGTTAACACAAATAGGTAAAATACTAACCTCATGCCTTGATGCATCTTGCAACAGCTGTGAAGCCGAATAGAACCCCATTGGCAAGCTATTGAGTAACGCAGTATAAAACATTGCTGGGTAGTAGTATTTCAACCACGCAGAAGCATAAGCCAGCACAGCAAAAGAAGCGGAGTGGCTTTCAGGGAAACCATATTCACCAAAGCCGCAGATCTGCTCAAAAATCCGCTCAGCAAATTGTGCTTCATAGCCCCGGGCCAGCATACCTCGAATAAGCTTTTCTCTAAACTGCATCAGCTCTCCGGTTTTCTTCCATGATGCCATGGCTCGGCGCAGGCTATCTGCTTCTCCTCCAGTGAACCCAGCTGCAACCATAGCCAGTTTTATTACTTGTTCTTGGAAAATGGGAACCCCCATGGTCCTCTCTAATACCGATTTAACCGCTTCGGATGGATAAGTCACTTGCTCTTCACCATCCCGTCGCTTTAAAAATGGATGCACCATATCACCTTGAATAGGGCCGGGACGTACAATTGCTATTTGGATCACTAAGTCGTAGTAATTAGCGGGTTTCAGCCTTGGCAACATACTCATTTGTGCGCGAGACTCTACTTGAAACACGCCAACACTATCCCCTTTTTGCAACATCTTATAGACCAAAGGGTCGTCTTGCATACGAGTCAATTGGGCAAGATCTAGGTTTCGCTTGGTATGCGCTGTAATATAACCAAAGCACTTACGAATAGCGCTTAGCATACCCAAGGCCAAGATATCGACTTTGAGTAACTTAAGGGTTTCAAGGTCATCTTTATCCCATTGAATAATTGTGCGCTCTGGCATAGCTGCATTTTCTACGGGCACTAATTCATGTAATGGACTTTCTGAGATAACAAAACCACCAACATGCTGCGATAAATGCCTTGGAAACCCCATAATGTCATTAACCAACTGAATAAAGTGCTGACCTTTTAATGAGTTTGGCTCTAACCCTAGCTCCACTAATTGGGCCTGCCAGTTAAGTCCTTTATCACGGCGGTTGAGATGCTTAATAAAGTACTCTATTTGCGCCACTTCAATGCCCAAGGCTTTGCCAACATCACGCATGGCGCTTTTTAAACGATACGTGATCACCGTTGCTGCTAATGCTGCGCGCTTACGACCATATTTTTTGTAGATATATTGGATCACCTCTTCACGACGTTGGTGTTCAAAATCTACATCTATATCGGGTGGCTCATTACGCTCTTTACTAATAAAACGCTCGAACAATACGCCCACTTGCCGAGGGTCAACTGCGGTTATCTCTAAGCAGTAGCAGACCACAGAGTTAGCGGCTGAACCTCGCCCTTGGTATAAGATTTGATGCTGTTTTGCATACATCACAATGTCATGAATAGTGATAAAGAAAAACGGATAATCAAGCGCTTCAATAAGCGCTAGCTCTTTATCAATAATGGCTTCTACATCTGGCGGCACGCCATCAGGAAAGCGAACTTGTTTACCCTTTTCAACCAACGCGCGTAAATAAGCCATTGGAGTAAAGCCTTTAGGCACTAACTCCTGAGGATATTGATAATGCAATGAGTCCAAATTAAATACACATCGCTTCGCGATATTGGCACTTTCTTCAAGAAAGGTAGGTGAAAACAACTTATTAAGCTTAGAGATAGATCTCAGTGCCGACTCGCTATTGCTTATCATTTTCTCAGGGATCTCGCTTATCACACGGTTTTGTCGAATAGCTGTCAGAGTATGCTGTAGCGCAAGTCTAGACGAGCAGTGCATAAGCACCCCACCAACAGCGCAAATAGGTATTTGGTACGCTTTTGACAGTTTTACACAATGGGTAAAGTAATGTATATCTTCTGCACTCAAGTTACGTCGGTAGCCAATCCATATTCTATTTTGGTGGTATTTACACAGCCATTGCAATGATTGAACATCTTGACTGTTCCCCTTTGGCAACCACAACAATAAAACATGCTTAAGCGACATAATATCCCACTCACTAAGCCGATATTGTCCCTTTTCCGTTCGCTGGCGAGCATTACTGATCACTCGACATAACTCTGTATAAGCGAGCTGGCAAGGACAAAGAGCGACCAATTCAATATTGTTGTACTTTAGTAAGCTCCCAACTATCAGTTTTATCTTGAGCTTATGATCACGAATATAAGCATGAGCACGGACAATGCCAGCCAAAGAGCATTCGTCAGTAATAGCTATGGCGCTATAACCTAAAAAATCTGCCTGTTTGACCAACTCTTCTGGTCGCGATGCGCCAGTCAAAAACGAAAAGTTGCTCTGGCAAAAAAGCTCGGCATAAGACATTAGCTAAATACTCCATGAATATACCAATGATTATTTTGCTCTCGAAATACCCATAACCGCTGCGCTTGTTCATTTTGTACAATAAAATAGTCTCGCTGGACCGGCTCACCGTCCCACCACCCCGAAGCGATGCGCTCTGGACCAGAAATAATATTGACTCTTTCACATAAAGGCTGTGGCTTCGGAAATAAAATGTTGGGCCTTAACTTACTATCTAGTGCCGTGAAACAGGGCTTATGGCTATAAGTGCTGGCCTTTTCAGGACGAGGATCGCCTGTAAGCTGTAAACCTTGCACTGCCTGCTCACCGAGCTTGGCACATAGAATAGCTCGCAGTCCTTGCGCTGACATCACACTTTGCTGCGTTGAGAAAAGATCTTTTATTGTGGCATGCTGCGTTTCTAAAGCATCAACTTTGAGTGAAACACTTTGTACGGGCGCATCTAAGGTTATGGATTCTAGCTTGAGGTTTAACAGGCGCTGCCAATTTGCCGCCTTATATTCAGGCTCTGCGCTGTTTAATGTGATCTCTAAAGCCTCTTTATCTCGAAGTGCTAAGGTAAAATAAAGCGTTCGAGTTACCAAGTTACGTTGCTGTAGGAATAGCGCTAAACGCGATAGCAAATGTTCGATTGGCTTTTCTAACCAAGCCATCACTTCGACTTCGTAAAGTAAAGGTGCAGTAAGTTCAAAGGTTTCCGCAGGTTGGAAATAGTTAAGGGTTTCCTTTAGTTTTCCAAACAAGCAGCCTACATAATGTACGAGTTCAGTATCAAAACGCTTAGCCAGCTCACTGAGTGCAAACTGCTCTAACTGCGCCACATTTTTAACTCCGGTGCGAGCAAGCAGCTCAATCACCCGGCTGTCTAGACTTGTACGTGTTAGTCCTATTTTCCTCAGGTAATGACGCTTTTGGCAGGGCGTTAGTACAAGCACATTGCAACGCTCTCGCGCCAAGAGCTTAGCCATTATTGTGGACTCACCCATGCCGTAATAATAACTCTTGCCAAGCTGCGCTAATTGTCCAGATATTACTTGCCAGTAACTTGGCAAATCATGATAGAGCGACAGCATAGAATCGACTTTAAGCACAAGGCCATTAGGTTCATCGATTACAATATCTGCACTTACTTGATAAAGCATATTGGCAATTTCTAATAGCTGCTGTCTTTCTAGCAAGTCGTCATAGGGCAAAACATGAAGCTGTGTACACAATGCACAAGCAGTCCCAAGGCCCATTCCTATTTTTATACCTCGCTGCTGCGCTGCATCATTTAACTGCACTATCTGGTTTTTGCGGCCATCAATAATAACAACGGGTGTAACAAAATCACCGGAAACCGTTTGCTTCGTCATTCCCTCTAGTTGCAGCATAGGAAAATAGAGATATAACCACATAACTAGCTCGTTAAACGCCGCTCATAGCCCGAAAATGCAACTATATTATCGCTAACATGAGGTAGATTTGGCTTTTCAAGCTCTGGCCAATAATGGGGATTCTCTAGTTTAAGACTGCGATGTGCAAAGTGCCCCTTGTGCTTCTTTACTGTCACATCCAAGCTGCTGTGCTGTGCTTGTAAAACCACTGAAAGTGTAAATGGTAAAGTCTGGGCGTACTGTGCTTGATGTAAAACAAATAACCTACAACTCCCCGCCTGTGCACCTAACTGCAAACGCTTTACAGCAGCAATAGAAAGCGCTTCGTGCCAAAGTACAAGTGCACTACACACACCACTTTTTACGCATTGCTCCGCAGCCCATAGTGCTTCTTTTTCACTTGGAGGCTGTACAATCATAAATTCACTCAGATCTAACGATAAATAATGCAATGCTGCGGCATGTATTTGTCCTGGAGGATTAATTAATACCTTCAAACGGTTATCATCCACAAAATGGGGCAATATCAACCTTAACTCTCCTATTCCCATTGCAGTTTTCACACCAATCACACCTTGTTGCGGCCAACCACCGCACAGTAAATCGTCAAGTGCAGCAAAGCGAGTACTGACGACATCATGCTGCGCGGCCTGTCCACGTCCACGCCAAAGCAAGTTTTTACACTCAAGAAGATCTATATAATTCGCCATACATCACCAAATACTGTTTATATATACAGTATATTTAAATAAAGGCAGATCGCAAGTAGATCGCTAGAAAAGAGGCGAGTTAAAAATAACCATAGTTTGCGCTTTAAGTTAATCGTGTTTTGCTTAGGAGAAATGAGATCTACAAAATGTATTTGTATAAAAGGCGACAAGAACTGAGACGTAAAACAATGAGTGTGGCGCGTAGATAATCGTCTTTTGGCTTAGCTGAATGCTATCCACTTAGGTAACAGCTAACCAACTGAACTACCACTTTCTTTACACTAAGCTGCAAAACGACAAAACTGTGCTTATTTTACTTGTAGTAGGGCTATATTTTTAATTTCTAATAGTAAAGGAAGCTTACTAAGAAGAGAAAATGCAAACTGGCGGAGTGGACGGGACTCGAACCCACGCCCCCCGGGATGACTGGCCGCTTTCTCTAAGGCAACAGCTAACCAACTGAACTATCACTTTGCTGCAACGAGCAAAGTTATACCGACATTATTATAAGCTTATGTTGAAAAATGAGTTACTTGACAATGATGACAAGGGAAAGACTAAAGAAAATGAGCTATTTGATTTTGCTCAATGAAGCTTGCTTAGAAGAAAATGCAAACTGGCGGAGTGGACGGGACTCGAACCCGCGACCCCCGGCGTGACAGGCCGGTATTCTAACCAACTGAACTACCACTCCGCGTCATATTCTTGCAGTGTTTGCTGTAAGGTGTGCTCCCTGACAGCGGCGTGAATAATACGAATGACCCCCTCATGAGTCAACCGTTTTTTGAAAAAAAACCGTGTTTTTTAGTTATCTTTCATTGAAAGGTTCAAAATATCACCTGATTTATCATTTTTTGAACCATTACCTGCTGCGTTATTTTCAGATGGCCCTAAATCATCAAGATCAATGACTTCTTCGGTTTTCTTAAATGGGTTCTTTAACATTGGTACTTTTAACTTAATTGGTTTTTTTTGCACAAAAATGCGAATAACTAACCCACCAAGCAATAATACAACTAAGTTACCAGCAACGATAATACTGACTAATAGCGCTGTACTTATAGTCGGCTCTGGTTCTGGAGCGGGTTGTTTCGCTGCTGGTAACGCAGTGGCTTCTAACTCAGGCACTTTTTCAATGGGCCTTTCAATTTCAAAGTTATAGTTTGGCAACGTAGCCATAAACTCACGGCCATTGATATTTTCACCAAATGCTGAGATTTCTATGCTATAACGACCCCAGTCATAATTCTTGATTGGTAGCTGACGATAAAGTCGCTCTTCGGCATCTAAAGTAAACATCTGCTCTTCACCATTGGGGTAAAAGATTTTACCTTGTAACAAGATAGTTTCTGGCTTTATAACCGTGTCGTCTAACGTGATAGTAAGACCATGTTCAAGCTCGTTTTCGCCCGCAAGCATCAATTCAAAGTTGAATGGCGGCTCAGCAATAACAATGGGAGATTTAATCACTCTTCTTTTTAGAATGGGCGTTTCAATGAAAAATTCTGGCTGCCACTCCCCTGCTGGAAAATTTAATTTAAACTCACCAGTAAAAATTCCATCCAAGGGCCTTTCATCAAATTCGCGACCATCATCTTTAAAGTCGGTTACACTTTGCGTACCTGCACCAAAGTTTGCATATTCATCGTTATTGGTGCTGGAGAACTCTACATACAAAGTCACGACATCCCGAAAGTAACCTACATCTATCGGTTCGCCATCATTGGTCACACGACCTGTTACCTTCAATACTTCACCACGGAACAATAACGGAGGCAAAGCTTCAACTTCGAGCTCAATGTCACCCAATACCATAATGCGGCTGTTTTTTTGGATCTGTCCGATAACTTGCCAAGGGCCTGGCGTCGGATTTTTTAGAATGATCAAGTCATAGCTGACTTCGTCGTACCATTGCAGTGCATCATTATCTAGCGAACTGGTCGCATAATATTTACTGCCATCAGGCTTCACAAGTACCACGGCAGGCGTGCCAGGTGCGCGAAAAAACAGTAAAGTAATCTCTTCAATATTATAATCAATGCGAAAACGGTTATCTAAAAGAGGGATTTCATTTACCTTGCCGTCCCGCTGTAACATCGTTATCTGTGGTGTTTGAGCGCCAACAATCGTACTTACTAGCAGTACAAACCCCAAGATAAGCTGTTTTAGATTCATGCATTAACCCTACATTGCCTTGATGGCCTGAGTGATCTTTTTCTGGGATAAAGCCCTTAGTTAAGCGTCTACCCCATCCCAACGATACCGATTGTATTCATTATTGTTGCCACAAGCTTTGTCCACAAGCTTTGTTTACAAGCTCTAAACGTTCTGTATGTGCTTGTTCTTCATCGGCAGAAGCACGTAAAACTTTAAGTGCAGGGCGATTACTGTCTAAACGAATAATGCCACCGCCTGAGCTAGCCTGCTCACCTTTATTTTGGTTCGCCAAATTGAGCTTTTTTTGGCCTCCCGTCATCGAAAGGTAAACATCAGCAAGGATCTCGGAATCCAGTAAAGCGCCGTGCAGCGTACGCTTTGAGTTATCGATATCGTAGCGACGGCAAAGCGCATCTAGACTGTTCTTCTGGCCTGGATGAAGATCCCTAGCCATCACCAAAGTATCTAGCACTTGGCAATAGTCATGGGTCGCCGGAAAGCCTTGATTTAGCTTAGCAAACTCGTGATCCATAAAGCCGACGTCGAACGGCGCGTTATGAATGACAAGCTCAGCTCCTTTAATATAATCAAAAAACTCTTGCGCAATTTGATGGAAAAAAGGTTTATCGCGTAAAAATTCATTGGTGATACCGTGAACATCAATGGCTTCTTCTTCAATGTCGCGCTGAGGGTTAATATATACGTGGAAGTTATTCCCCGTTAGTCTGCGATTGACTAGCTCAACACAACCAATTTCAATGATCCTGTGCCCTGCTTTAGGATCAATACCTGTGGTTTCTGTATCCAGTACTATTTGCCGTGTGTGCATATCGTTGCCCGCTTAACTTTGCTATTATTTTGCCCTATTCGCACATTTTACATAAAAATAGGCAATTCAGTGCAAAAAACCGTAGAGATTTATACCGATGGCTCGTGTTTAGGCAATCCAGGTCCAGGTGGTTATGGTGTTTACCTCTCCTATCAAGGACATGAAAAAGAAATGAGTGCAGGGTATAAGCTCACAACCAATAATAGAATGGAAATGCTTGCAGCCATTGTTGCACTCGAAACATTAAAGCGTCCCTGCGATATTATTCTGTATACCGACAGCCAATATGTTAAGCAAGGCATTGAGTCTTGGCTTGAAAACTGGAAAAAGCGCAATTGGAAAACCGCAGCTAAACAACCGGTAAAAAATGTCGATTTATGGCAAAGACTGGACGCTGCCACCAGCCGACACACGATCCAGTGGCGCTGGGTAAAAGGCCACGCTGGAAATAAATACAATGAGCTTGTCGATGATTTAGCGCGTGAAGCGGCTTCAGGCTCAAATCTACTTGTAGATGAGGGCTACGAAGCCAGCGTCTAACTAGGGAGTCATTCTATAACAAATAACAGCTCCCTTAAGATTTATCTTAAGAAATAACACTCGTTATTCTTTATCTTGGCAGGTTTGCCTGAGCCCAGCTCCTTTCACAGCGGGTGTCCACTTGGGCTTTACATGCCATTTGGGTTTGATTGGAGTGAGCGGCATCACCCGCTTTCTTGCCACCAACATATACACGCTTCCCATCGGCTTTAAGTAATGACGACAAAAGCGGCGCCATGGCGCAAAACGAGAAAGCCTGGAGCCTCGCGCTAAAGACGCGTAAATAAAGCGCTCGTCACCAACAATCTCAAACCCGAGTAAGTCTAGCCAATCCTTCACCCGAGATGGAGTAAAGAAGCGCCCTGACCAAGGGAGTTTTTCTTTACTAAAGGGAAGCATTTGCGCCACACCACATAAACTAAACGGATTAAAACCTGAGATCACAATATAACCACCGGGAATAAGTGTGCGATGGGCTTCGCGTAGAATATGATGCGGATCAGAATGATATTCTAAGCACTGGCTTAAAATACAAGCATCGACTGAGTTTTCGTAAAAAGGTAGCTCGTCAATTTCAGCAAATACTCCGACATGTTTGCCTTGTGGGGCAACACAAACTTGATGCTTAATCGGGCTGGCAGAGGTATTCATTTGACCGCTCAAACAGCCGAGTTTTAGCATGTGGTAACCAAACATTCTTGGTAGCCACTCATCCAGTCGTTTTTGGATCCCCACTTTTAAATATTCACCGTGAGGAAAGTCCTGCCACTCATCGGGTTTGGGTCCTTGTAAAAAACTTAACGCTGGTTTCATTTACTAAGCTCGTTATACTGGTGTTATTAATCACTTTATAGAGCATTGCGTTATGGTGCAAGTCGATGCAATCAAAGCATTTGATGACAATTATATCTGGCTGATAAAAGACCCTCTACGTTCAAACTGTTGGGTGGTTGACCCCGGTGACGAACAACCTGTTTTAGATTACCTCGCCAAGTTTGATTTAACACTCCAAGGCATATTAGTCACCCATCATCATTGGGATCACACTGATGGCATTGCCCCGCTTTTATCACATTTTCCTAGCTTAACAGTCTACGGACCTAAAAATGGTAAATATAAAGGCATTACTCACGGCCTCAGTGAACATGATACGATCACACTTTTCGATACCACGCTGAACATTATTGCCACCCCAGGTCACACCTTAGATCATATCTGTTATGTAAATGATGAGCTGGCTTTTACGGGGGATACCTTATTCAATGCAGGTTGTGGCAGGCTTTTTGAGGGAACACCAAGCCAAATGTGGCACTCCTTTGAAAAGCTACTCACACTACCTGACACATGCAAAGTGTATTGCACGCACGAGTATACGCTCGCAAACCTTGCTTTTGCTGAGGCTGTTGAGCCCACTAACCAAGCACTGATCCAGTATCACCAACAAGCAAAGTCATTACGTGCCAGTAACGAGCGCACAATACCTACAACAATTGAACAACAAAAAGCAATCAATCCTTTTGTACGTGCCGCGAATGAAGCCATCCTCACCCATATTCCACCACAATTTATCACGTCAGAAAATACACCTGAAGCTCGCTTTAGTGCGCTAAGAAAATGGAAGGATAACTTCTAAAATATTCAATAGTGACCTAATGTAACGCCAAAATGACGCTTTTTTGGCGTACTTACATGGGAAGTATTGAATAAATTATCCATTTTCTTAGCAATGCCGCCAAAGATAAGCATTTCTAACGATTTTTAGGAAGTCGAAATAAAATAATAAAGAAGCTTTAAATGCTGATACAAACTCGGTAATATTGCCGAGTTTTTGTCCGAACCCCCAAGCAAAAGAACGCATTTATGAAAAAGCTCGCCTTTATTATTGCATCAACAGCAATATTAAGTGGTTGTGAAATCACACAAGAAACCCCATTGGAAGCTGCAACTGAACAAGTGAAGCAGGCCAACTTAGATCACGCGAGCCCTTATGATATCTCTCAAACACTCAGCACCTCATGGCAAGACGAAGATGAAGAGGCTGTGCCTGTATTTGACGATGTATGGGAGCGGATCCGTTATCAGTTATCTATCGAAGTACCGCAAAATAGACCTGTGGTCGCCGAACGTAATTACTATCAACGTCACCAAGCCTATTTAGACCGTATCGCAAAACGTGCAGAGCCTTACCTCTACTACATTGTTGAAGAAGTAGAAAAGCGCAATATGCCTGTCGAGATCGCGTTATTACCTATTGTAGAAAGCGCATTCGATCCCTTTGGCTATTCACACCGCACCGCTTCCGGTATTTGGCAATTTATGCCTCAAACAGGTGAACGCTTCAACCTCAAACAAAATTGGTGGTATGACGGCCGTCGCGATATTGTTGCATCAACGCAAGCGGCACTTGATTACCTCACCTACCTCCATAAAACGCTGGAAGGCGACTGGTTAAACGCAATTGCCGCTTACAATTCAGGTGAAGGTCGATTGCTCAGAGCAATCCGAAAAAACCGTAAAAAGCATTTGCCCACCGACTTTTGGTCTCTCGATTTACCTCGCGAGACCACTGCGTATGTTCCTAAATTACTTGCTTTGTCCGACCTATTAAAACGCTCAGATGAGTTTAAGGTCACGTGGCAACCTATCATCAATGCCCAAGTAGTTGATACTGTTGAAGTAGGGTCACAAATTGATCTAGCGCTTGCCGCTGAAATGGCTGATATTTCTTTAACTGAACTCTATCGCCTAAATCCAGGTTTTAATCGTTGGGCCACCGATCCAGATGGTCCACATCAGTTATTATTACCTATGGAAAAGGTTGACGCCTTTCAAGAGAAATTAGCTAAGACAGAAGTAAAAGATAGGCTTCGTTGGCAATATTATACGGTGCAAAAAGGAGATAGCCTGTCGGTCGTTGCGACTAAGTTTAATACTAGTATCGGCGCCATTCGCTCACTCAATAGCATCGATGGCAATATGATCCGTGTTGGCCAGAGGCTATTGGTGCCACTCAGTGATGGCGAATTGCAAAGTGAGCATTTACCACCAGAGGTGCGCCTTGCCGCCAACAAAGTGACCAAGAAAAAGCTCAGCCACACGGTAAAGTCAGGCGATACATTGTGGGATATCAGCCGCGAATATGATGTTACCGTTAAGCAATTAGCTAGCTGGAATAAGTTAAAAACCAATGCCGTTTTGCGCCTTGGACAAAAGCTTACCGTCTTTAAAGATGAAAAAGCAGCAAATCAAACCGTCCTCGTCAATACCGAACGCACAATCACTTACAAAGTGCGTAAAGGCGACTCACTAGCACGTATCGCCACTAAATTTAACGTTAGCGTGAATGAAATCGTCAAATGGAACAACCTGACTGGGCAGAAGTATCTCCAGCCAGGTCAAAAGTTAAAACTGAAAGTTCAGACGAAACGTGTTTAGCGCTAAGAGCTAGGGTTTAAAAATAAAAATCCAATATCAGTGATGATATTGGATTTTTACATATTAAAGCAGCACTTTTAACTCACTTTCCCTTAAAGATTACGATAGTTCTATCGTTTAAATACACAACTTTTCAACGTCGCTTATAGCTGATTTAAACCCAAAACTTTGGTTAGGCTTCAATACTGATTAAAATTATCTAAAGGAAGTTTCATAAAGAACTTATATCGTTAGTACATTATTGGCGTACCACCAATTCTCCTGCAAATTCTCGATGCGTTATCCGCGTCTCGATAATCAGTAAAAGAGTCAGCCCATAACAACTCACCATTTTTGTAACATTCAAGGTAAATTTCTTCGAATGCGGTAGCATTAGACGACATCGCGGTGGCAAAAATAGCAGATACAGCAAATAGAATCGGTTTAATCATTATTTTTTCCTTTTCATTAGTTTGAACTTTATAATATCGGTCAATTTTCATACAACCAAGACTAATGTCACACAACGTAACCGAAATGTAAACATTTATGTTTTTTTGGTTACTATGACTATGCCGATGAGTTTGCTATTTAAGCAGGCAACGCGACCTATTAAGCCGCGTAAATTGAAAGGTAATGCTGAACAGAAGATAAAACCTAAAGGTTTTTTGCCAATGCTTGAAGCCAAGGCTCAGCAGGCTCCCAAGGCTCAAAATATTCACAGGCATCGATGTCTAGACGCGGTTGTACTCGAGTGGCGTTCAACTCTTCAATCAGGGTATCAATTTGTTTTCCTGCACCACAAAAAGTATCGCCATAACTAGAGTCCCCCAATGCGATGACCGCTACTTTTTTGCCCGTTAGCATCGGAAATTCGCTTTGCATTTGCAAAAATAAAGGCAACAAGTTATCGGGAATATCACCAGAGCCGGTAGTAGATGAAATAAACAAAATGTTTTCTGCTTGCGTTACATCAGTGATGGAAGCTGGTTCAATAACACTTGCCTCATGACCCGATTTATTCAAAAACTCAGCACTGTCATTTGCCAAGTTTTCAGCATTGCCGTACATACTTCCTACAAAAATGGAAACTTTTGCCATTATTTATAATCCTTCTCGTTATCTGACCAACCGAGCTGAGCGAAGACAGCTAATGCTTCTTCCCCCAAATCCGCGGTAATTGAAATCGTCGTGTTGGTATAAGGATGTACAAATTCCAATTTAGTTGCAAATAACATCAATCGACGTAAGCCAAAATGATCGACAAAAAAGTGGTTGTGTTTATTATCACCGTGATTAACATCACCAATAATCGGATGTGCTAAATAGTTGAGGTGGCGCCTGATCTGATGTTTTCTACCGGTTTTAGGAAAACACTCCACCAATGAGTAGCGGATACTTGGATACTTGCCAAGAGGAATTGGCAAGCTACCCTGCAATAAACAATTTATCTGTGTTTGCGCCTCCTGCGGAGCTTTATCCTGACAGGCAAACTTATCAGCGATTTTATCGAGCTCTTCTTTGAGTGGTCTGTCGACGAATCTAGATTCCGGAGCAAATCCGCGAACAAGCGCTAAATAGCGTTTTTGAATATTACCGCTAATAAAGACTTCATTCATGTCTCGCGCGGCCTCAGAACTTAGCGCAAACAGCAGCACGCCTGACGTCGGTCTATCTAAACGGTGAACGGGGAAAACATGTTGACCAAGTTGATCACGCAGCATTTGCATCGCAAATTGTGTTTCTCGCTTATCCAAAAACGAGCGATGAACCAATAACCCTGACGGCTTATTTATCGCAACATAATGCGCATCTTGATATAAAATCTCAAGCATTACGCGCTCTTTGCAATTGTATTATCAAGGTTTTTTAAGCACTGGTGCACTGCATTAAAATAAAGATGTTCACTCAATACCATTTCAGCCATTGGCGCAATCGCCATGTTTTCCGGTAATGCTTCGCCGCTCTCTACCATCGTTCGCATTTTACCCAAGAATACAAATTGCAACCACTGCGCGAAGGTCATCGTATCGCAACAAAATGGCTCTGTTGAGGTAAGCGCCTTAGCCGAAATTGGCTCATCTTGCCAAAGACCCGTTGCTTTTAAACAAGCCTCTAGTTCGTCTAACTGAATCAATAATTCCGAGTTCATCGGTTCCGTCTCTTTCTCAATTTTTTACATTATAGCAATTTGCATTATTTAGGAGCTAGCCAATTCTCTCAAGTGCACCTTTTTCATAGGCTTATCAGCGCCTCCAAAAGTAGCTATAATTGCCGCTATTGAAAATATAAGTAACATATAGAGCATTCATGACAGCGCAAATTTCAACTTTAGGTGAATTACTAACAAACGCCGGTACCCAGTGGCGAGTCTATGATATGGGTCGACGTATCACAAAAATAGATAAGAAGCAGTTTGCGCAAATCGAGAATACTCAAGTCCCTTATCCGTATCCGCTTGGTGGTCATGCCATCATGGCAATTCAATTTTGGGATAATGAAGCAACCGTTGATCCTTATGTTTGGTTTTTAAAATTTCCACTGGATGAGCAAAGCAAACTCATTATCGCCAGCCGTGACCACTTTGCCTCCATGGTACTCGAAGCATTAGGTACACAACTCACGGGCGAAACCGCTCAAGGGAAGCTTGATAACAACCCTTATGTCTTCACACCAAATGCGAACAAACTCGCAGCGTTCAATGCGCTATTAAAGCGTGAACTTAATCGCCCGGCTTCTCAATATTACGAGCACGCCGAACTCTATTTTTCTGGTAAGCTCGGGTTTGAACGCTGGCAAGAAATAGCGCTACAAGGCATTGCTGATTTTGCCCTACGTCTAGACCATGGTCATAATGCGAGCAACCTGCAACAGGTTTGGTCTGTTTTGCCGGCAGAAGTTAAAACCCCATTAGCCGCAATGCTTGAGCACGTTACGATCTCAACACCACAAACCGAAGACTTTTTAGCCGCTTTAACCCGCGCATGCTACGAGCAAAATAAGGACGCTGTAGTCACCAATTTGCGTGCAATGTCGGGAAGTCACGCGCTTGGTCTCATCGCGCAAGCAGTAGACACTATTTTAGCATCCGAGTTGGGTTCAGATGCAGATTGCTTACTCACTATTGCAGGGCGTGCTTGGGAGACATTAACCGACCAGCAAAGGCTCTTTATCTTTATGGAAAAAGCCGCTGAAAATAATCAAATCGATGGACTTTTCAGCAGTATTTTCGCAGACTTAGTTGCAATACCTATATTACGCCCACATGTTTTAGGGATTATTAGGGCAGAAAATCGCAGTGAAACTCTGTCTCGTGCAATTGGAAGGTTATTTTCTTAAATGACAACGCTTTGGCTTTTTATCATCGTATCATCTGTTATCGCGCTATTTTGGTATAGCCGTCAGATCGCAGAAGCGGCAAATAGGCATGCACAGCATCAAGCTGAAAGTTTGCAAGTGCAACTGTTAAGTGTTGCCTGCATTAAGCGCCGTTTCGGCGTATTAAAAGACGGCAAACTTGGAATAAAAAGCCAATTTATGTTTGAGTTTAGTTCAGATGGCGAGTCAGCCTATCAAGGTAAGCTTTACTTAGAAAATGAACGATTAGTCAAAAAAGAATTGCCCGCTTATAAAATCGCGAGCTAGTCTATTAAGTGTTGAAGTAGGTACTTAAATTAAATCGAATTTAAGTACCTATCAAAAGTGTTTAAGCCATCACTCAAAGCAAAATATACACACCCCGCGACGATGAGCCGTTGCCCGTTCTAAAAAGCCAACCAACTCTCTTAAATCGTCCTCGTCAATGCTATCTTCATCATACCGCTCTTCGGTCAATACAGTTTGAAACTTATGATGATAGTCTAACAGCGACTTGTTATTTCTGTATATTACTGCAGGCACACCATCGACACTGATAGGCATACCAAAATCATCTTCATCCCAATCATCAAATGGAAAGTCAAATAATTCAGGGGCGATATCTTCATCTAGGGTAAATTCAAAAGACACGGCTTGCCCATTAGTAAGATAAATACATGCTGAAGTGCTATGATAAGTTCGGCTGCATCTTTACTTTCAAGCGAGTCAGGGTGGCGACTATAACTTTTATCAAAAAGCCTTCTTAGCCCCCTTACCTCTTCATCACTTTTGTTCGCCACTATTTGTGAGAAAATCTCGCTATTAGAACCTGAACTGATCACATTATTAATGTCTTGATGCTCAACTTCATATAGATACATGGTGTGGCTCATTTTATTACCCCTGTGTCGTTAGTTACACATATCCTTTAACACTTGGTCCGTATTCATTCTCTCCAACATCACTATCCAGTACAGTAAAATATATGATGGCTATCAAACCAATAATAGGTACAAAACTTACCAAAACCCACCAACCAGAACGCCCAGTGTCATGAAGACGGCGAATGGATACAGCGACAGTGGGTACTAGTACCACTAAATAATAAATACCAGTTAAAATAAGGGTCCCTAAGAGCCCGTCAACTATCCCAATTACAAAGCCTATCAGCGCGTTGATCAGGATAAACATCCAATACTCTTTACGTCTTGAGCGTCCGCTAAAATCAGAATATCTTTTTAATACAGTTAGGTACCATTCCATTTTTTTTCCTTAGCTATTTTTGTTTGTTATAAGTTTCTGAGTACTGGATAGTCTCTCAATAAAGAGAGCCTGTAGCGCATTGACACCAATTGAATGAATTCTTCGACTACTTTGAAAGATGAAATAACATATGAGCTTCGTTAAAAATGTTTCTTTTAACCAAAAAAGGAAGCTTTTTACCCAGCGACTAAAGTTATTTTCACGTTTCGATGTAAATCAATTACTTAATAAAATCGGTATAAAACTAAAATGAAGGACTAATATTGCAATAAGCATAGAGATGGTTTGAAACTACAAGCCGATAGGTTTTGAGTATGATTCCAGAATAAGGAGCGATTACAGACTCGAGACGCCAAAAAACTAAGGCGCTAGCCTATTTGCTGCGCCTCAATCCTGACGATTATCCCAAGAGGTATCCGATTCCTCTGCTTTACAACCCAAAAGCAATCCGCCAATTCTTCTTCCCCTGAACGGGTATGTACTCCGACTTACCCTACTCTCATCCTTGTGTCATCCATTAGCACTTCCAGTGCATCTCCATTTTAGCCCTCTTGGCCTCCACTTCGCTTCCCGCGCTCCAACACCATCTTGGCTCCGCTTCACATAGTCCTTATGTGCTCCCTATACATTGTTACATCCAGTGTAACCCATCCGCTTCGCAATCATCCAGATTGCGCTCCTTCATCCTAAAGCCTTGCTCATCCCTATTTACTCTTCCTTGCTCCACTACGCTTCCCGCGCTCCTTGACACTCCGTGTGTCTCCTTATCCCTAGTGAAGTTCCACTTCACACTCGCTTCCTCGAGTTCCAGATCTTCCTTGCCTTATGCAATACATCCTTCTCTTGTTGTCAAATTCCTTATCCTTTGACGCTGAGCTCCTGCTCTTGTGTTTCCTTACATTGTTAAGTTTACGGAGATTGAGCATTTTTGTTAGATAGCTAGGAACAATCTTTTTCTTGTCATCTAAAGGAAAAATAAAGTAACTCTTTTAAAATCAGCACCATAACTCAAAAACACACTACAAATTCGGTACTACAAAGCGCCTTTACCCACATTCTCGTACGAGATCTCTCACATAGTAATTTCCATTGTTGCTATTTGTTCTTAAATAACAATGTGCCCTCTACAGAGCTAAACTCCATATTTTGTAAGATTTGATAACCATGACCTGCAAAAAACTGCGCTTGTTCCGGTTTGGTAATAAATACAGCCATCCCGTTTGTTTCTTTACTTTGTGTAATTAAGTCATCAAGTGCAGTAAGTAAATAGTGACCATAACCAAGCCTTTGAACATGAGGGTCAACAGCAATTAGGGATAAAAAGTGACACGGCTCATGTGCTTGCAACGCTTGTCTAATCGACTTTTCTTTCTCAATCAGCTGTTGCGTTTGCAAATACCCTGCGCTCATCATAAGTCGTAATCGCCAATGCCATTGTCGATTTGCACTCAATTCATCACTATTTGCAATAACACATGCTACCGCGACCAATCTATCTTGATGATATAACCCCACCATCGGCTGACCCGTTTGGCCAAATGCTGAAAGCTCTTCACGTATTAAAGATCTGAGCTTTTTTTCAAAGGTGGCTTCTTGTTTTGCCTCCAGTACCTGCTTGAGTAGCGGATCATCATGGTAAGCCTGATACAACACACTCGCGGCTACATTGATATCTTCTGGATTTAAATATCTAACGATTAATTCATGCTGAGAAGTTTCTACTGACATCACGGTTCCTTATTGTTATTGCCCCAAGCTTCTGATAATCATGTCGAAATACTACTTAATATCAAAACCTCAAAATTTTTGTGTACTCCAATAATGTGCGACTATTAATGACAGAAATTGATACTAGTCACAATTTATTCAGTCGTAGACTTGTATATTTATCATCGCATTGGTCATTATGGTTTTTATCGATGACGACTTGCTAAAGGTTTTACAACCACCTTTACTATAGTTAGTGAGTAAAATTCAAGCAAACGAGGGAGAATGATATGGATACTAGTCGCCACACTATGAGTACTTTATTTGCCCAACTTGGGCTGGATAACAATCCCAAGGCGATTGAAGGGTTTGTCAAACAACACCGCCTTCCTGACGGTATGCTGTTAAGCCAAGCACCATTTTGGAATGAAGGACAGCGTCACTTTATTGAAGAATCGCTGAAAGAAGACGCCGATTGGAGTGAAATCATTGACGAACTAGATGCGATGTTAAGATAGCTAAAGCAATCGCTCCTTGCGTAACTTGGTGCTATGATCAATTCCTATGATTAAGGCGTTTAGGAACCTCTATGCACCCTGCTGTTGCCAGAGCTATCAAAAAATTAGTCGATAGTGGAAAGACTCCAACCGTCGCGCTAACAAAAAGCAAATTAACTCAAAGCGTCGCAATGCCAGACGTTATCTCGGGCATTGCTGCGTACAAACAAGACCCTACCTGTATTGATCACTATCAAGAGGTTGAAGAGGTCGTCAAAGCAAGTTCACAAAGCCAATTAGATAGAATTGAAGCTAAGCTTGATAAGCTCATTGCATTATTGGAGAAGTCGTAGTGTTTGTTGTCGACTTAACGTTTGATTGCTATGAGGAAACCACCTTAGATGCTGCTGAGCAGGCCATCAACCGTGTGGTCAACGCACTTCGCTTTAATGGTCAAATCATTGGTGACGAATTTCCAACCGTACTTAAAGATGGTTATTTCATTACTCGCGTGATGTGTCCTGAAGAAGACGCTTTGCATCCATTAAACCATAGTCCTTTTGTGAAGTTTGCGATTGACCAACTACAGCAATCAGGCTTACTTGCACCTAAGGTCAAAGTTTTTGGACAAGATATACATGCCAACAGCGCTGATGCCTGTCATGAACCATCAAGCTACATTCTCTACACCACATACGTACACACTTGTAGTCCACTGTATTGTGGCGACGACTTTTTGCCAGTGCCTTTATATAAAATCCCAGCGATTGCCAACGGTGATTACAAAGCACTGATCAAATGGAAAGAAGATTGGCAAGCCTGCGACCAAATACAGATCAATGGTGCGACTCGCTGCGAATTTGCTGCACTGGAGGAAATTTCCAGCATGAGTAGCGATTTGTTTAGACGTGGCATGGATTTGAGCAAACGTATTCGCTATCTCACGAAAAAGCCGGTTTACTATTATCTGTATCGTGTTGGCGGCGAAAACCTCGCCGCAGAAAAAGCAAGAAAATGCCCAAGCTGCCAGGGAGACTGGTTACTCGAGGAGCCTTGGTTCGGCCTTTTCGACTTTCGATGTGAAACTTGCCAATTGGTCTCGAATATTTCGTGGGACTTTCAATAAGGAGCGCAAGCTCCTTTATATCAATTAGCTATATTGGATAGTTAACGGTCAGCTTTTCCACAAACTCCGCGATAGAATCTGCCAAAACATGGTGCTGCTTCTTACCGACAAACTCTAACCCAACTTGACCCGTAGCGACATCGACCGACACCAATAAGTCATCTGCTTCTGTTAAGCCAATAAATACGGTTTCAGGTTGTTTGAGCCTGCGCTTCATTAAAATATGCCCGGTGATATTTTGCTGCAAGCGCTCGAAGTCATCTTCATTCCATGCTTGCAGTAGCTCAATTTGCTTACCCTCAATAAATGCCACGATATTGCCAGCAAAGAAATCACCATACAGTCCGTTCAATCCCTCAGGAAATTGCGTTTCCAACGCTTTGGCTAAATCATTTAAATGCCCCACTGGCGAGCGCTCTACCGCTAGCCATTTTATCTCGTTAAGCTTGTTCGGTTCACCCTGCTCACATGGGCTTGGCCAACTTTCATCATACTCGGTACTCGGTAAATCTTTAAAGATCTGTTGATGATAATCTACATAGGCTTGATGCAAGCGCGCCATATTTACGGGCTGAGTCATATATAAAGCTCTCTTTATTTTTCTCACCTCGGGCTGAATACTTGTTTCGTTTAATTAAGCAAAATGCTATTAATCCCGAGGTAAACATTCGTTATAATGACCGCATTGTAACGAGATTTGAATTAACATGACAGACTACAGTAACTCGCCAGAGCTGCAATCTTCTGTGCTTGGTAAAACCACAGAATACGCCAGTGTTTATACTCCAAGCCTGCTGCACCCCATTGCACGTAAACTTAATCGTGACCAAATCAATGTTGATGAGTCCGCTTTACCATTCAAGGGTGAAGATACTTGGACAGGCTACGAACTGTCTTGGCTCAATAACAAGGGGAAGCCTCAAGTTGCGGTTGCCACTTTTGTATTTCCTTGCCAAAGCTCGCATATCATTGAGTCAAAATCGTTCAAACTTTACTTGAACAGCTTTAATCAAAGTCGTTTTGATACGATGGAAACCGTGCGTCAAACGCTAGCTACGGATCTGTCCACAGCATCAAATAGCCAAGTTAGCGTGACATTATTTGGCGCAGATGAATTCGATTGTATTCCTTTCACACGTCTCCCTGGTGAATGTATCGATGAGCTGGATATTGAAGTTGATACCTACACACCAAATAGTGACTTACTAAAGCTTGCCTCTGATGAAATGGTTGAAGAGACGCTTCACAGCCACTTACTCAAGTCAAATTGCCTGATCACTTCACAACCAGACTGGGCAAGCGTAGTGATCAGTTACCGTGGTAAGCAAATCGACCGAGAAGCGCTGCTTAAGTACCTAATCTCATTCCGTGACCACAACGAGTTCCATGAGCAATGTGTAGAGCGCATTTACTGTGAGCTTTGGCGCACCTTTAGCCCAGAAAAATTATCCGTTTATGCGCGCTATACTCGCCGCGGCGGGTTAGATATCAATCCATATCGCTCGAGTGAACAAGATCAAACTCCGTATGCGGTAAGAACTAACCGACAGTAAAACGTAAAAAAGCCATGTTCTCACATGGCTTTTTATCACATCTAAGTATTACTATTTAACCTGAGGTTTGGATAAGGAATGTTCCAACTCATTGTTGTTAAAGCAAAACTTAGTTTTTTCCTTGTCTAGCCAGAGAGTTTTAGGGAAAACAAGGCGAATTTACGCACCAATAGCTGGCTATTGGAAGTGAATTCAACGCAGTTAGCGCTAAAACTAGCTGCTAGAAAGGCATTAATTATCCGCAGCTCAGGTTATTTATTCCCCTTCGCGTCTTCCATTTCAACCGGGACGGAGACCGAACATATATCTATATGGTTTGGCGTATCAACAAACCAATCTCCCGCTCTATTTTTACGCGCAGCAATTAGCGACTCAAAAATCGGCGTATTTGTTTTTAGCCTTTTAAACGAAGGCGCACCTTTTACATCAGCAAGTACCGTAACGCCTTTGATAACATTGAACGCTTGTCCAGTAACTGGTTTACGATCTAGGTGCTGAACATGCTCCATTCCCGATAACAACTGTCCAAACACAGTGGTGTTTTTGTCTAGATATCGCTGCGGCGTCAACGTGATGTAAAACTCAGTACCACCACTATTAATATCGTTGGTTCTAGCCATGGCAAACGAACCAACGCAGTGTGTCATCCAAGTTTTGGTTCCAGCTTCATTTTGTCCTACGGCAAAACCATTTAGAAACCCGGTACGTGGCGCGTAGCCGTCCACAGCATCTAGCGATGTGATCTTCAAGGTTGATTCTGTGCTATGAAAAAACTCAGCGGCAATCGCTTTCTTTCCTTTTTGTGGCATTTTTTTGTCCGACATATCGCCACCTTGGGCCACAAAGTTTTCCACAAACCGATACATACTCAAATTAGTGTAAAAGCCCTCTCGTGCTAACGCTTTAATATTTGCCACATGATTAGGCGCAAGTTCAGGATTGAGCACGATGTAGACCGATCCTGTTTGTAATTCTATTTTGAGAATATTTTCAGGATCCAGTTGCTGCCAGTCGCTGCTGTTGGCCTCAGCAACGACTTCAGATGGTGACTTTGTGTAAGGTTTTGCTAAGACAAGAGATGAACTTATGACAAGCGCAATAGATAGTAAGGTTTTTTTCATTATTATTTTCCTTGTTTATACCAATAAAATGGTACCTCCAACGGCGCACTGGGTGGCAGATTTGGATTGTCTAATTCTATGACTGTTTTGTTTTTAAGATCTAGCTTTTCAAGGCGAGCGGAAAAATGTTTTAAAAATAAAGCCTCAAACCGGCCATCTTGCAGTGCATTTTTGAGACCTTTCTCAATTTGACTATGGAGCAACGGGTTGTCGTGAGAAACAAAAAAATATACCGCAGAAGGATAGTAAAACACCACATGCCGATCTGCCACCAAATCAGTGTCACTCAGAGCAGCTTCAATACTCACTAAATCACTTGGCAACACATCAAAACGTTTTTTCAACAGCATGTCATAACCACTGTCTTCTTGTGAAAAAGAGGTCACGCTGAGGCCATTACGCTCAAAAATCTGATGGTCAGGCCAATCTCTGCGTAAACCAAAAGTAACTCGACGCAAGTCGCCTGTATAACGCACGCCACTCAGTAAGGTTTTATTATGCTTGTGCACTAAAGGAATGCGATAACCTAAAATCCCTTTCACTAAGGGAATACGAATTGCACTTGCGGCCTTTTCGCGCTGTGAGTTAGTCACTAACCAACTGACATCCAGTCCTCCTTTTTCTCCAAGCAGGCGCACCGCTCTGTCTTGAGAAGGGATGCTTCTCACTGATATAAGCCTTGATGACTCTACCTGATATGAGAGAGCTAAAGTGAGCAATTCTATAATGTACGGATCGGCACCAGCGCTAATTCTAATTTCCGTCGTTTCTTGTGCTTTGAGAGGAAATATCACAAAACCTAGAGCGAGCCAGAGCAGTTTCATTTGTCATCCCAATCAAACTTGTATAAGAAGTCTATACTGTTGTACAAACCGCTCGTGGCTTCAACATAAAACTTCGAAAAAACACGATAGCGCAGTGCAATTTCATTGATTGACTCAAATACCCCAACACGATAACTGACCTGAACATTGGGGGTGATATAGCCTGACACCTCGACTTGTGTATCGTCGCCACTGCCTTTTGCTGATAGATTGACATCCGAAAGTCCAAGCGATTCACCTGCCTTACTAAAGAACCCTTCACTGCGGTCAATTCCCTGTGAGAGTAAAAACTGCGTGAGTAGCGCATTGTTAGAGGTTTCAGACTCCCCTAGAGGCTGACCGTTAAGTAGGTAAGACAGCGCTTTGGCTTGATCCATTGCTGGCTCTGAAAATACAGTCAAACGCGGCTTAGCAATATTGCCTGTGAGCTCAACACCGGCTATCACATCATTGGCGGTTGTCGCTGGATTTCGAATAGCTCGAATGTTCAAATACGGTTTATCTAGTGCGCCATTGAAGCCAATTTGTCCTGTGCGGATCAACAAGTCTTGGCCAAATGCACGATATTTACCCTCTCTTAGTTGTAACTCTCCTGTTGCTAACATTGGCGACTCAACTTGCTTATCAATTTCGATTGCACCGGTAACAAAGCTATCTAGTCCTAAAGCCTTCACCCTAAAGTTATCTTTAACGGTCAGTTTTAAATCTATTTCGTGTTGCACTGGCACCGACATCTGCTTTTTCACCTTGGCATCAACAATGATTTCATCGTCGCTTGGAGATGTAACTCCCTCTGGCAGAGATTCAATATTTACTCGACCAAACGGCACCACAATTTCTCCAAGTATTCGCGCAATTTTATCTTTATAGGCAAGTGTTAAATCCGGGCTTGCGGTTAGTTCAATCTGCGAGTCTGGCTGCACGTAAATATTTTCGCCCTTTATTTTGATTTCGGCAGAGAGCTCAGGTGACCAAAAAGCTTCGCCAGTGAGCGCGACCTTACCGCCTTTTGCTGCAGTTAACTCAGCCTCTAGTTGAGCGGAAGTAGTATCAAAATCAAGATTGATGTGACCTTTATCGATTTCCACGGGCAAAGAGTCTGAAGACATAAATAAGCGCTGAGCCGTTAGTTTACCGTTCACTTCAGGGGCTGCGAGACTACCTGAGATATTTATATCCCCTAACACTTCCCCTTGCAGGTCAAAGCTTTGTTCCGTTACTCGGTTTAGTAGCGCTGACAAGTTAGCCAACTCAATTGACTCTATTTTTACGCTACCAGCTAATTGGGGGGACTGTTTATCTAACGGCACACGCGTATCACCACTGAACTGACCTAAAGTATCGGAGGTCATGCGCCAATCAGCGTGAATTTGTTTGTTATTGGTTTTTAATAACGCTCTAAATTCAGCAATTGAAAATGTTTGCCCATGAGTCGTAACACCGGCATCAACAATGTTCAGCTCGCCATCAGCTCGGGTCACTTGGCCGTTTTGCCACGCAAGTTTAGCCACGGCCTGAGTTTCACCTGTTATTTTGAGCTCTGCTGGCAACCAAGTTTGTAGTTTAGCCAGTGCCAACTTCTCTAGTTTAACATCGGCCTGCCCTTGTGTGCCTTTTTGCTCGGCTGCAAAACACAAATCAGTATCATCCATCTGCCAACACTGCTTTGCAATGCGCTGACTGACATCACTGATCATGATTGCGGCAGGACTTTGCAATGCTATCGTTTGCCCGTGAGAAGTTACCTCACCAGACGACAACTCTCCCTGCCAAGTAGACTGCTGCATCTTGCCATTGACTTCAAAGCTTGCAACCACTCGCTTATCACGAATATCCAATGTCGCATTATGTTGCTGCTGATTGCCTTTCACAGCTAAACGAATGTCTTCAACCATTTCAGAGTCAACAATCAAACGGTCTAGTGCCAGTTTAATTTGCCCAGTCATTTCATTGGCAATATCAACCGTGCCTTTCGTCGTGAGATCGTGTAGTGCTATATTCTGGTAACGCACGGAGTCAAACTTAATATCGGTCTGAATCCTCGGCTTGAGGTGGTCGCCCTGAACAAAGATTTCACCACTGCCCTTTAAGTCGGCTGGAATAAGCGTATTTGCCGCCTGCTCAAACTGAAAGTCAATATCGAGGTCCAACTGCTGACCAAGCTCACCGCTTACCGTCAGTCTATTTTTGCCATAATTCAGGCGTGCATGGCTAAACTCACCTAGTAGGCTCTCATCCACAACGACCTTAACGTCCGCATTAAGCGGGGCACCCGCTACTTTACCATCGAGCTTAAAGCGCTCAACATTAACCTGCCACTGCTCACCTTGACTGATAAAATCAAGCGCGAATTGACCTGCCAACATATCGTTTTCCGTAAGCCCTGCATCGTATTGCACTAGCCCTAGCAATCTATCGACGGGTAGCTGAGAAAAGTCCCCGTTCACTTTACCCTTCAATCCTTGCGACCAGTTCACTTGTCCCGCTATTTGCGCCTGTGCTTTTTCAAGCTGAAGCGCTGCTTTAGCTAGAGTAAACGCTTGTAGTCCACCTTGCCCTTCAAGTGTCGCGGTAACATCACCAAACTGCACAGTATTAACAGCGAGTGAGCCTGACAAATTATATTTTGAGGCATCTCCGCTCAAGCCGAGTGTCGCACTTTTTAAAGTTGTGGGCTCCGACGGAATAACTAATTTATCTATTTGACCCTGTAAATCAAATGGCCAGTTTGTCGTTGTCAAATCTGCATGGGCTTGCAGTTTTGCAAACGCCATCCCCTCGGTATTCAAAGTAAGCGTAAGATCATGAGGGCGACCCACCAGCGTTAAACTGGCTAAACCCTGTGGCGCACTCAAGGTTGATCTCAGGTCAATAGTCCAGTCGCTAAGCAAGACTTCTGCCGCCGCTGATATAAACCACTCTTGATAGTTAAGCTGAACCTGCTCCACGTCCACATTTTCATCTACTATAACTTGAGAAAGCTTGATATTCTCAAGCGTCTGCTCATCTATCGCGAGGTTGCTAATCTTTATCTCACCGAGCTCAGCGGTTAGCGGCAGGTCTATCTTAGGTAGTTGGAGTGGCGCTAATGCATTAAGTGGTGCCGACGATTTTGTAGGCACTGGCTGATCGGTTGCCTTTGCGGTCAACTTCACGCTGTCTAATAGCAAAGATGGGACATTAAAATGTGAGCCAGAACCTGAAAGCTGCGTGTCCAAGCCTTGCAATTGCACTTTAATATCAGGCGTTTCCAACGAAAATTGCTGAACTTGCGCACGTTTTATTGCAATTGGCAGTGGTAACTCAACTTGGCCACTTTCAGTAGTTTCCTCTTCGTTGACACTTTTCTGCTTTTGTACAATCGCTATCGCTTTTGCGTCTAGCTCAATGCAAACGCTGGCACAGGTCAACCACTCAACAGTGACTTTGGTGTCTCTAAGGCGAATATCAATATCGTCATTGTGATAACGCAACGTAAGATTGGCGCCAGATAGTAAGCGCTTGTCTAAACCATCGATTTCTATGCCTGAAACCGTTTTATTCGCTACCCAAACCAGTAACTTTTGCCCGGGCAAGGTAAAGCATAAACAAACCAACAGTAAAAATAGGCTAATAATGGCAGTAATAATTTTGATTCTTAAGCTTCTGAACTGCATTAGATTTCAGGTCCTATAACAATACTGAGACGCGTACTTTTACTTTCTTTGGTCAGCCCCCAAGCATGGTCGAGCCGGATTGGACCAACGGGGGTTAAATAACGAAAACCAAACCCAGCCCCAACTTCCCAAGCGTCCGAGAAATCGTTCGTCGCAGTACCCGCATCAACAAACAAAGCGGCTCGCCAACTTGGGTGGAATTGATAGTTATATTCCACTGTACCTGTGGCTAAATATCTGCCGCCAAGTATGCGCCCTTCGTCATCGCGAGGACCGATGGATTCATAGGCAAAACCACGGATACTTTGATCTCCTCCAGCAAGGAAACGGTGGGTAAACGGAATTTGGTCAATATCCTTTGTCACGATCGCCCCTAAGTCTAAGCGACCAAAAAATAAATGTTTGGTTTCAAAGCTTCTTAGCCATTCATTGTTCCATCTCACTTTCAACATATTTGCAGACGATAGTACAGAATCTGCTGCGGCTTCAATGGAGATCAGGCGCTCATTACCCCAATATGGTAGCGCGCCACCTTTACTTTCTTTCTTTAAGTAGCTAATGCCTGGGATCAACATTTCCGTACGTTGTTTTTCGCCTAACTGTTCCGTGGTTTCGTGTTCACGTTTCAAAAACGCCGTTCTCACCCACTCGTCGTCCGTTAGCCATTGTCGCTGTACCTGCACGTTCCAAATTCGACTGTTGATCCCTTCCGTTACTTCATCCTGCACCTTATAACCACCTAACACACGCCATAAATCGTCGTTAGGATTGTCTACCGGGATAGTATAACTTGCTGTGATATCTTGTTGCTTTTGCGACAGCCTCAGATTGGACTCAAAGGAGTGGCCATCCTCAGTGATCCAGGGTTTAGTCCACTTAAAACGGGTTTTTGCACCCACATCATCACTGTAGCCAGCACCCACTTCAAAGCTATTTGCAGGTTTGTCTTCAACACTCACTCGAACTGGTACCTGATCATTCGTACGGTCCTTTAACAGCGGATAAACCTTTATCGCACTAAAATAAGGAGTTGCATTTAAAGACAGATTAAAGTCAGACAAAAGACTCGCTTCAAAAGGTTGCCCTTTCGAAAATGGGCTTAGTGAACGTATATAGTTAGCCGCTTTGGTGTTTCCCTCAATAGCAAGGTCGCCAAATTGATAACGTTTACCAGTGTTGAGCAGCAGTCGCACGCCAGCATAGCGATTCGCTTTATGAACAAGCAATTTGGACTCTTGCCATTGATAATCAAAATATCCAAGCTCTAGCAGCTCGCTCTCAAAGCGGCTTTTCGTTGCCTGGTAATCACCATGATTGACTTGCTTGCCAACTTGAATAGGTACATCTTTGATAAGCGAAACTAAATCCGCATTATCCTTACCCGTGCCCGCAAGCTCAATATTAATATCTTTCCATTTCAGTGGTGCTTCAAATTTGACTTCGGCTATGACGTTTTGTCCTTCTCCACTGATTTGAATATCAAAGTGATAATAACCTAAAGCATGCAAAGCGCGACGTATGTCCGCACGCACCTCTTTCATTACCCGAGGGATTTTTGGCTTACCTTGGTAAGATTTTAAAAAACCAGTGATGTTGTCTTCGACGTCGCCGTTTTCGACTTTGACTTCAATGTTGGAGATTTTTACTGATGCAGGGCGAGACTCAGCACCTACGTAAAACGAGGAAAAACAGCACAAAAAAAGCGCTAGTGTTAAACAAGAGAAATACGGCTTCATTAAAATAAAACGACCTAAATATCGCGACTTATGGGCATCGATAATGCCATTGTGCTTGCGAAAATGGATACTGTAAAACGACTTTTAAGAGAAAGTGCAATTTTACTGAGCTGAAGCTGAACATAGGGTGTATTTTATTGTAACGCAGTGGGTTTTATCGCACATTTATTTACATTCATCCTTTTTATTTTCTTGCAGATGACGGACAATAGCAGCAATTGAACCTGCAGAGTAAAATTATGCAATTTCCAAATGATGATAACGGTGAGCTTCTAGCTGAGATTGCCGCTGCTGGCGTTGATCTGACGCAAATGCAGAATATCGATTTTTATATTCTTTTCGAGCAAGCTGATGATGCTAAGCGTTTCATTAGCGCGATTGGAAAAGACGAATTAGCACCGAAAACCCAGTTACAACAATGTCCTGACACAGGTGTTTGGGAAGTTATCACCACGGTAACTATGGTCCCGATGCATGAGCTACTGAGTCAGACTGAACAATACCTAGAAAGCATAGCCAATGGCTATGAAGGGTATGGCGATGGCTGGGGCTTAATGGCTTCAGAAGAATAAATCGCCACGGAAAATCCGACTTTTATATAGAAAGGCTAACTTTTGTCAGCCTTTCTATAGCTACCTTGATAGTCAAACAGTTTTTCAGAAACCTGCCAACCAAACTTCTTGTGTAATTTAGCAATCACGAAATCCGGTGCAATTAAGTCAGTATCTACCACTTCTTCAGCTGACCGCCATTTCGCAGGTGCCGACGTAGACTTTCGCCGCTTTGCAAATTGCTGGTGGAATATAAATAGACTCTTTTGATTAGAAAAGTCATAGACCTCACAGCAACTTGCTCCATCCTCATCAAAGTAAGTGACTTTTAATCTGTTACCACTGAGCACTTCGCTACATAGCCCGCTGCAGCGTAGTACCATTGCATGTTTTAAATTCAATGCCGCACGCAACTTATCATCTGGGTCCGCCATTATTTCGCCACACTGATGACATTGTCTTGCAGCTATATCATTTTCGGCACCACACTGCTCACATTCTTTAAACTTAAAACGGTAATCACACTGCTGTGAGTGGCCTTCATCATCTTCAAGTAACCCCTGACAGCGCCTGCCGAAATGCTCAATAAGCTTGCCCTGTTCGTCTACTTTTCCCCAGAAAATATTGGCAAAGCCACAACCTGGGCAAAGCACCTGAACGGGCTCATTGTCTGAGTTTGGCTTTTTACTTCCGACTTCAGGTGCAAATAAATCAAAGTCGTTACCTGCATAATCAATGACAAAGCAATCTTCTTTGTTCTCATCTAACCTAAGTCCTCTGCCTACAATCTGCTGATAAAGGCTAACAGACTCAGTGGGCCTTAAGATAGCAATCACGTCAACATGGGGGGCATCAAATCCGGTAGTCAGCACAGAGACATTAACTAAATACTTAATTTCTCTATTTTTAAATTGGACGATAAGTGCATCTCTCACGGCTGACTTGGTTTCACCCGTTATTAGTGCACTATATTGCTTGGGCAAGTAGCCGATAATTTCTTTTGCATGCATAACCGTCGCGGCAAAAATCATTACCCCCATCCTATTTTCACTGAGCTCTAGCAAATGAGTGATAATGCTCTTTGTTGCACGAGTTTGTGCTTGTAATAATGTATTCATATCAGATTCTGAATAACGCCCAAATGAATCTGTACTTAAACTAGAAAAATCATAATTCTCAACGGCTGGGTCGATTTTATTTGGCGGCGTAAGATACGAGTTCTTTATCATATATCTAAGTGGTAATTCGTAAATACACTGCTTGAATGGTGATTCAGCTTTTCCTCTAACAAAACCATGATAATGTTTATGGTATATCCATCCCATACCCAACCGATAAGGTGTTGCTGTTAAGCCTAATAACTTTAGCTCAGGATTAAACTGAGCCAGTTGATTTAAAATTTGTTGATACTGGCTATTATCTTCCCCACTCACCCGATGGCATTCGTCAATGATAACTAATGAATAAAATTGATTGAGTTGTGATAAGTTTCGAGACAATGACTGCACACTGGCAAAAGTTACTTGATGCTGTAACGACTTTTCTTTTAATCCAGCAGAAAAAATGCTCGCTTGCAATCCATAGCTTTTATATTTTTGTGCATTTTGCTCTACCAGCTCTTTAACATGAGTCAATACTAATATTTTGTGCCTCGCAAGCCTCGCAAGCTCTGCAATTACGAGACTCTTTCCGGCGCCTGTAGGTAATACAATGACGGCGGAGTCGCTAGATTTGCGAAAGTGATTCAGTGTATTTTGTACCGCTTCTTGCTGATAAGGTCTTAGAACGTAAATAAGCACCTCAGGATATGAATAATTAAGTCAAAAAAGGCGTATCTGCTAAGATACGCCTTTTATTTAGGCTATTTAAAAAAGCTGCTCAATACCTAACAACCTTCATAATAACGCATAATTAGATTAGATAATCGTCTAGGTTAACACCTTGAAATACTTTAGGTGTTTTACCACGACCAGTCCACTCAATTACCTCACCGTCTTTTTCAATACGGTATTTTGCTTTCACTTTAGAACGACGGTCAGCAGAGGTAGAACCTACTAAATCATCAAGCGTAAGTCCTTTTTCTTTCAGCATAGCCAATACTTCTTCTTTAGCCTGCTGTTGTTCCTTTTGCTCATCCAGTGCTTTTTGGATTAGCTCTAAAGCTTTTTCTAAATCACCGTAACTTGCATTTTTAATAAAAGACTTGATCTCACGCATTGATACTCTCTCAATTAAGCTTAGTTAGTTTTAATATTTATATTGAATACTATATTAAAATTAATAAAAAACAAATTGGATTCTGTGATTTCTGATTTTGTTACGAAAAAAGCGCCATAATGGCGCTTTTCAGTAAAAATCAAGAAGATTTAATTACAATTTATTTAACTCTTATTCAACTTTCCAATCAATTGTCGCACTTGCTTTAATCGGAACAACCGTTCCTTCACCTAATTTATATGAATCGGGCACTTGCCATGGAGACTTAGTCAGCGTAATGGTGTCCGTATTGCGCGGCAGGTCATAAAAATCTGGACCAAAGTGACTAGCAAAGCCTTCTAACTTATCAAGTGCGTTTGCATCTTCAAATGCCTCTGCATAGAGCTCAATTGCAGCATGTGCGGTATACGCCCCAGCACAACCACATGCAGCTTCTTTTTTATCTTTCGCATGAGGGGCTGAGTCTGTGCCCAAGAAGAATTTTTTACTTCCGCTTGTCGCCGCTTCAATTAATGCTTGTTGATGCGTATTGCGCTTTAAGATAGGTAAACAATAATAGTGAGGGCGAATGCCACCAGCCAACATATGATTGCGGTTATAAAGCAAGTGATGAGCTGTGATAGTTGCGGCAACGTTGTCAGGCGCTTGATTAACAAAATCAACAGCGTCTTTTGTCGTGATATGTTCGAGTACAATTTTTAACGTTGGGAAGTTATCAACGACTTTGGATAATTTCGTCTCAAGGAACACTTTTTCTCTATCAAAGATATCAATAGAAGAGTCCGTCACTTCACCGTGTACGAGTAGCAACATGCCAACTTCTTGCATCGCTTCAAGCGCTGGATATACATTTTCAATATCCGTTACGCCCGATGCTGAGTTTGTTGTTGCGCCGGCTGGATACAACTTAGCAGCAACGATATGACCGGTTGCTTTCGCTTTTTTGATTTCTTCAGGAGTCGTGTTATCTGTAAGATATAACACCATTAGCGGCTGAAAGTTACCTTGAGGATTAGCGGCCATAATGCGGTCACGGTAAGCCAAAGCAGTCTCTGTGCAAGTTGCTGGTGGTACTAGGTTTGGCATGATAATCGCACGGCCCATGTAGCGACTAATATCTCTTACCGTATCGACCAAGACATCACCATCACGTAGGTGCACATGCCAATCATCTGGTCGTGTAATCGTTAGCGTTTGTTTGCTCGTCATTGCTCTCTTCCACTGCTGAATTTGCCCGATCATAGGCTGCGCATGGGTGTTAGTAAAGTTTTTCAGGCCAAGCGCAGATTATTTCATTTTGTCAGTTTACTTTTAGCTCGGTTTCATTTTTCGCAAAATTGGTAAATATATACAATTTAAGTTAACTTAGTAGCATCTTTTCATGAGAAATATGTATGCTATCTGAGAACCAAAAATTAGAATCAAAAACTGAGCAGCTTAGCATCATTAACCAGTTTTCCTCGTCGCTGCTGCATCTAACCAAACTTGACGAATTATTTGAATACGTTACAACACAGGTCGTTAATCGACTGGGATTTGTAGATTGTGTTATCTACCTTGCTGACCCTTATCAAGAGTATTTAGAAGTCGCTGCAAGTATGGGCGTTTGCCATGCTAATGGGGATTATCGTGTTGAACAAACTAAGATAAAGATTGGTTCAGGTATTACCGGGCAAGTTGCAACGACTAGAGCGCCCTTTATTTCTGGGAACGTCGCCTCTCACCCAATGTATATTGCTGATTTACGGCCAGCCATGTCAGAGCTATGTGTACCACTCGAGTATGATGGCCACTTGATCGGTGTTATTGACTGTGAACACCCTGAGGCTGATTATTTTACCTCCGCGCATTTACAGATATTATCAACGGTCGCACATTTACTCAGCGCCAAAATCCATCAATTACGCACCTTAGAAAACCTCCAAACCACGATTACCCAGTTGCACCAAGCGCAGAATTTAGAAAAATCACTACTGAAAATTGCGAACATCACTTACCGCTTTGAGAACCTTGAAGCTTTTTATGATGACTTATATAAAATCATTGCCTCTCAGCTTTGCGCCGAGAATTTCTTTATTGGCCTTTATGATACTCAACAGGATATTTTAGAAATCGATTATTTGATTGAGGGAGGCGAAAAGTGTAATGCTCACCAAAAAGTATCAAAAGATCAAATTAAGCATACTGCATCCTACTATATTCTGAAGAACCAACGACCTCTGCTATGCGATAACGATCAATTTAGAGCGCACATTACGCGGGGTGATTTTAAGATGGTGGGTCGCTCGCCACGCTCTTGGTTAGGCGTACCATTTTTGGTTAATGATCAATATCAGGGCGTGATTGTGCTGCAAAGCTATAATAACGACCAAGCTTTCGTGAGTCATGATTTATCTATTCTGACTTATATAAGTCGTCAAGTCAGCATGGCCATAGATCGGCAGCTTTCAAGGCAGGCACTAGAACATAGAGCTTTACACGATGATTTAACAGGTCTAGCCAATCGCTATTTATTATTAGAGCGGATCAAACATGCTATTTTGAGGCTAGCGCGAGTGGAGTCCGCTAATTTGCACTGCCTGATCTATCTCGATTTAGACAGATTTAAAAGCATTAATGACTCACTTGGCCACGATGTTGGCGACCATTTCTTAATTGCTATTGTTGAGATGATAAATGGCTGCATTCGCAAAACCGACACCTTTGCGCGGCTCGGGGGGGATGAGTTTGCGATTTTTATGGAAAACGTCCAAGACCGGCAACAAGTCACTCTGCTTCTTAATAGGATCACCACCGCCATAACCAAGCCTCTCCATATAGATGGCCATGTTCTACAAGCTTCTGGCAGTATTGGCGTTGCATTCACTGATAACGAATCCGATAGCGCAATTAATTTACTGCAACAAGCAGATGCGGCAATGTACGAAGCAAAATCTTTGGGCCGAGGTCAAGTATGTTATTTTAATAACGCCATGCGCAAACGCTTAAAACAGCAGGCCGATATTGAAAATGATCTGCAGCATGGCATAAAAAACAATGAATTTTCGCTGTATTATCAGCCGATATTTTCCCTAACGACAGGCACTATTGTTAGCTTTGAAGCCCTCGTCCGTTGGTTTCACCCCAAAAATGGTCTAGTGTCTCCAGATGCTTTTATTCCGATTGCAGAGCAAACCGGACAGATCATTGAGCTTGACTTACATTTGCTGGAATTAGCAGCCAAACAACTCAAACGCTGGAAAGCGCAAAAGCAGCCAAAGATTCGTATTACCGTAAATGTTTCATCGCGACATTTCGCAAGCTTAGAGTTCGTAGATACAATTCAGCAACTTTATCATCGCTATGAGCTTACACCTGGTTCTTTATGTTTGGAAATCACAGAATCTGGATTGATCGCGAACCTAGCCCTCGCAACCAAAATTATTCAGGGATTAGAATCCCTTGGAGTGAAGCTTTATCTTGACGACTTTGGTACGGGTTACTCTGCATTAGGTTATTTGCACCAGCTGCCTATTCATGTGCTTAAGATTGATAAGAGTTTCATTGACCAACTAACTGAAAGAGAGAACCCCCTAGTTGATGCGATTTTGAAACTTGCGCAATCACTTAATCTGACCGTTGTCGCTGAAGGTATCGAGCTCGAAACCCAGTGGCAGCTATTAAAGCAAAAAGGCTGTCAATTTGGTCAAGGTTATATTGTTTCTAAACCATTAGCCGCAGATCAAGCGATGGCATTTTTACTGAGTAGAAACTAGCAAACACCTCATTGTATATAAACAATGAGGTATGTGGACTTTTTAGATTAACTTTTCCCTAATTCGCTTCTGAGCTCCTTGGTCGCTGTCACCATATTCTCAAGTGCGGCTCGGGTTTCTGGCCATCCTCGAGTTTTAAGCCCACAATCTGGATTCACCCATAATCTTTCTACTGGAATTTTCTTCGCTGCTTTGTGAATTAAATCTTTTATCCATGCCATCTCAGGGACGTTTGGCGTATGAATATCATAAACGCCAGGCCCGATGTCATTGGGGTAGTCAAAATGTTCAAAGGCGTCGAGTAACGCCATATTTGAACGTGACGTTTCAATCGTGATCACGTCTGCATCCATATCTGCAATGGCGGCGATAATATCGTTAAACTCCGAATAACACATATGCGTATGGATCTGTGTTTCGTCATTCACACCACTTGCGGATACCCTAAACGCATACGCCGCCCAAGCTAAGTAGGTTTGCCACTGACTGGCTTTGAGTGGCATCCCCTCTCTAAATGCAGGTTCATCGATTTGGATCACCTTAATCCCTGCATTTTGCAAATCCACGACTTCATCTCTCAGTGCTAGTGCAATTTGATTCGCGATGCTTGGCTTGTCTAAGTCATCTCTGACAAACGACCAAAATAAAATAGTCACAGGCCCTGTTAGCATACCCTTCATCGGTTTTTTGGTTAAGCTCTGTGCATAACTCGTCCAATCAACTGTCATTGGTGCTGCACGCGAAACATCTCCCCAAATCACAGGGGGTTTAACACAGCGCGAACCATAACTTTGCACCCAGCCAAACTGAGTAAAGGCAAAACCTTCGAGTAATTCACCAAAATACTCAACCATGTCATTGCGCTCCGCTTCACCATGTACAAACACATCTAAGTTAAGCGCTTCTTGTTCTTCAACGGCATAACGGATCTCCGCTTCCATCTGGCTATGATAAGCATCAGCATTCAAGATACCCGCCTTATAATCACGCCGTGCCTTACGAATAGCTTGAGTTTGTGGGAAGGAGCCGATCGTTGTGGTTGGCAATAGGGGTAAATTTAGCGACTGTGCTTGTTTTTTAATTCTGATCGCGAATTCACTATTGCGTTGACCATCTTTTGCTGTAAGCGCTGAAACACGCTGTTGTACCTCGCTATTATTCACGCGAGTAGAGGTCAAGCGCGCTTTTACAGGCTTAGAATATTCGACCAACTTGGTAGTATCACGCAGCTCCAATGCATTTTTCAATAATGCCAGCTCTTGCCCTTTTTGTTTGGCAAATGCGAGCCAAGACTTTAATTCACTGTCAAGCTGTTGCTCTTGCTCTAAGTCGACTGGCGTGTGCAATAATGAGCATGAAGGAGCAAGCCAGAGATTATCACCACGACGTTCATGAACCTGAGCAAGTTGCTGGTATGCGCCTTCGAGATCCGAGCGCCAAATGTTACGACCATTCACAATCCCGAGGGACAGTACACTATCTTGCCCAACTACTTCACCTAACACGGCCAAGTCATAGTTTGCCGCTATGCAGTCAAAATGTACGCCTTCTACGGGGTAAGACTGGATATCTTCAAGATGCGCTTGTACGGAGTCAAAATAACTGGCCAATAACACTTTTACTCCTTGGCCGTTCAACGCATCAAAGCTTCGGCGCAGCGCGTTGCGATAAACATCGTCGATTTCCAATGCTAAAATAGGTTCATCAATTTGTACCCACTCAACGCCTTGCTCTGCAAGCTTGCCGAGTACCTGCTGATATACAATCAATAACTTATCTAATAAAGCCAATTTATCAAACGCTTGACCAACGCATTTAGCTAAGTAGAGATAGGTTACCGGGCCGACCAATACGGGTTTTGCTTGGTAGCCAAGTAATTGTGCTTCCTCTACTTGAGTAAATAACTCCGTCCAAGTCAGAGCAAAGTCCTGCGTTTGTGTTAACTCAGGGACGATGTAATGATAATTAGTGTTGAACCATTTTGTCATTTCACTGGCAGCACACGCACAGCCGCTAGGTGCTCGCCCCCTACCAATCCGAAATACAGTATCAAGATTTACCGGCTCATTATTTTTGTGACGACTAGGAATAGCGCCGACAAGTAATGAAATATTCAATACGTGATCATACCAAGCAAAATCGCCTACAGGGAGAAGGTCAACACCTGCGTCAGCTTGCAACGCCCAATTTTTTGCACGAATACGCTTTCCTTCTGCGATTAGGTCGTCTTTCGTTAAGTCACCTGACCAATAGCGTTCTACTGCAAATTTAAGTTCACGCTTTTTGCCTATACGAGGAAAGCCCAAGTTATGTGTTAATGCCATAATTTAAATCCCATCTAGAGGTTTAGATGTCTAAAATATAGTTTTCATGTTTAAAAACAACAATTGATGCTTTCTCAGAGTTCACATGAATAAAATTAAATTGTAATTTTTTGCAAAATTTTTATAGAAGTAGTGACAACGCTGTCATTTTTAGTGTTATAGTGGATTAGTGAATTTTTGAACAATTCACCGCAGGTATTTAGACGTCTAGACATTGATAATAACTAAATAGAATCGTAATATTGAGAAAAGCTGAGATTTGCTCACTTCAAATATGAGAATTGTTGATAATGATTGATATAAAGCACCTAAAGACTATCTCCACCTTGAAAGAAACTGGTTCTCTTGTGAATACTGCGCGAGAGCTATTCCTAACTCAATCTGCTTTATCACATCAGATCAAAGATCTTGAAAGCAAACTCGACTGCCAGCTTTTTGAGCGCAAAACGCAGCCTGTACGTTTTACCCCTCAAGGGATGTTATTATTGGAACTTGCCAACGATGTTTTACCTAAAGTTGAAGCAACCAAGTGTCGTCTGAAGGAAAGCCTTAATCAGCCTATCTCGCAACTCAGATTAAGCGTGGAATGTCATGCATGTTTTCACTGGTTGCTGCCAACAATTAAAGAATTCAATACCTTTTGGCCTGACATTAAGGTCGATTACGAACGTGGCTTTAGCTACGACGCTATTCCTGACCTTATTGAAGATGAGCTGGACTTAGTGCTTACCTCAGACATTCGAGAACCAGAACAATTGGAATACGCGCACCTTTTTGACTTTAAATTAAAGTTAATCGTTGCACCAGATCACGAGCTGGCCAAGAAGGCCTATGTCACAGCACTCGACCTAAAAGATGAAACCATCATTTCTTACCCTATTCCACGAGAGCGTCAGGATATATTTAAGCACTTCATTCAAAATGCACGCTTTGACGGTACACTAAAAACCGTCGATCAAGGTTTATTAATCTTCCAACTTGTCAGTGCAGGTATGGGGGTTGCGGCATTACCGGACTGGTTAGTGACCCCCTATGAAAGCCAAGGATTGATTAAATCTATTCCTCTTGGCGCACTTGGGTTAAATCGCCCGATGTATTTAGCTATGAAGAAAAGCATGAAAGACAACCCTGTCTATCGTCATTTCCTCAACACTTGCCGCAAAACCACCGCAAGATAATATACAGGGCTCTTTTTGAGCCCTTATTGTTATACATTTCTACAGCTTCAATCTCATGCTAGCATTGCGTTAGGCTTATCTAAATCTAGGACATGTTTAAATGTTTGAAGTCAAAAAGGTTGTCGGTCAACTTCTGATGCCTTTACCGTTATCTTTGGTTATGCTTATGGGGCTTATGCTTTTTATCTCTAAGATGCGTAAAGGACCTTATATTGCAAGCTGGTTCGTCTTACTCACCACTTGGGCATTGTCGACTCCTTATGTCGCACAACATATTATCGAGAGAGATACTGGCACTCTCGCTGCATTCAATCCAAGTAAGCACAGCAACATAGATAAAATCGTTGTACTTGGCTGTGATTTATACCCAGATAAATCTCTCCCCAGCAACGCCCAACTCGGCAGCTGCGGTCTAGCTAGGTTAGTTGAAGGTGTAAGACTTGCTAATATTTACCCAAAAGCCCAACTGTATGTCTCTGGTTACGGCTATGGCCATGCAACAAGCGCGGGACTTATGGCGAGAACCGCACAGAGCTTAGGTATTTCCGCTACACGTATTAAGCAAAACCCCAATGCCAAAGACACAGCGGACGAAGCAAAAATGCTAGCACCTTTGCTAGTCGATTATGACGTTGCATTGGTTACATCGGCTGCGCACATGAAACGCGCAAAAAACCTATTTGAAGCGCAAGGTATTGAAGTGTTCTCTGCGACGACGGAATTTTATAACTTCAAGCAATACCCACTAAGCAGGCTATTTATCCCGAACCATAAGGCCTTAGAAGTAGTCACCCGGATTTGGCATGAGCAACTTGGCAGTATGTGGATCACAATTCGTCGTATTATTGACCCAGAAGCACTATAAGCGTCGAAAAAGACATCAAAATCAGGCTAAAGTTCGATGAATTAGCGCTGAAAAACGTAAAAAATTGAAAATTTGCGCAAATATGGGTATAAATAGAGTTTAATCTTAACCCGCGTATCCGCGTACAACACGACTAGGATCTACGATGAGTAAACTAGATAAAACTGAAGTACTAAGCGCTTTCGAAGCTGCGTACGAAGCTGCACATGGCAAAAAGCCTGAAATCACTGCAAAACCAGGTTGGTATAGCATCGATGGAGGCAAAAACATGCGTCTTGCTGAAGTGGCTGAATTAACAGAAGAGCTAACTTCAGGGTCAGCTGTAGCAAGTGAGACAACGCAGGCACCTGCCAAAAAAGCGAAAACGACTAAGAAAGCGCCTAAGGCTGCAGCTGTAAAATCAGCAAGCTTTACTATCGTTACAGAAAACGAAGATGGCTTCAAAGCAGAAGAACAGTGGATTGCTGAATTAGCAGCAAAGGATCACGACTGTCGCTTACCTCGTGGTGTTGTTTAATCACAGTTTCATGAGTGAAGAAACCTCGCAGCAGCGAGGTTTTTTTTGGCCTGCAAAAAATCAATTCATACCCAACTTGAACGAAGACCCCCGATTTTTAAGACATAAGTTAAGCAGAGCTACGCTCCAAAGCACGATAATTAAGCAAGTGAACGACACCCAGGCCGATAAAAATATAAACGAAGCAAAGGGTAACTCTGGCCACCTTCCTGCAATACCATAACCCATAATAGTCTGTTGAGCGTAAAAGCAAATACATAAGATCATTCCAAAGCTTAAAGACAGTGACACTACAACACCTCGATGCTCATCTTTACGACGCAACTTAAACTGCCGTTTAATGTACATATAAGTACCACTGAGAACCAAAAATGAGATCACAATCCCAAATATAAACCACAATATTTTCCCCCATACACCCGCAAAGTTGCCAAAGTGTAGAGGGTCTGCAGTGTCAGATAAGCGCCAGTACAGACCTTGGCTCGATGCTGTTTGGCTGTATACAACTTCACCGCTGTAAGGGTTTACATATATTTTATTTGCCCTATCCCGCACGACCCAATCGTGGGATTGCCCCTCAGCATAAAAATAACCTCCAGAATAGCGGATCGCTTTCACCTCAAGGTCGGGTCTCGCCCCTTTTACTATTGCGAATAATTCTACTACTGACAATTGCGGCTTATTCTGTCGTGGTAGTTCGGGCAAAGGATTAACGGCAAAATCACCAACGTCGGTAAAGGCTGTTTTACCATCAACCAGATCCATTCGTACAAACTCAAATAGATACCAGATACTCGTGAATGAAATAACAATCGCAAGCCATAAGCCCCATACTCCACTTATTTTATGCATACTTGCCATTTTGGCTCGAGCATCCCCGCTAAGTGTTAAGGCAAATAACTTCTTCCACCAGCCGCGATATACATAAAGCGCACTCACAGTCGAAATACATAAAGGCACGGCAAAGATAAGCACAAGATAATATGAAATGATGCTGTCAAAAACGCCGAAAAAATGCATGTGAAAATCGCGAAAAAAGCGCTGAATATTAAAAAAGCTGGTTTCAGCTTGGATAGCTCCTGAATATGGATCGACATAAACATGTTGCCATGGACTATCTGGCATCCGCATCACGATGTCATGCGCAAAATAAGTATCAGGACCTGTAAAGGCAATCCCTATTTGGGCGTCAGGATACGCCTCTTGTACCATCTCATAAGCTGCTGCTAAATTTATGTTTGATTGGCCCTCTGTTGCCCTCACCGGCTCATTGAATAGCCAATCTAATTCGTGGGCAATACTCGCAAACGCGCCAGTCCAGCATATTATGAACAGCAACAACCCAAACCACACGCCACTCAAACTATGCCAGTTGAACCATTGTTTTGCCGTCATGTACCACCTAATAGCGAAGACATAAAACGACTTCACTCCCTTGCTTTGATATTCAAACACAGATAAGCCCCTGTGACAGCGCTATCTAACCTAATTGACACCCTACCTAACAATTAGATCCTGACCAATCTGAGATTTGGGTAAGCCATTATTTTTGCAATAATTCATTTTTTGAATTACCCCTTATGGTAACAAAAAGAATTATCATTTAGAATTGAAAATAATTTCTGTTTTCAGTTAGAACTGGTCGAAAGCTTGGTTCAATCTCAGAAAAATAGCTCCTACATTTCATAGGAACTTTCATCTTTATCTCTTGTGACGAAAAAACAATTTAGGAAAGGAAACACCCATGCAAACCAAAGCGCATCAATCTACAGCACTAGCTCTGATGTTATCACTCCTTTATTTTTCTCCAAATGCGGCAGCAGAAGTCGATCGCGACAATATTGAACGGATCAGTGTTGTTGGCCAGCCAATCAAGCGTAACTCGGGTCCCACAGGACTTGACCTTACTATTAAAGAAACCCCCCAATCTGTCACCGTTTTAAGTCACGATTATATAAAAGACTTCGAACTTAATGACCTCGAAGATATCATGGTACAAGCAACTGGTATCTCAAGATACAAATTTGGAGCGGGTGATAATACTGAGTTTACCTCTCGTGGGTATCTCGTCAATGCCTTGGTCAAAGATGGTTTACCTACTTCAATTGCTGGACCACAAGAGAGTCGCCTAGACACTATTGTCTATGACCGAGTAGAGGTTCTTAGGGGCGCTGCTGGCTTGATGGCTGGCGCAGGACAACCATCAGCAACACTAAATGTTATCACCAAGCAACCAGATCGAGGCGGTTTTGTTGAAGTTGGTGCCGAGATTGGCTCTTGGAATAAAATGCGTACACATGTAGATGCAACCGGAGCTCTCACTAAAGATGAAGCATTGGCCGGACGAGTTATTCTTGCCTATGAGGAAAAAGATAGCTTCGTCGATAAAGAAAATAGTAACAAGATCGTTGCATACACTCAGTTGCATCATTATTTCTCTGAAGATACAGAAGCCTCGTTTAGTGTTCATTACCAAGACAATGAACTGAAACTATCGCCGTGGGGATTGCCAATTTTTTACTCTGATGGTAGCTCTGTTGAAATAGACAAGAAAACAAATTTATCCTCGCCAGATAGTTACAACGGCAATACCCACCAAAGTTATCATTTAAAATTATCTCACCAAATCAATTTAGATTGGGCACTTAACTTTGGCGCACAATACAGTAAAACAGAAGCTGACATTACCTTAACCTACTTTAGTGGAAACCCAAACAAAGAAACGGGCCTTGGTCTTCAAGGCGGTGATAGACGTTGGATAGAAACCGTCGATGGGACTAATTTTATTTTGGGACTGGTTGGTCGATTTGAATTATTTGACCGATCGCACCAAGTAAATATCACCTATTTAAATGCAGATTTTGAATCTACTGACGATCGCTTCGAAGAGTTGGATGAAAATGCGAGGACAATTTTTTATCCACTCCAATCGATTAATAACCTTCACCCTGCTGCTCATTTAACCGCAACCGATAAGCAATTCATTGGCTATTGGGACAAAGCAACAAAAGAGCAGAGTATCGCCCTTAGCAGTAAATTAACGTTAACAGATGACCTTCACGCTATTCTAGGCGTCAAATTCTTCGATTATGAACGCACCAACGAGCGTGATTTTGCTTGGAGCGGATTCTCTAGCGATAAAGGTAAAGAAACTGGTGAAAGCCTATATGTGGGGCTGGTTTACAATATCAATGATCAGATCAGCACGTATGCAAGTTACACCGACGCCTATGAGCCACAACTGGATAAAATAGATGTGAACTTAAAGCAATTAGCGCCGATCACAGCGCGAAACTTAGAAGTAGGTATCAAAACCACACTATGGGACGACAAGTTACGCTTAAATGTCGCTTATTTTGATAGTTTAAAGGAAGACTTTGGTGTTGTTATCCCCGAATATGCGAATGAGCGACCAGCTAGGTATCGACCCGTTGATGGTGCAGAGGCTGATGGATTTGAAGTTGAATTAGAAGCAAAGCTAACAGAAGATTGGCAAGCAAACTTTGGTTATAGTGATTTCGATGTTGTCGACGAAAATGGTGAAGATATTAACTTGTACGCACCAAGAAAGACGCTCAATGCAAGTACTAAATATACTTATGGGGCTTGGAACTTAGGCTTGAGTGCAACTTGGGATACAAACAGAAAAGTTGATATTTTAAACGTTCCTGGTGTTGACCTTGGGCTGCCAACAGGTGGCCGTCGAGGTGCTGTGCGCGCTGAGCTTGATAGCCAGCTTTTACTTAATGCACACATCAAATATCAATACTCTAGCCAGCTTAGCCTAAAACTGAATATCAGCAATTTAACAGATGAGACGTTTTACGACACGTACGGTTTTGTACCTAAAAAACATAACGAGCCTAGAGCATACAATTTAAGTATGGAATACCTGTTTTAACACAAAACAGTAGGGCCTGGGTTAGCAACCTATTTCAGGCTTGGTTAGGTATGCAAAACGCTTAAATATATAGAGCGGGTTTATGGACAAAACCCGCTCTATTCTAGCCCCAAATAATCAGCTTCATTGTGGTTTCTGACTTTAGCGCAAAACCTCTTAAGTTAATTATCAAGTAAAGCCATCATTAAACCTTGAATACCAGTACTTGACTGTTTAGCTTTTCAGCGAGCGCTTCTAAATCATTACTTACATCTGCGTTACTTTGTGCATTGCGAGTAATTTCAGAAATACTACTACTGAAGTCGTTTATGTTTTCACTTATTTCCGCAACCACCGTTGTTTGTTCTTCTGTCGCAGTTGAAACCTGAATGTTCATACCGACGATTTCATCTACCGCCTTGTCTATGTCGGTCATGATTTGAGCTGACTCATTAGCCCTATCCACTCCAGCTGCAGCGCTCGATTGCGCACTTTCCATGGATGACACTGCGTTTTGTGCCATGCCTTGTAACTTACTGATCATATCCCGGATCGATTCTGTGGCTTTTTGAGTATTGTGTGCCAACTGCCTGACTTCATCAGCAACAACTGCAAAGCCTCGGCCGGACTCTCCAGCCCTCGCAGCTTCAATTGCAGCGTTCAATGCCAAAAGATTTGTTTGTTCTGCAACGCCTTGGATCATTAACACAACTTGGTTGATTTCATTAGACTGATCGTTCAATGCTTTAATCAACTGTGCATTATCCCCAACCTCATTAGCTAGGCGCTCAATAGCCTGAATATTTTGCGATATTACACTCATTCCTTGTTTCGCTAGCTTACCCGACATCTCAGCCTTGTTCGCAGTGTTCATCGCGCTATGTGCAACCTCCTGTATTGCACTACTCATTTCCGTCGCCGCAGTGGCTATCATCACCGTTTGCTGTTCCTGCTCTTGTGACGTACCAGCAATTGACTGGCTAATTCCATTTAGCTCATTGGACGTAGAAGAAAGGCTATTTACCATAGTAACTAGATTAGTGACTAGTTCATGTAAGCTCGACACCATAGTATTAAAATCATTACCTATCTCACTCAATTCATCTTCCCCTTCAATCACTACACGCTGAGTTAAGTCGGCATCTTTTGCGATATTACCAATGCGTAAACGCAGGCGATTGAGTGGCTCATTGATTGATCTGAATATCAGCATACCAATCACTACCATAACTATCACAATGATGAAGGATGACGCGATCATGGCCGTTTTGGTTGCACTGGCTTCTGAGCGTCCCTTATCTCTCAGCGAACTTGCTTCGGCAAGCTGTAATTCAATCAACGCAGTATAACTCTCACTTAAAGGGTCAAATACGGCGTAAAGGTCATGCACAAATTTATCGTAGGGAATTTCTTCAAATGTATTGGCATTTACTCTGCTAGTGTAATCAGCCAACAACTGTTTAACGGTCAGTTCTGCAGCCTCAACCTGTTTGACAAGCTCTCGTTCTTCATTTGTCAAATCGGTCGATAAATATTGTCGCCATTCTTTTTCCGCAACCTTCTTCGCTTCGTCGATTTGCTTTAATGCAGCACTATTTGAGAGTTGATGACCTCGTAACTTATGAAAAGTATCAACAATAACCACCGCATAGTTATCTGACACCACTTTTATTTGCCTAAGTGGTACAACTCTGTCGTCATAGATATGGTCAATGTAGCTGATAAGGTTGGATAATGTTCCGATGGTGAAGATGGTAGCAAGAATAAAAAACACAGCAGGTATGCCCGAAAGCGACAACAATCTGCTTTTAACTGAAACCCTATTTAGCATAGTCTGATTTTTATTAAGTGAACATAGAAATAAAGTATTACTCAAAGTTCGTATATTACAATGATAAATGTAAATAAAGCGGCTCGTTTTTGACGTACATCACACTTCTTCGATGTATCTTCTGGTTGTATAAGTTTGATTTTTATATCTATTATAAAAAAAGAGGAGAAGCTTTGGGGCTTCTCCTCTTTTATTCCACGTCGAAACTATACTCACTTAGCACTCTTCGTTTTCAGCGTTCAGGTTCTCTTTTACGTCTTCACAAGCGTCTTCTACGCTATTTTCGACTTCTTGAACTGTTTCATCGAAGCGTTCGCCGGCATCTTCCGCTGGACCTTCACTACAACCAAATAGTGCTAAAATTGAAACAAAACCAAATGCTTTTGCTAATGTAATTGCTGAATTCATCATAATCTATCTCCTAAACCGTTTTTTGCGTTAAATCCCTTTTACCTGGGAGCTCGTGCTTTGCCAAAAATAAATGAAATAATCATAAAGGCGATAAACACAAAGAATAGAATTTTCGCCATTCCAGCCGCAGCGCCTGCGATTCCTGTGAAACCTAGCACAGCTGCGACAAGTGCTAGGAATAAAAACATTACAGCCCAACTTAACATAACGTCCTCCTTAGGCAGTCAGCTCTTGCAACTGCTTCATTTGATCGTGACAAGCTTGCATTCTGGTTTGAATTTGCAGTAATACACTCTTGCATTTTGGTGGAAGGTCTTTACTTAGCGCTTTATCAAGCTTGCTTAACACTTTGTCTTCCACTTCTTCTAGTTGCGAAATATAGGTGTGCTCTTTATCTGTGCTCACCATGCCAATCAGCTTGGTGTATGACTCTCTAATGTCGATGCTAAGCGCTGAATCAGTCTCGATTTCACCTTCGTCGATAAGAACAAATGGTTGTAGATCCGAAATCGCTTGCGCTTTATCTACAATCATTTGGTCAAATACTCGGTTTAATTCGATATTATCTAGCTTCTTTTTAGCTTCAGTGTAAAAATCAACACCACCATTTAATACTTTAATGAGCTCTTTTACCGGCTCCATGTCGTAATTTGAATCTGCCATAAATAACTCCTTTAGTTTAAATATTTAATAAGTGCGTTTTGCAAATATTATCTTCTGTCAAATTTACTAATGCAGTTTAAGTGCCAAAATATAAGCCTTTATTTTTTAAGAATTTTTAATCTGACCGTGTACAGACAGGTGAAAATATTACAAGCTAGATGTAAATTATTCCTGTGATAATTGCTCACTCAAGGTCGCGCTTCCCTTTGCATTGAAGTCCAGGGTTCTAATTGGGAAAGGAATTAAGATATCGTTATCAGCTAACACACGGTTAATGGTGCAAATTGCTTTGTGCCTGACTACCATAAAGCCGGGATCTGCTGGATAGTCTATCCAAAACCACACGAGAAGATTAATAGAACTATCACCAAAAGACTCGGCATAGACATCCGTTTCTTTTTGGTTTACCACAAAATCAAGCTTATTAATTGCCTCGACAATCACCTCTCGAGCTTGCTCTGGGTCGTCCGCATAGGAGATACCAACAGGTACTTCTATTCTTCGCTTGCCAAGTTTAGTGTAATTTTGTAGTTCATTTTTAAAGAGAATTTTGTTGGGAATATAAGACAGTTGGCCGTAAAAGTTCTCTACTAAGGTATTTCTCAAATTGATTTTGCTTACCGTGCCAAAGCAATCCTTGGTTCTTATAATATCACCGACCATAAAAGGTTTTCTGACTCCCATCACAAATCCAGCAATGAGGTTCTCTGTCATGTCTTGGAATGCAAAGCCAATGGCAAGGCCTATGATCCCAGCCCCAGCCAACAATGACATCACAGCGCCTGATAGTTTCACGATATCTAGAGCAAAGAAAATCCCGATAGCAATAATAGAAACTTTAAATATAGAGCTAATAAGAGAAGCGACTTGTTCGGTCTTTATTGCTTTTCTTATCGCTTTAGAAAACCAAACAGATGATATTTTAGCTAGAATCGTAAAAAATATGATAACCATTAAGGCTAGGATCATATTGGGCAGTAATTGCACACCCGCTTCAAGCCAAGCGATTAACTTATCATTAATTAATGTCCAAAACTTTTCTAAGTTCATAATCACACATTCCTATATAAGTACTCAACAAAGTTAGGATGCAGTAATCGTTCCTAGTTATATTAATTAGCGGTTCATTAAAAAGGTAATTATTACAAAGTAATATGCACATTTTCTCGGTAAATTCTTCCTTCCTGTTTCCTATAAAAATAAAAAGCCATTAATTTCAACAACTTAAAAACTGGCACAACAGCTGCAATAAGTAATTCGACTACGAAATTAAAGGAGTTTCATTATGAAAAAGACATTAATTGCAACTGTACTTGTATCTTCACTTACTACTGCTTCAGCATTCGCCGCTGATAACTCTTGGGAAAAAGAGGCAAGTGATGCTTGGATCGATGGTAAAGCGGAAGCTACGCTGCTTTTTAACGGTGAATTGAACAGCTTCGACATTAATACTGACGTAAAAAATGGTGTTGTTGTACTTACTGGTAAAGTCGAACATTCAGTAGATAAAAAGTTAGCTGAAGAGCTTGTACTAGGTATCGACGGCGTAAAAGAAGTGAAAAATGACCTGACAATTGTAGAAATGTCAGATGAGCGCAAAAAAGAGCGTAATTATGAGAGTGATACGGGCTTTACTGACGCAAAAATCGCAACGGTAATTAAGTCTCGTTACCTGTTCGACACTGACGTAGATGGCACTGACATTGATGTTGATGTTGAAGGCTTAGTCGTAACGTTAAACGGTCACGTAGGCAGTGAAGCAGAACGCGACCTTGCAGTTCAAATCGCGAAAAATGCTAATGATGTTAAAGAAGTAAAAGACAACCTTCGTGTAACCAAAAAATCATAAGCCAATTTTAATTTGAGGGGGAATTTCCCCCTCCCATACTTACATTGATTTAAGGAGTAAAGATGAAACAATTAACTATTGCCGCTGCGCTACTAGCCTCTCTAGGTCTTGCATCTACCGCTGCTCACGCGGAGTCTGATTTTGGACTAGATGATTATAAAATTTACACAGGTATCGGCTACGGCCAATACTCTTTCCAATGGGAAGATCGTGAGAACGACACCTCTTTCGACGATGACTCTTCTATGTTAAAAGCTTATGTGGGTACTAAAATCAATCCATATTGGAGCTTTGAGCTTGCCTACGAAAACTTCGACGAAGCAAGTGACATTGATAACTCCGCTGAAATTGACGGTATTTCTTTGTCGACGCGTATCTCAGCCCCATTAAATGAGCATTTCTCGGTATATGCAAAAGGTGGCTGGCTTGAGTGGGATGCTGATATCTACGCGGATATTCCAGCTGTAGGCCGTGTTTCATCTAACCTTGAAGGTGGCGACTGGCTTTACGGTGCAGGCGTTGAGTTTCACCTGAATGAAAACATTAATATGCGTTTAGAATACACGCGTTATGAACTTGAAGACGATATCGACCCAGATATGGACGTAGCTGCCGTCTCTATCGAATATCAGTTTTAAGCAGTAATTTTGGCTCCATAGTAGCCCCCAATTATTTCCCCTTTGACTCAGTCCTAGCTCTTCCACAAGAGCTTGGTTTCGGCGCTATCACTTGGTAGCGCCTTTTTTAGATTTCATTTTGGCATATTAAGTTAATCGCTTTATGGTTGGCTGTCCTCTACTTTTCAGCTCGGCTAATATCCATTGAACAATTTTTTCTTTGAGCGGGCTTTGTCAACTCACTATCTTCTATCCTTGAGTCCACGTTAAACATCAATTAAACAGCCATGAAGCAGACTTGAAAATCCATTTTTTGTCACCACCTTAGAACTGAATTTATACAACTAATACCGAGTTATAAGACCTGAATTACTATATTGAGCTTGGAGGTTATATGGAATTGTCTCTCTATTTCGACTTTATGCTTTATATGTTGATCGGTATAAGTGCCGCACTGGGTTGCTTTGCTGTAGTAAATGTTTTTACAACGTGGGTCAGTAAAGTTCAATTCCGAAAGCATCGCTACCCGAACAATCACAGAGGGTTACAATAACTTGGTCAATGGTTAGTGCCTTCTAGCAAGAAAAGACGGCACTAACCTTGCGCCAGCGGCAAGATTCAACCCTTACTCTCGCTACACGATACCCTGTACTTCTTCCATGAAATTTTTACAACCTTTGTAACTACGTATCAATCCTGAACACGAAAAACCATAAGCAATTGAATTTAAAACACTTTAATTATGGCAAAGCCTTTGCATTAGTAAGAGTGAACTAAACGAATAAGGAGTAGTTTATGAGTAATCAAGCAAATCAAACACAGACAAGCAACACAGCTAAACCGCAGGCAAATGGACACGATTCTAGCCATCCTGTTACGGATCAAATCGCAGACACATTGCATGCTTCTGTAGATTCACTGCACGCTTCAGCTTCTCGCACTGAAACGTCGCTACGAGAGAAGAGCCACAATTCAAGCGAAGCCATCGGTGCTAAGCGTAAAGAGTGGGAACGTGCGTGGAACACATCAGGTATTAAAAAGTATGCCACCGAAAATCCAGTAAAAACGGCTGGTATCGCATTTTCACTGGGTATGTTGGCAACTATGCTATTAAGGAATAAGTAATCATGCAAGACCAAGCTCAAGTAAGAGACCGTCAAGCAGCTGCTCACGAGCGCACTCCAGCGCTCGCTGAGCTTAAAGACTCTGTGTCTCTATTAATAAACAGTTATCAGCAAATCGCCGAAGCACAAATTAGCTTATTAGGAGCCAAATTTAGAGCTAACCTTAAAACTTTATGTATTGCACTAGGGTTGATCCTATTTTCGTTAATATTAACGGCAATGGTGTGGGGTAGCCTACATGCGTTATTCGCGTATGCACTAACCTATGCAGGGCTTAGCTGGTTTATTTCAGCAGGCATTGTTCTGACTATCAATATCGCGGTGATATATTATTTAATTGTGACAGGGCTTAAGCTGTTCAATAACAGCATAAATGATCTTACATCCGGTTTTTTTACCCCGGTAGTGAAGTCGGAGGCAAGCAATGACGAAACTCGCTGAGTTTATTACAGATAAATTGCACCAAGAGGTAGTGGCGGAGAAGAAAAGACTTATCGATGCTAAACAATTTAATCGACTGACTCATGTAAAAGCCAAAAAGGTATTCACCGGCGCGATCAGCTCGCCGCAAGGAATGGGCTTTGTTTTTATGTTTGGCGCGCTTAGCGCTAAATACGGCAAATTTGGTGCATTAAGGAAAATAGTGCTATTGCAAAGAATGGCTCAAGGCTTAATTTAACTCCTCGAGCTATTCTTTACTACTTCCTTTAATCCAGCTTTTCTTTAACTTCCTTCAGATCCACCAAGGTAATAGGCTTTAATAACACCTCATCCACTTGCGACTCTGCCAACTTTTCCGGCTCAGGATCAAAACCGCTAGCAATCACAATATGTTGACTGGGATCTTGTTCCTTGATCTCTCGCGCTAGCGTAAGTCCGGACTTATCAGGTAGGCCTATGTCCAGTAAAATAGTGTCAAAACGCTCAGAGCCAACGAAGTGTTGCCAACAGTTTTGTGCACAATCGGCCGTAACCACATTCACTTGTAATGAATTCAGTAGCAACTTCAATAAGTTGCGCGTATCTGCATCGTCTTCTACCACTAAAAACTGCAAAGTACCATCGGCTTGCATCATATCAATGCTAGGTGATGGCAACTTATCACTCAAGTAATGCTTTAAACACTTACCCAGCTCAGGTACATTGATAGGCTTACTCATCATATCGCTAAAGCCAAGCGCCTTTAACTCTTCTTTTGTACCTTTTTGGGCGGCAGCGGTCAATGCGATAACGGGTAAGTCAATATCACGCTCTCTAAGTGCAACAATAGTATCTCGACCATCCATTTTTGGCATATGCAAGTCCATAAAGACTAAATCATATTTATTTGGGTTATCCTTAAGCATCGCAAGCGCTTCAATGCCATCGCCTGCAATTTCAGCCGTTGCACCTGTTTGGCCAATCAAAGTACGCATTAACATCTGTATCTCACTAATGTCTTCAACGATAAGGATATGCCCTTTTAGGTCCGATGGGAGCGCTTTATTAGCTGCATTTTGCGTTTTATCTAACACAAGTGGAGCAAGAGCCGCTCCGTCTACCTTCTCTAGATCGATACAAAAGCCAAATTCACTCCCCTCTCCCAAGGTCGACTCAACCGCCAGCTCACCGCCCATCAATTTAATCAGTGCTGAGCTAATAGCTAACCCAAGACCAGCGCCCTCATCCGTGCGTGTTGTAACGTTTTGTACTTGTTCAAATGGCTTGAATATACGTTTAAGCTTGGCTGCAGGAATACCAATGCCCGTATCAATTACCTTGAATTCAAGCTTTGCATCCGCTTGTAGTGTGATCTCGACCTTCACAAAACCAGAACTCGTAAACTTAATCGCATTATAAATAATGTTGATAAGTACCTGTTTTAGCCTTGTTTTATCGACTTTTACATCTTGAGGGAGTGGCGTTTTAGCTTCAATACTAAAACTCAAGCCTTTTTTCGCAGCAGCCATTTTGAACAAACTATACAAGTCGCTAAGAAAACTACTCAAGCATGTGTCTTGTTTATTGAGCTGTAATCGGTTTTCTTTTAGCTTTGACAGGTCGAGCACATCGTTGAGTAAATTAAGTAGATGCTCGCTGTTGTTATTAATAATAGATAGCTCAGGCTTAACATTTTGTAATTCTTCCCGGGATAGGAGGAGATTGGTGTATCCCAAGATAGAAGTGAGTGGCGTTCTTAGTTCATGACTTAAATGAGCCAAAAAGCGGTCTTTTGCTCGACTGTCAGACTCTACTCGCAATCGCTCAAGACGCTCACGTTCAAGCTCTTTCCGTGCCAAAGCATAACGGATAGAACGAATAAACCGCGCGCTGCTTATTTCTGACTTAAGTACGAAATCTTCAGCGCCCGCTTTCAATGCGTCGTTATCCAAGACTTCGTCCGATTGTCCCGTTAACATGATTATCGGCGTATGAACCTGTCTTGCTTTGGCTTCTTTTAACACACTTAACCCAGTTTGCGGGCCTAACTGATAATCCAACAAGCAAAGATCAAAGCCATTGCTCTCCAGCGCTTCTAGAGCTTGGTGGTATTGGCTCTGCCAAACGAGATTAAATTTAAAGTTAGGGATCGACTCCAAATAATCTAAGGTTAAAATATAATCGTCTTCGTCATCTTCAATGAGTAACACATTGACTTCACTGACTGACTCCTTTGTCATATTGGCCTCCGTAAATGAAGTGATAGTAACTCGTTTAGGTCGTCACGACAGGCTGAAACAAGTATAGGACGACTTGGAGTGTGTGAGCGCTTGCTTGCACAAGCGCAATAGGGTTAATTTGGCAGTTCTACTATTTCAATCCAGTACTTGCCTAAATGCTTCATCAAATCCACTAAGCCATCAAAATCAACAGGCTTAGTAATATAAGATGCCGCGCCAGAGTCATATCCTCTTAGCTTATCTTCTTCCTCTTTCGAAGTCGTTAAGATGACTACAGGAATAGAGCGCAGTATTGGATCCTTTTTAATTTCTTGTAGCGCTTCTCGGCCATCCATTCTTGGCATATTCAGGTCAAGTAAAATGAGGTTTGGTCTTGGGTACTGTTGCTTATCAGTAAACTGGCCCTCATTTCTTAAATATTCTAAAAGCTCAACCCCATCCTTAACAAATTGAAACGCATTGAGTACACGGCTCTCTTCTAGCGCATCCTGAGCTAGCAAGCGATCATCTTCGTCATCATCCGCCATCAAAATATGGATCGGCTGAGTTTTTTTATAGTTCATTTTTCAGTTCCTGAATAATTGGTGTTGGTTCAACGAGTAATGTGATCGTGAATTTAGCACCTTTACCATCTTCACTGGTTGCTGAAATTGCCCCACCGTGCCGCTCAACGATGCGTCTACACACGGTTAAGCCAATACCAGTACCAGCATATTTTTTTCTATCATGTAGCCGTTGGAAAGGCGAGAATATTTTATCCGCGTATTCAACGTCAAAACCAACACCGTTATCTTCCACTACTAAAGTATAGGCATCTTGGCCCACCAATTGGCTGTTTTCAACTGTAATCGTAATAACCGGATCACGCCCGTCTACTCTAAACTTGATAGCGTTAGAAAGTAAATTTAAAAATAGTTGGTGTATTTGGCTGGCATCACATTTTACTGTCGGTAAAACGGCGGCATTCACACTTGCATTGCTGTCCTTGACCGCAATTTCTAAATCTTCCAACACAAACTGTAAAACTTGATTGAGATCTTGCTCTTCAAATGGTTTTGCTCTGGTGGTAACACGGGATAGCTCAAGCAAGTCAGTGATTAGCGTCGACATACGCTGCGCAGCACCTGTCATCCGAGCCAGATAATCCCTCCCTTTATCATCCAAATGTTCACCATAATTTTTTTCGATGCGATCACCAAAAGCGCGGATCTTTCTTAGTGGCTCTTGCAGGTCGTGGGAGGCAACAAACGCAAAATCTTCGAGTTCTCGGTTACTACGGTTAAGCTCTTCAGCGTAATGTTCTAACGCTTCAGTACGCGCCTGTACCTTTTCTTCGAGGTGGTCATTAGCTTGTTCTAACTCGCGCTTAGCTTGTTTGGTACTGCGCAGATTTGCGACCAATAGTAGCAATATGGCAAAAATCATCACGGCACTTAGCAAAGTAAACACCACGATATTAGTCTGTGCTTCCTTTCGTACCCGTTTTAACTGATTTAATTGAATAGCTCGGATATCCACTTCCGCGGCCATGATCCGAGTATACTCTTCCCGTAGATCGCCACCAGAGTCCGAAGCGCGATCAAGTAATAAAGCTTCATTCCCCGTATCGGTATTACGCGCAACGACTATCGTACTCTGTAACGTTTTAAATCGCCTCTTCACACCGTCAATATAGCTATTTATCTTTTGCTGCTGCACATCACTTTCAGAGTGGTTCTGGGCAACTCTCGCAATACTCTCATTAAGATTTTGCAATGACTTTTCAAACGGCGCTAAGTCACTTTCTTTATTTGAGATTAAAAATGCTCGCTGTCCAGCTTCTGCATTTAACATCGCGATATGAAGCTGATCCAGAGACATCATCACTTCGCTGGTATTACGAATACTCTCTTGAACTTGGTTTAACTCTTTAACATTGTTAAAACCGATTAGCGCATTGGACGCTACCAGCCCTACGCTCACAATCACGGCAAACCAGATGAAACTCAGTTTATTGCTTAAGTTCATAAAAGCGCTTACTCTGGATTCATTGTTCACTCATTATTTCCTTGCTCCACCAGCGTCTGTAACAACTCGCTGCATTCTTTAGTTGCCTTAATAATCGTATTAGCTATCTCGATTATCTGTTGTTGAGAACCGGGTTGTTCAGCAATAAGCTTAATCAACTCTGAGTTCATTGAAATTTGATTCAAAGGTTTGCGTGCGTCATGCACTAATTTCGCAAGCTCACCTTGACCATGTTGTGTCATTGTTCCTCCCCGAAATTATGACTGTGTTTCTCCTTCATAGGCGTTTAAACGGTTGTAGAGTGTTTTTGTACTGATCCCAAGCATTCGCGCAGCCAGTGTCTTATTACCTTCTACTGATTCTAACGTCTGGTAGATCAGCTCTCTTTCTACCTCTTCAATCGTTTTACCAGGCTTCATTTCAGGCGTCGGTACTTGAATGGCGTTTGCTCTACTTGACGTGCCCACCTGTGGTGGAATTGGAGTGCGATTAAGCTGTGCATGCTCCACCATGCGCTTTGCCTGCGCAAATGGTGAAGCGAAGTTCGCATCAAATACTAAACTGTGATCATCGTGATCTGCCATAATATAGGCACGATGAATCGTGTGCTTAAGTTCACGCACATTACCAGGCCAGTCATATTCAACTAAGCGATTCATATCCGCCGCCTTAATCACAAATTGACTATTACCTTTCTTGTTTAACCCTTGCAGAAAATGCTCAGCGAGCAAAGGAATGTCTTCTTTTCTCTCTCTGAGCGGTGGAATATGGATTGGAAATACTGCCAAACGGAAATAAATATCTTCTCGCAGTACATCATTGGTAGCAATGTCTTCAACACTGCGGTTAGTCGCAGATATGACCCGACAATTTACTTTTATTGGTTTAGTACCACCAACTCGTGTCACCGTATGCGTTTCAAGTACACGTAATAGGTTTGGCTGTTGCTCAATTGGCATCTCGGTTAATTCATCCAAAAATAAAGTGCCATTCTCTGCTTGTTCAAACACTCCGACTTTTTGAGCATTTGCACCTGTAAACGCCCCCTTTTCATGACCAAAGAGTTCGCTTCCAATCAAGTCTTTCGGGATTGCACCACAGTTTACGTTAACCAAATCCCCAGTTACTGTACTGGCATTGTGAATGGCGCGTGCAAACATCTCTTTACCTACACCACTTTCCCCCATCAACATCACATTAGCGTCGGTGCCCGCCACGCGCTCTATCATCTTATATAGATGTTTCATTTTGGAAGACTCACCCAGCAGCACACCAAAGTGCGCTTGACTCTCGGTTCGTTTAGTTTTGTTTTTAGAAGGGCTTAGCGCATTTCTAAAATCGTCTGCATCAACGGGTTTGGTGAGATAACTTACCCCGTCATGACAAAGTTGAGACAAGGCTGACTTTACTGATGGATGTCCCGTAACCATCGTTATAGGTGTACGGATCCCTGCAGCTCTAACTTCGTCCACTAAATGTAAACCACTGCCATCCGGCAGCATAAAATCAAGAAAGATATGATCAAAACTTTGCGTTTCTAACCATTGTCTGGCCGACGCCAAATCATTTGCTAAACACGCGTCATGTCCCAAGTATTCAACTATACGACAAGCCAGCTCTGCGAAATCATGATCGTCATCTACTAATAAAACGGTTTTCAATTGAGTCCCTCTCTCAATGCTCTAATAGTGTTTCCACTTTTGATCTTTATCTTATGCACATTAAGTGAATGGCCGCAAAATACCTAATTCGGAACCATTACGTTCAGCGCGTGTTTTTGGATCACTATTTCAATATTTTTCGCACTCAGCACTTCACCATCTAATGCAAAGTGTTGTTCCTGCTCAAACTCGATACTTATCTTTTCACACTGTTCTGTGCGAATATTAGAAGGTTTGCCGTCTAATTTAGGTAAAATAAGTTCGGCTACCGTAAGGTTCTGCGCACCATCCGGCTCGACCGGTAAAATCGTAATGTCCAGTTTGCCATCGTCATAGATTGGTTCTCCATGACCTTGAGCAAGAATGGTGGTTTTAGGTGCCGCATTCGCTATAACCAGACTAACACAATCTATTTGAGATTGCTCAGCACCATCAAAGCTGACTTTAAAATTGAGGGGCTTATTTTCACTCACTGCCTGCCATAACCCTCTAATGTAGGCAAGTTGTCCTGAGCTATTCTTTTCTTCACGCCCAGCCTTTTCGATCATTTCCTGCCCAAATCCAATTGCCGCAGCTAAAAGTGCGGTGCGACCATTACAGTTCATTATATCAATAGGCTTGGTTTTACCCTCTAATATTGCTTCACAAGAACGGTTAATGGGATCTATTTTGGACAGTGAGCCGAGTAACACGGTCGCTAGAGAATTAGCAGTTCCTAAAGGCAAAATACCAAACAGTACATCACTTTGATGCATCCCATGAGCAACACTCGCTAGTGTACCGTCACCGCCTCCTGCAATTACGATATTTGGCTGTTTTTCGGACATGACTCGAGTAGCCAATGCCGAAACGTCTGTGTCTTTCTCTGTAAAGTGAATGGATAAGTTATATTTTTCCGTCAGCATACCCACAATGTCATTTTCGTAGGTGAACCATTTTCCTGATCCCGATACTGGATTAATGATTAACGCGGCCCGTTCGTTATGGGTAAAAGTTTGGCTATGATGTAGCTTTGTTAGTCCTTTTAGCTGATGCTTGTTTAGCCTTGCCGTTTCACGGCGGTTTTGGATTTTCTCCAGCGCTTCACGGACGGTATAATCGGGGTTGGTTGCAAGCAAATATGCAGTGCAAAAGAACACTGAGCGTCCTCGCCCCAACGCACAATGCACCACAACCTTTCGCTTTAATTCATGCTGCGCTGCTATCCATGCCATGCCATGCGCTAATTGCTCTGAGGTGGGTGCTTGATGATCTAGCACCGGAATATTGAGGTAATGTAGGCCTTGCTGCTCCGCAGACCAGTTTAAACCATCAAACTCGGCAGTTACGTCTAAAATAGCCTCTATCCCTTCTGCCTTGAGCATATCCACGTCGCTTGGGAATAAGCGACAAGCAACAAATAAGTCATCAGTTAGCGGCTGAAACGCGTCCACAACATCTCTGCCTCGTTCAATCGCATTGTACAAATGTACGCACCCTAAATAGGGCCAAAATAGCCAAGTTGCATACCAAGGGATCTTGCCTGTACCGTGCTTTCTAAATATATGGGGATAGTTGGTAGCATAAGCAAAAGTAACTAACGATATCGAGACGGTAAACCACGCAAGCGGCAGCATTAACCAAGAGCCTATACTGTGGACCGTGAGTGCAGCTAAACAGAGACTTGCAAACAGGTAGTACTTGAGCATTTTCATTGCCTTTCCTTAATTATTTTTGTCGCCTACGGCTTTTTGTTATCGCCTTGTGCGGAATTCTCTTAGGTTTGTACATATGTAACTAAGTATAGATATGCATTTCTTAATCTGCGCTGATTCATAAACTTGTTTATATTTATCATTAAGATACTCAATATTAACCCAGTCAAGTCATAAAGAAATTAAAAGCGTTAACATAGATTTATAACGACTTATGCAACAGCCGTAACATAACTATTCAGGCACTGTTAATCCATTAAAATTTCTAATGTGAAAACAATAAAATATATTAGTTGAATGAAGCTTAAATGATCACCATAATGGCGATCCTTTAAACGTATTTGGAGAACCAAACAGACAATGGCAAACGAGCTCGACTGGCTACTTAACTTAGTATTACTTACTTTAGGTTTTGGTGCCTTTTTTATTAACCATAAAACGCTACTAAGAGTAGCTGCTGTGTGCGCATGTGGCGTACTTTTTATCTCGTTTAGCCTTGATCTGATGAACACCAGTGTAATTTCTAACCTAAGCCTGATTTTGATAAATACTTTTTATCTATTCAAAGTCTACACCTTTGGTCAAATGGAAGTTCACTAGTTCTCCGCTGCAACTAGTTCCTAGCGACTAGTTCCCAGCGATTAGTTCCCTATTTCACTTCGGTGCGCTAAAATTATGGCCATCATTGCTTGTTAATGGAGAAGCAGTATGGCCATAACTGATGAAGAGCTATTTTTAGCTTCAATGGGCGACGTCACTCCTCTCGCTCAAGACAAAAAAGCAGAATTACGCCGTCACAAGAACGAACCAACCATTTCGCAACTCGCAAAACGCGAAGCCGCCGAGCAAGAACTGGAGTTTGATCCTAATTACTTATCTACAGAGTACGTTGATCTATTAGATCCGCACGATCTACTCGCCTATAAAAAAAGTGGTGTTCAAGATGGCGTGTATAAAAATCTCAGATTAGGTAAGTATCAAGTTGATGCCACCTTAGACTTACATGGCAAACCCTTTCATGATGCCCGTAGAGCTTTGTTTGACTTTATTACGGATTGCCATGCAAAAAGTATTCGGGTGTTATTGTTAAGGCACGGCATTGGTTTAAACAGTAAACCCTTTCCTGCAGTACTCAAAAGCTATACAAACAAGTGGTTGCAAGAAATGCCGCAAGTATTGGCGTTTCACTCAGCGTTAAAATGCCATGGTGGTAGCGGTTCTACGTACGTACTGCTAAGAAAAAGTGAAGAGAAAAAACATGAAAACAGAGAGCGCCACGCTAAACGCTAAAAAACAAAAAGCCGAGTAAAACTCGGCTTATTTGCTATTTGCGGTGGGTATCGTCCCCTGAAGTTCACCAGCACTTGCTTGATTAAACCAAGCAGATACGCCTAACAAAATAACCGAAACCACAACAAGTGATAATTTCGCGCCACCTTGACTTTGCTTCATGGGTTCGACCTTTTTATTATTGTTTTTTTGTTAAATTAATGCATCATTCATAAACTCTCAAGATGTTTTTTTATACAGTAGTTTATACTATTCTCTTTGCACCTTACTCTATGGCTAATTACCACCATTTAATCAATTAGTAGCCCTGCTTTTTCTGAACTAAATGAACGAGTGCTCTGCCCTCCTGCATCGCTAAATAGTTGTTAGCAATTTGCTCAGCAGCCGTATTCAAACTGGTTAATGCGGCAACATGTGGAGTAATGCTAAGGTTTGGCTGCTGCCAAAAGGCGTGTGATGCTGGAAGCGGTTCTGTGTTAAATACGTCTAAAATAGCTCCTCCAAATGTCTCAGCCGCTAACGCGTCGAGTAAATCCGTCTCGTTAAGATGGCCACCTCTTGCGACATTTATGAGTACGCAATGATCCGGCGCGAGTGCAAACAGCTGGGCGTTCAATATTCCTTTGGTATGTTCAGTCAATGGTAGAAGACACACAAGGTAATCAAGGTCTGCAAGAAAGGCTGCGAGCTCTTCTTGCCCACTGAAGTGCTCAATATTGTCGAGTTGTTTTGCAGAGCCGGACCAGCCTTTGATATTAAACCCATTTACGTATAGCTTTTGCGCGACCGCAAGGCCTAGTTGTCCCATCCCCATAATACCAACCGTGCGACCTGTTCTTGCGCGCCTTGGCTTCCATATTTGCTGAGATTGATTGTGCCCATACTCTCTAACTCGAAGCTTATGACTTAATAGTTGGCCTAATACATATTCAGCCATATCATCAGCTAAATTTGGGTCAACGATCCGCGCAACCTCTACATGTGGTGGTAACAGCCGCATCGGAATGCTATCAACACCGGCACCATAAGAATGCACAACTTTTAAATTTGGAAGCTGTGACCATAGCGTCTCTGGCGCGTTCCATGCCAGTACAAACTCGACCTCCTTTAATAAGCTAACATCATCAACGGGCCATTCAAGCAAGGTTTGCTGCGGCAGCAGCGCTGCTAACTCAGCAACTAACTTGTCATTATTACGACCAGTAACACAAATAAGTAAAGCCATATTGTTCCTTTATTTTCGCTATACGCTATCACTGCAAAATAAATGACATACCAATGCAACATGCTTGTCATTAATAGTTTTTACTCTTGCAAAAAAGCGCCAACAGGTGATGAAAAATGATCAGTGTAGATAAAGTCATTGAAGCAAATCTTCCACAACTTGAAAACTCCCCAAAGGTAAAAGGTTTAGTAAAAAAAGGACTTGGTTATCTCTTGCATGAGCAAGAGTTTGTCGCGTTTGCTGATACCTACCCTCATTTGCAGGGGCTCGAGTTTGTGGAACAAGTACTTGATGAATTAGATTTTGACGCTCGTTTTAAACCAAAGCAAATAGAGCATATCCCAAGCGAAGGGCCGGTGGTGATCGTCGCAAACCACCCAATTGGCTCTTTAGATGCACTGGCACTAATCAAAGTGCTGGCACAAGTACGACCTGATTTGAAGGTCGTCGCTAATCGGATGTTGATGTCGGTTACACCAATGCATCCCCTATTACTGCCTGTTGATAACCTCTCAGGAACCAGTAAAAAGCAAGAACTGGCAAATATTCACAAGCATTTGAAGTCTGAGGGAGCATTACTTATCTTCCCTGCAGGCGAAGTTTCTCGCTTAAGCCCAACCGGTATTAAAGACTGTAAATGGAACTCTGGCTTTTTAAGAATGGCTAAAAAAGCCAATTGCCCCATTCTACCCATTTTTATCAAAGCGAAAAACAGTCCACTCTTTTACGGCACCAGTATGATTTACAAGCCTTTAGCCAGCTTATTATTGGTCAAAGAGATGTTTAAACAAAGGCAAAAGTCGCTAGAATTTGAAATAGGCGCCAGCATTCCTCCAGAGTCTTATCTTATTGATAACCTTAAAGACAAAGAGATAGTCGCGCTTATTCGTAAGCAACTCTATCGTCTTGCCAGTAAAAAACCACTGCCACTCAAAACACAAACCCCGATAGCAGTTCCAGAAAATCGTAAAGAACTAAAAAAGGCAGTGGAAGCATGCGAGTGTATCGGTGAAACACCTGATGGCATGCAAATATACGTTTACCAATACACCGGCAGCTCGGTGATATTTAGAGAGCTTGGACGCCTTCGGGAAATTGCCTTTAGGGCAGTGGGAGAAGGGAGTGGTAACCGGCGTGATATCGACAAGTATGATATGCACTACCACCATTTGTTGCTATGGGATACGAAACAACTCGAGCTGGTGGGGGCTTATCGACTTGCAAGTGCCAAGAGAGTGATAGAGGAGCATGGACAAGCGGGGCTTTATACCGACAGCTTATTTTCGTACAGTGAAGCCATGACCCCATACTTTGAAAAAGGCCTCGAACTTGGTCGCAGCTTTGTGCAGCCCAAATACTGGGGTCGCAAGAGCCTAGATTACCTGTGGTATGGGATTGGTGCATTCGTAAAGCGCTACCCAGAGCACCGTTATATGTTTGGTGCAGTCAGTCTATCAAACGCGTTACCGGATGAAGCAAAAGCCATGTTGGTATATCACTACCAACATTACTTTTCAAACCTTGCTGATATCGCCACGCCGAACAACGAAATGAAGCTGAGTAATGATCAGCTTAACCGTTATCAACACATGTTCAGTGGCAATGACATCAAAGAAGATTTCGCTGAGCTCAAACATATTCTTGCTAATATGGGTGCGCAAGTACCAACCTTATTTAAACAGTATACTGAGCTCTGCGAAGAGCAAGGCGTGAACTTTCTGAGCTTTAGTATAGATCCCGACTTTAATAACTGTATCGATGGTCTGGTACTCGTTGACTTAGCTAAATTGAAAGAGCAAAAAGCGAAACGCTACCTAGGCGACAACCCCTACGCTTAAGCTCAAATACATTGATCCGCTGCAATAAAGATCGCTACACTGCGGTCTTTATAGTTGCTTACTGTTATTACGGGATCATTTGTATGCTCAAGCTGCTTGGCCAAGCTTTCATCATTGTGCTGGTGTTTTTCGCCGTTTCAGCCTATCAAGAAAGAAACATGCTTACCGACTCGGGAGAACAAACGGCGCCGCCATTTCATCTACCCATTTTACAATCCAAGCAAACTTATTCGTCTATTCAGCTTAAAGGGCAACAAAGCGTCGTGTATTTTTTTGCGCCTTGGTGCGGCGTATGTCGAGTGAGCATGCCGAATATTAATAAACTACATCAGCAAGGCAAAGTCAAAGCAGTGGCGATTGCACTGGATTATCGTTCCACCGAAGAGGTAACAAAGTTTGTCAGCGATCTACAATTAGACATGCCCGTATTACTCGGCAATCAAACCACGGCACAAGCGTATAAAGTGCAGGCTTACCCTACATATTATGTACTTGATGAAGGCTTCAAAATAACCGAGCGCTCTGTTGGTTACTCATCCGAGATAGGGATCCGAGCGAGATTGTAAGAAATTTCATTAAACCGCTTACAGTTAATTACGACTCTCTGAAATTAATCAACAATTATTTCGTTTAGGCTAACGCACATCTTAACAAAGGATGAATAGGAAGCCGACCATGCGCCACGCCCCGAACTTTACGCTCAGTAAAATTTCACTCCTCGTGCTTTGCACTACCCTTGCCAATAACGCATTAGCCGATGAGGAGAAAATTGAACACATCGAAGTTATTTACAAACGCAGCTCAGTTATTTCAGAAATTACCGAAGATGCACAAAAACTTGTAGACATGCCAGGAGCTATGGGCGACCCACTCAGGGCTGCTTTTGCTCTGCCTGGCGTTGTTGCCGCGGGTGGTTCAATGGGCGCACCTGCCGTGCGAGGCTCCTCTCCTGACGACAATATCTTTGAAGTGGACTTTATGCCCGCAGGATATATCTTTCACGATTTCGGCAGCTCTATTTTCAACCGCAATACAATTCAAGATTTTCAGCTGAATTCTGCTGGGTTTGGTACCAGTTACAGCAATGCCACTGGTGCCGTGTTTGACGTCACGCTGCGTAATCCAAAATACCAAGATATTGCCACCACACTAGATTTAACCATGTTTAACGCAGGTATTTTTGTTGAAGGTAAAGCGACTGAAAACTCTGCATTCTATGTGTCAGCAAGAAAAAGTACCCTACCGCTATTTTTTAGTGATGGCGAGGAGCTTGAGGACGATGATGGCAAGCCTACAGGGATCACCATTAACGATCCACCGGATGACCACGACTATCAAGCCAAGTGGCTGTGGGATATCAATGCAAATAATACCTTAACGGTAAATATCAATGGCGCGGAAGATTCGGTTGCGGCTGGGTTTTCAGGTGCGTCAGATCTTGCTCTTAAAACTCCAGAATATCAGGGTGATGCTCGCTATATTCGTAAATTTAATAGTCAGAACATTTTGTGGGACCACTACGCCAAAGACTTACATATTCGCGCAGGCGTCGGGTATCTCAATCACCAAGCCACCATGCGCTACGGTCAACGTGCGACTTTATCTGATGGCTATTTTGAGAATTTTGAAGAAGAACAACTCAGTTATAAAGTACGAGCCAGTTATAAACTAAATAAAGAACAACGTGTCATTGCTGATGCTGGCTACTACGACAAAAAATCCACCTACCGCTACGACGCTTTTAATTATGTTTGCACCGAGTTTGACCCCGACTGTGATCTAAATAAAGGTGAAAGGATTAAGGGCACATCGAGTGCTGGAACAGATTCTGCCTTTATTGGGATTAATCATGTTTGGCAGTTTTCACCAAAATGGCAAAGTGAATTAGGAATAGTAGGCGAATATTATGACTACAGTGATGAGACCATTGTCCATCCACGCCTTGCGCTCAATTACTTCTATAACGATGACACCGTGATCTCAGCCAAGGCTGGTACTTACAGCCGTATTCAAGATCTTGAATACATTTTACCTGTTGTTGGTAACCCTGAACTTGAAGCACAGCGTTCAACTCACTATACCTTAGGCTTTAAACAGGAGTTAGAAAATGAGTGGTCATATTCCGTCGAGACCTATTATAAAACTATGGATGACCTGCCAAAAAGTGCCCCTTTATCTCAGGTAAACTACATCAATGGGACTTCCGGTACAGCCTACGGTGTTGATTTTATTATTAACAAAAACAAAACCGATGACTGGTATGGTTGGGTTGCAGTAAGTCTTGCAAAAAGTGAGCGTGAGGATGAGCTAACCGGCATTAAGCGTGACTATTATGCCGATACTCCTTTTATTCTGAATGCCGTGTTTCACTATGACTTTGGTGAAAAGTGGTCTGGCGGCTTTAACTTTACCGCTCGTAGCGGTCAAGCCTATACCCCAATTGTGGGTGTAAAAGAGAATCCTGAATTTGCGAACCGCTACTTGCCTGTGTATGGCGACCCATTCTCAGAGCGTTTTGACACTTACCACCGTCTAGATATTCGTTTTGAACGCAAAACAGAATTATTTGGTCTCGATGGCAAGCTAATTTTGGAGCTAATGAATGCATATGGCCGAGACAATACTGCCTATGTTGACCTTGACTACGATAGAGTCAAATCAATCAATGATTTATATATAGAAGAGGAAAGCGATGACTTTGAAATGCGTCCTTCTATAGGTTTCAGCGTAACATTTTAACTTGCCATAGGCGCACAAGCTCTGCATGATCGCATTTATTTTTGTAATGAGAGTCCCTTCATGCCTAAAGCGTGCGCCTATCATATTTTAGTAAAAACCGAAAAAGAGTGTTTAGATATCAAAGCCAAACTAGCCAAAGGTGCTGACTTTGGCAAATTGGCTAAACAGCATTCCCTTTGCCCTTCAAAAAAGCGCGGTGGCGACCTTGGTGAGTTCAATAAAGGGGATATGGTGAAGGCCTTTGACGATGTGGTATTCAAGAAGCCGCTATTTGAAGTACACGGCCCAGTAAAAACCAAGTTTGGATTCCACTTGATCAAAACCGTCTATCGGAGTTAATCGCTTTTTTGGATTAACCCCATCATGTTAATTCAATTTACCTTCATGATTAATTCTCTATACTAAATTTATTCATTTAGAGGAGAAAAAATATGTTTACTGTTATTTTTGGTCGTGAAGGTTGCCCGTTTTGTGTTCGTGCTAAAGAAGTAGCGGAACGTTTAACGCAAGAGCGCGATGATTTCAATTTTCGCTATGTTGACATCGTAAAAGAAGGGGTAAGCAAAGCCGACCTTGAAAAGTCAGCGGGTAAACCTTGTCCTACCGTACCCCAGATTTTTATTGACCAAGCTCACATTGGTGGCTTTACTGAATTTGAAGCCTACGCAAAAGCAAATTTGGGCCTCTACCAGTAAATTAGCAAAACCATGCAGATTAAATTTTAATCAATATCATGCACATATAAAATAGTGTGAATTTATGCAAGCTTTTGTTTTATCTTTCCTGTACAATTCGCGCCTCTTTAAAATAGTTGAGGCGCATTAATGTCAGAACCAGTCACGTTTGAATCTTTAGACCTTTCTCCTGCAATCTTAAAAGCAGTCGAAGAGCTGGGATATAAAACACCTTCTGAGATCCAAGCTCAATGTATACCGTTATTGCTAGAAAGAAAAGACGTACTGGGACTAGCGCAGACGGGTACAGGTAAAACGGCAGCATTTGCACTGCCATTGTTAAACCAAGTAGACGCATCCGTTAAACAACCGCAAATTCTTGTGCTTACGCCAACGCGTGAGCTAGCTATTCAAGTTGCTGAAGCTTTTCAGCAATATGCTAAATATACTAAAGGCGTTGAAGTATTAGCGCTTTATGGTGGTCAAAGCTACGGCATTCAGTTGAGTGCTCTACGCCGTGGTGCCCAAATTATTGTGGCAACACCAGGTCGTTTGATTGACCATATCAACCGCAAGACGATTGACCTTTCTGGTCTAAACGCACTTGTACTTGATGAAGCAGATGAAATGCTACGCATGGGCTTTATCGATGATGTTGAAAGCATCATGGAAAAAACACCGGAAGAGAAGCAAACTTGCTTGTTCTCTGCGACTATGCCTAAGCAGATCCAATCAATCTGTAATAAGTATTTAGACAACGCCGAACAAGTTAAGATCACTCCGCGTAACTCTACCGTATCCACGATCGAGCAAGTTTACTGGCGTGCAACTGCACACAAAAACAAGGCGATCGTACGTTTCTTAGAAGCGGAAGATTACGACGGTGCTATCGTGTTCGTACGTACACGTAATGACACTGTTCAGCTTGCAGAGCTACTAGAGCGTGAAGGCTTCTCAGCTGCACCGCTCAACGGCGACATGAACCAGCAGGCGCGTGAGCGCACAGTAGACCGTCTTAAGAACGGCTTACTAGATATCGTTATCGCAACTGACGTTGCAGCACGTGGTCTTGACGTAGAGCGTCTAAGCCTTGTTGTTAACTACGATATCCCACAAGACTGTGAAGCTTATGTTCACCGTATTGGTCGTACAGGCCGTGCTGGCCGCCAAGGTAAAGCAATCTTGTTCGTTAAGAACAACGAGCGTTATTTACTTAAGAACATCATGCGCCATACGCGCTCTGATATTGCACAGGTTGAATTACCAAGTGCGAAAGTCGTTGAAGAAAAGCGTATTGGTGCATTAGAGACTAAGATTTCTGCAGCGCTTGAGCACAAAGACATTGAGTTCTTCTCAAAAGTGGCGTCAGGCCTTGCACAAAAGCTAGAGCTGAGCCAAGAAGACTTAGCAGCAGCGCTATTGTGTCTGGCACAGCAACAAACGCCGCTGAAAGTTGAAGATATTCAAATTCAACAGCGCGAGCGTAGAGAGCGTGATGATCGTCGTGGAGAGCGTCGAGACAGAGATGGTAGCCGTGGTGAGCGCAAATCTCGTAGCCGTGATCGTGCATCAGGTCCAATGGATACTTACCGTATCGAAGTGGGTCGTGATCATGGTGTTCAAGTTAAGAACATCGTTGGTGCTATCGCAAACGAAGCGGATATCTCAAGCAAGTTCATCGGTGAAATCCGTCTGTTCAATGAACACAGCACGGTTCAATTGCCGCAGAATATGCCAAGTGATGTACTTAGCCACTTCAAGAGCGTTCACATTTGTCAGCGCCCTATGAACATGACTAAGAGCACTCACCCTGCTGACCAAGGTCAGGGTAGAGGTGAAGAGCAAAGAGACCGTAAGCGTAGCTTTAAAGACCCACGTAGTGGCGGTGGTGATAAGCGCCGTCCTGAAGGTCAAAGAAGAGAAAAGCGCGAAAGAAAAGAAATTAGCTTTTCTTAATCGACGCTCTTAAGAAAAAACCGCTCAACTGAGCGGTTTTTTTATTTATATGCTTTAATGTCGTTGCCAATCTCTCGGCTCAAACTGATAGTAGTCTTTTAACAAATTATATAGCTCTGGGTTTTCCTGTTTTAGTTCATGGGGCTTTTCAATAAATGTCTCTGTTACCACGGCAAAAAACTCCGCTTCGTTTGTTGCGCCGTATGAATGAATAGCATGAGGCATATTGTAAGACAGCTGCATTTTTAAGTGCTGGTAAGCCTTTGATAGCACCCTCCCCCAGTCTTGGTAACTCATTCCTACAGGTAACGCGGGCGTTCCATTCGTCGCACCAGTTTGTTGGTCAAGTTGATGGGCAAACTCATGAAACACCAAATTGTGACCATCTTCAGGCAATCGATTTCCCTCAAGTACATCGTGCCAACTCAGCACTAAAGTACCTCCAGGCCAAGACTCACCTTGACGAACGGCTTGGTGAAAACTAACCAAACCGGCACCATCTCTAGAAGTTTGTGGCGCGTAATAGCTACTGGGATAGAGTAATATTTCTTTAACATTGGGATAGAGTGGCCAAGCTTGCTTAAGTACCAATAAACAGGCATCTGCGGCAATAATTAGGGTCATAGGTCGTGATACCGTTAACCCATCTCTACCCAACACCCGTTTCTCGCCAAGAAACCAGACAATATGTTTTTCTAACTGTAAGCGATCGGCATCTGTCATCTTACGGTAGATAGGCATGTATTTTAGCAATACTTGCTTATCTGACGCGCTCAGCGTTTGACCTTGATATTTCCTTTGCCACTGCAGTCTTTGAATTTTTTCCCAATTCCAATACAGAGAAACAAATAGAATAAGGCCGATAATAAGCACTATTTCTATCATGGCTTTTGGCCTTTATTGAATAAGTCTTCAAATATTAATTGGTACTGACTCCGACTTTTTCAAGCAAACTTTGTTACTATGGCGGAAAAATGCAAATGAACTAGTATGTCTCTACCCATTGAATCTTTACACCCTCAGTTTACGCAAACACTAAGTGAACAAAATGCGATTGTTGTATGTGCGACAACAGGTTCTGGCAAATCAACCCAACTTCCACTTTGGGCCTCACAACATGGCAGAGTATTAGTCATAGAACCTCGGCGTATTGCTTGTACCTCTTTAGCTGAGTATGTCGCGGCTCAAAGCGGCTCACCGCTTGGTGATAAGGTCGGCTTTGCAATTCGGTTTGAAGGGAGGTTTTCACCAGATACTCAGGTAGTTTATGCAACGCCGGGTGTAGCATTAAGGTGGTTTTTTGAGAGCAAACTTGCGGAATTCAGCGTCGTGATGTTGGATGAGTTTCATGAAAGACGCTGGGACATGGACTTATTATTAGCGCTCTTGAAGCAGGCTCAATCACACAAGCTAATTGTTACCTCGGCAACGTTAAACAGCCAAAAGCTAGCCTCTTATTTAGACGCCCCTATCTTAGAATCTGAAGGATTTATTTACTCCGTTGAAGAGTATTTTCACGCCCCTGATCCAAGAACTATGCCCCAAAAAGAGCAACTCGATACTCGAGTTTTTGCAGCTTGCCAATACGCATTGGAACATTGCCAGAGCGATATTTTAGTCTTTTTACCTGGCAAGGCCGAGATCCAAGCAAGCTTAGCTAAAGTGAAAGCGCTGCCAGCGACTACCGTTGGCTTATATAGTGGCTGTAGCCCCGAGGCTCAGCGCATCGCACTAACCGCACAAAATACACGTCGAATTATTCTCGCAACCAATGTTGCGGAAACCTCGCTCACTATTCCCAATGTCACTTGCGTGATTGACTCAGGGCTTGAGCGTCGTACTCATTTACGCCTTGGAAAAACCGTATTAGGCTTAGATGCGATTGCAAGAGATTCAGCAAAGCAACGTCTAGGACGCGCAGGACGTACGCAACCGGGACTATGTATCCGGTTATATGGCCAATATGCGCCTTTGATAGACAGCACCCCGCCTGAGATCCAAAGAGAATCACTGGCAGAGCTTGTACTTGCGGCGGGCTGTGCAACAACAGGCGTCTCGTCTATTGATTTTATCGACCCACTTCCTGAAAGCTCACTAAGCAAAGCTAAACAACAGCTAATTACATTAGAAGCCATTGATGAACAAAATATAGCAACTCCGCTTGGCAAGCTGCTGTACCCGCTGCCCATCGATTTTGAGTTTGGTTATGTGATCCATAAATTGGCTTCAAACACGCTACGTCAAGCGGCTATTGACCTTATTTCGCTACTGTCTGTACCAGCTAGAGTTTACCAGTTACCTAATGATGTGGAGCGCTTAACAAGATTAAATAGCCGATTTACTCGAGGCTCAGATATAGAAATCGCTATCGCGGTGGTGAGAGGACAAACTGAAGAATTAATTGATATTACGCCTGAGGCGCTCACAGAAGCACAGCAATTTAGCGCGCAATTGCGTGAAGCATTCGCATTACCGCCTTTGGATAAGGCAGCCAGTTTTGACCATGACAAACTCGTCATTGAGTTAGCTAAGCTAATGCCACATTGGGTTTATATCAATAAGCAAAACCGTCGCAATGGCTTTAACAATGGCCTAGCTGAAGTCATGCCTTCAAACCATACTCGCGTATCGGAACAGGCAGAAGCATTACTGGTATTAGATACTTTTTCACTCGCAGGTAAGGGTACCAAGCAAGCCAAGACGCTCGCGATGTGTAATGCGGTACTAACGAAAAAGCAATTACTTGAAATGGGCCTTGGCAACCAGACATTACGCTCTGCCCATATTGATAATGATGAGCTTTGGGGTGAGTTTATTACACATTACGGTGACGAGGTTTTAGGCCAACAGACTAAGCGTCTTAACAACCCCAAGGATGTTGTTTCCGCCTTAGTATTACTTATCCAAAATAATACGCTATTTTCAGGTTTGGCCAAGCAAATAGAAGCCAGTATTGAGCAAACAGCATTGTTCTACCAATTTCATGGACGCGATGAACTTGTACCCACACTCAACTCCTTTTTAAGTGAGAAACTCACAGCGCTAGGTGTAGAAAGCTATGATGATGTAGCACTAATCAACGAACAAGACTTGTTATTCAATGAAGTTGAAGCGTGGGAATTAGCACCATTTGTTGAAAAGTTTCCGCTAACATGGTCAATTCCGGAGCTGACAATGGCAGTAAGTTATAATTTTAAAGGAAAAAGAATCGAGCTTACTCACATCAGCGGTACAAGGAAAGATGCACCAAAAAGGTGGGAATTGCCAGCCTGGAGTGGCTTCAAAATACGCTATCGTAAAGCTAGTAAAGTGGTAGATGTAAAGTAAAAGACAAATCATGAGTATTCAGACAACACACTTGAATACTCACTAGTTTACAATATGAAAGAGCTACCTATCAGTCGTTGCTGTGTTATTTTCAGCATCTCTTATCAGGCGCCGAGCATTTTCTCTCTCATATTCAGCCTGCTTTTTATCAACACAACGTTTTCTCTTAAGTTTACTCCCTGTCATAGAACTAACTTCGCAGTTCATTTCAATCTTTTTATTGGCTACGCTTTGTTCTGCTTGGGAGTTGTCCGTTGAGCTACACGCAAATAAAAATGAAGTAGCAGCTACTATTATTATTGTTTTCATATCAAGTCCTTCTTTATTTTTGGTTTATAAACACAAAAAGCGGGGAAAGTCCCCGCTTTATTTAAGTTTATTAATTAAAACTTAAATGTCGCCTTCGCGTAATATTCACGACCAGTTAGGCGGTGAACACGGATAAGAAGACCATTATCACCACGGCTAACATAAGGAGGCTGCTTATCGAATAGGTTGTTAATACCTAGTGATAGAGTCAAGCTATCCGTCGCGTGATAATAACCAGAAAGGTCATTATAAATTACAGAACCAACGCTGTTAGAAAGTGCATTTTCATTTGGTGCAGAATCATCCACGCCACTTTGATATTGTAAAGTGTGTGCTAGACCCCAGTTATCGCGGTCATACGATGTACGTAGGTTTGCACGCCATTCATTAAACGCACCACGTCCACCATTCGCGATATCCGCACCGTATTTACCTTCTAGCTCATCAACAACCAAACCTTCAGCTTCAAGAGAAGTTTGCTCTAGTAGATGTGTACCTGCTAGTTTAAAGCGAAGATTACCACCTAGCGCTTCTGTCGCGTAGTTAAAGTCGAAGTCGACACCCTTAGAAGTAAAGAAACCAAGGTTTTGTGTCGACAAATCAACACCTACAAGGTTGCCATCTAGGTTACGACGAGGGCTAATACCTTTAGTACCGTAAGCTTCAGGACCTTTGATCAAGTCACAAACTGGTGATGAGAAGTCTTTACTTCCGTAACATGTCTCACCGATAGTTTCTAGCGTTAGGCTTGAAATTACGTTGCTGATTTCAATATCGTAGTAATCAATCGTCGCGCTAAAGCCTTCAACAAAATCTGGTGACCATACAATACCAAACGTCTTACTTTCTGATGTTTCTGGACCTAAGTTTGGATTACCACCCAACCATGAGCCCGATTGCGCATTAGGCTGTGACCAATTTGGTGCAAGGCCATCAGCAGCACAGTTTTCTTTTAAGATTGCATTGTCACTAGCGCCATAGTTTACACATGGATCTGTATATGAATTAGCAGACTGAGTATATGGGCGATATAAGTTAGTGATAGATGGAGTACGGAACCCTTCAGAGTAGTTAGCACGAACCATTAACTCTGAATTTGGGCGCCACTCTAGCGCAACCTTTTTCGTTGTTTCAGCATCGTCAATCAAGTTTACTTCTGTGCGACGTGCCGCAACTGTCAAATCTAAACGCTCAGCAAATGGTAAGTCAGCAAGTAGTGGAATATTTGCTTCTACATAAAACGCTTCAGTGTTGTATTTACCTACAGAGCCACCTGGGGCTGTACCATAAATAGCACCAAGGCCTGATGCACCATCTACGATTGCTTCATAAGACGTTGTAAGGTGTTCGTAACCCACTGCCCAAGAAATCACACCAGCAGGTAGTTCAAAATCACCTGTGTCACCTGCAAGGTTAAATTGTAGCTGTGTATCGTCTGAAATATTAGTATCAGTAAGTGGAACAATTACCCAGTCAAGCATATCTTGAGTTAAGCTATCTTTAACAAACGGGTTCCAGATACCATTTGGTGTACCAGCTACTGCGGCAGTACAATCTGCACTTGCAGCACAAAGCTCTGGATCTACCAGTGTATTCATGCGCTCTCTGTGTACACGGCCATCAATAAATTCGTCTTGACGACGGTGGTTTACACCATAGCTAAAGTCCCAATACCAACCGTTTGAAAGCTCACCTTCAAAACCTGTAGTGATTAGGTACTCATATACGTCAAAATCTGTACGACGGTTGCCTGACTCAGCAAGACGACGGTTTACGTTTAGATCGCCACCGGTGTTGTTGTTAGGATGTGACTCTGGAACATTCATAGTCCAGAAAGTACCAACAGGTGCAAGGTTTGTTGTACTGCTACGGTGAGTAAACATAGACTCAGAGAAAAACTCAATAGAAGTAAAGTCAGTTTCTGCTAACTCGTAACGACCTGCTGCGAATAGGTTATATGATTCGCGTGGTTGATAAAGAATACTTGTAGATGAGTGATTATATTTATCACTTGTAACGAATGGTCTTGGATTGCCATTCTCGTCCATTACGTATCTAGCCGTACCTTCTCCAGGAATTGTGAACGAAGCTGGATAAGAAGTTGTTGAACCACCACATACAATCTTACCGTTTTCTTCTTCACGCGGACAGCTAGAGAAATCGCGGTCGCGACCATATATAGCATCACGACTATCATAACCTGCCGAGATGATTAAGCTACCTTTTTCACCCTCGATACCAGTTACAAAGTTGATTGAATCAGTTTTACCATCACCTTCTGATGTTTCTTGATAACGGAACTCAAGCTCTGTACCTGTGTAATTTTTCGCTGTAATAAAGTTTACAACGCCTGCAATTGCATCAGAACCGTAAATAGTAGATGCACCGTCACGAAGTACGTCAACGCGTGCAATAGCTGCCATTGGGATTGTGCTGATATCACCACTAAAACGACGACCATTTAATAGTACTAGGGTACGTGTTGAACCCAGACCACGAAGGTTCATAGTTACAGAACCATTACCGCCATTGTTTACGTTGGAGCCGTAGCTACCACCGCTAATTACTGGTAGTTGCTGAACAAACTGCTCAAGCGTAGGAACACCTGAAGCTTTAATGTCTTCCATTGAGAAAGAGCTTACTGGCATTGCAGTTTCTAAATCGGTGCGCTTGATGCGAGAACCAGTAACTTGGATTCGCTCTACGCTTTCAACTGAAGCGTCTTCTTCAGCTACAACTGCTGCACTGAATACAGCAGTCGATGCCGCACCAAACGCTAAACCAAGGCGTACGGCCTTGCTTACTTTATTATTTAACATTGATTACTCCCTGATTTTTTTTATATGAAGCAATGCAAAAATTTATTCCTATTAAACATAGACTTGCTACGCCCCTAATTGGACCAAAACAGAAACAAATTGATACATGACGCAGTTATACTACTTTCAGCACCAACATAGGGTCAACATCCATTTTCATATTTTAAACCAACAAGCCCCCAAATTAACAACAAAACACCAAGAAATAGTCATAAAATACAATGGGTTAAAAAATAAGAAATAAGTTCAATTTTTTATAAAATTTTTCTTGGTGCTAATTTAAAAACACAGAATCGGAACATGGGATTAACAAAAAACAAAGAGATTGGTTAGTTTATGCTCAAACCCATCAATTGTTGATTGGAAAAAGTACACCTGAAAAATGTTGTGAGGGATCTACTTTGATACTGGTGTTTATGATCTCACAATATATAAAGCTTTTTTATAAAAAATTAATTTAACACGTGAGTCATCTGCAATGATGATTTATTACTCGTAAAGGTCGCTATATCGACAAAATTGTTAATAAGCCTTCTTTCCCAGTGAGAAGCAAGGCATATCCTATTTGCTCTAACAGGTAGAAATAGATTGATCTTCCAATTCACTTGAAAGGCAAATAGGCTCTAATGCAAATCGAAGCTTTGTTGTCCATCAGAACGAATTGATAATTTTGAAGCATTTGGAAGCATCTGATATATAGGCAAAATTTGTTTTTCAACGTATTGATAATAATCAATATCTACGAGCTTGCCTTGCTGCGCGAACTTTGGCCCATCAGTACTTAAGTAATACGGTATTTGCGCCCCCTTTTTGGCGGTCTGCAACAATCCATCTTCGATAGCCTGTTTCGCCGCTTTTACCTGAGGAGGGATATTTTTTGTATATAACTCAACAGACTTACCAAGCTTCTTTTTGTAAACGAGCTTTTCGTCTACTTTTCCAGCGAAAATCTGATTTATATATTGGTGGGTGATCTCAACCGTGTCGAGCCCATCAAACAGCGCGCGAATAATTGCTTGTTGATATTCTTTGGCGATTTCCGTCCAATCACTACGCACGGTCTCCATGCCTTTAAAAACCAGCTTGTGCTTGCCAAGCTCTGTGATCTGCCCAACATATCGCTTTTTAGAGCCGACTTCTTGACCACGAATGGTAGGCATAAAGAATGGGCTATAGTGTGTTTCAAACTCTATTTCTAAATGACTGTGGAGGCCAAAGCTTTCCATCAGCAATGCGCGCCAGCGCTCGTTAATTTCCATCATCAACTGCTTGCCTATTGTTTGGCATGCTTCGCTACTCAAAGACTCAGGTAAACAGACGAAAGTTGAGTCAGTATCACCATAGATCACTTCATATCCGAGCTCTTCAATCCAAGCTCGAGTTTGTTGCATTATTTGATGACCGCGCATCGTTATTGAGCTTGCAAGACGTGGATCGTAAAAACGACAGCCTTTTGACCCAAGTACGCCGTACAAGCTATTCATGATGATTTTTATCGCCTGTGAGAGCATCATATCTTTGTCTAATTTGGCTTGTTCACGTGCGCTGGAAAGCGCTGCGACTAATCCCGGTAAATGATGTTCCGTGCGACTAAATTTACCTTTATTAAAGCCATCTATAGCATGCTCAGGATGCTGTAACCCTTCTATCAACCCCATAGGGTCTATGCAAAAAGTGCGGATAATTGAGGGGTAAAGGCTTTTAAAATCCAGCACCAAAATATTTTGGTAGAGGCCCGGCTTTGAATCCATGACATAACCACCAGGACTGTCAAAGTTAATGCCATGCTCAGATAAGTTTGGTGCAATGTAACCGCTACGGTGCAATAAGGGTAAATACAAGTTGGTAAACGCAGCGACTGAGCCACCCATTTTCTCAAGCTCCAGTCCCGTCAGCTGAGTTCGAGCGAGGGCAAATTCAAGTAAGTTTAGTTTACTAAAAATGTCTAACACCAATTGACAATCTTGTAAGTTATACGCCGCGAGCGCAGGTTTATCATGATGAAACTGTCTGATGATTTCCTCAAGCCTGTCATCTTGTGCAATAAGCTTGGTGCGACCCAAAATCTTCTCAGCCACAAAGCTCAGTTTAAATGTTTCAAAGTGATAGGTCGCATTTTTCATCATATCGATGCCATCTAGCATCACTCTCCCCGGAATAAACACCCGGGTATAGTTACCTTTGAAGGTCGACATCGCTCCGCCATCTCGCCCTATCGTAAGTGCGACACTGTTAGCCTGCGCGCGTTCCACAAGTATTGCGGCATCGAACTCAATCACGTTCCATCCGATTAACACATCTGGGTCTAAACGATTCACTTGCTTGACCAGCTCTTCTAGTAACGCAATTTCATCTTCAACCCAAACTACATTGACGGCAGCATGTTGCGCCTCACCTATCATGATCACTAGTTTTTCCGTATCGGTCGCTAGACCTACCGAAAATAAGACCCCCTCGCCGTTGCATTCTATATCGATAGAAAGCATTTCAAGGTGTGGTCTATAATCATCGCAAGCCTTAAATTGCGCCTGAGTAATTTCAATGTAGCCCGGTTTTTGCGTGGCTTTACCTTTGACCCAAGCGGCTCCGCGAATAAAGCGCTCCATTAAATAGCGGTCGGAATGGCGAATATCCTCTTCATATAATGCGACTTTATTTTCAAGTAGCTGTTTTGCGTCATAGAAGTGGCTCAAGGTGCGAAATTTTACAACACAAACAGGGGCTTGATCGAAGTGCTTTAATTGACTTGGCGAGATACTACACTGCAACTGAGCGCGACTTAGCAGCTGTTCTACTTCTGTTTTTTTATCTTGTTTAATGAAAAAAAGTGGCTGCTCATCCTCTACCCACACCTTGAGTAACTGGTGTTGCGATTTGAGCCAATAACACAAGCGCAGTTGGCCACTTACCTGCATCTGCTGTCTCGATAAAACAAAGCCCTGATATATCGCTTGTGCCAACTCCAATACCACCCTAAAATAGACGAATCACTGTAATTATATCCACCTGTTTATTGAACATAAAGTCACAAACAGAATAAAACCTATCCGTTAACGCAGTGATTAACTAAAAATCGAGACTCAAGTGGTAGGCTTGCTTTATATCAGGACTCTAGGCTAAATAGATTATGCTCTCAGACAAACTAAAAAAAACCATCCGCCAAGCACATCAAAATGTCGCCTCTGCTTTAGATGGCTTTCGTCCTCGTCCGAGTCAAAATTATCTGGTCGCCGAAATCGCAAAAACACTCTCAGGTGATTATCACCGCACTCAACGTATTTGCGTGATTGAAGCAGGTACAGGTACCGGAAAATCTTTAGCCTATCTACTCGGAGCGCTTCCTGTCGCACTCTCAAGTAAAAAGAAACTCGTCATTTCAACCGCAACCGTCGCCTTACAAGAACAATTGATCAACAAAGAGTTGCCGTTTTTAAAAGAACATTCAGGCATAGACTTCAAGTTTGACCTTGTAAAAGGTCGTCAACGCTACATTTGTGTACAAAAACTGATGGCTGCCGTCAGCGATGATGAGATGCAAATGTCGATGATGCCGACAACCAGCAGCCCACTTTCTCAAATGGAGCAAAAATGCTTAAGAGAGTTAGCACTTGCATACCAAGAAAAGCGCTGGCAAGGTGACAGAGATAGCTGGGAAGACACAATTCCAGATAAAGTTTGGAATGTTATCGCTTGTGATAAACACGCTTGCCAACGGCAATTAAAATCTCATCATTTATGTCCTTTTCATTTAGCGCGACAAAAGATCGCACAAATGGATGTGCTAGTGATTAATCACGCTTTGTTACTGGCCGACTTAGAATTGGGTGGTGGAACGATATTACCAGAACCAGAAGAAACATTTTATGTAATTGACGAAGCGCACCACCTGCCCCATATTACCAGAGATTTTTCTTCCGCCGCGGCGACGATTAAAGGCACTATCGAGTGGCTAGAAAAGCTACTTAAGTTTAGCGGAAAAATGGCAAACACCGTGGTTTCACAAAAAGCCATTGGGCAGAATTTCAAACTGAATGATGCAGCCAATGACGCTGCAAAGTACCTTAGAGCGGTAAGGGATATACTCGATCAGAGCGACTTTACTTATAACGATGACGATACCTACCGCTTTAGTCATGGCGAAGTACCAGAGGCGCTCACTGTAAAAGCAAAAGATATTGCGGATGCCACGCAAGATGCACTGCGTTGTCTTACCAAGATGCATGATGCACTATCGGGCGATGTTTCAGACGGCGATGTGCAAGCTTTTTTAGCCGACCCGTTATTGGTTGAAAGCGGTCAATATATCAACCGGCTTGAGCAACTCAACAAACTCTGGTTTAGCTACGCGCGAAAAGGCGACAGCGTGCCTCATGCAAGGTGGATAAAACGCTTAGAATACAAACATCATCACGACCATTTACTTTGTGATTGTCCGATCGAAGTCGGCTATTATTTGAAGGATAACCTCTGGCGTGAGTGTGCAGGCGCGGTGCTCTGCTCCGCAACCCTCAGTGCTTTGGGCACATTTGATCATTTCGCCCACGAAAGTGGGTTGGCAAAAGAGCCAGGTGTTAAATATATCAAAGCTGATTCTCCGTTTGATTATCCCAATCAAGCGACATTGCATTTGCCAAAAACCCAAACAGATCCAACGGATAAAGCCTTTAGCGATTATTTAGCGGATGCCCTGCCAACCTATTTAGACACCAATAAGGCCAACCTTGTCCTGTTTGCCTCTTATTGGCAAATGAATCATGTGGTAGAAAAATTAAGAGGTAAAAATCTTAATATTTTGGTACAGGGGGAGCTTTCCCGTGATGCCTTACTCACTCGTCACAAAGCAAATATCGACTTAGGTCGCGGCAGTATCTTATTTGGTACACAAAGCCTATCCGAGGGGCTAGATTTACCCGGCAAATACCTAGAGAACCTCGTGGTGACTAAGATCCCTTTCGCCGTGCCAACCTCTCCTATTGAAGAGGCTCAAGCGGAATTCGTGCAAAGTAAAGGTGGGAATCCATTTTTATCTATCACTGTACCCGATGCTGCAAAGAAATTAGTACAAAGCTGTGGTAGACTGCTGCGTAAAGAATCAGACTCCGGCCGTATCACCATCTTAGATAGACGTTTAGTTACAAAACGTTATGGCAAAGCCATGCTTGATACTCTGCCACCATACAAAAGGCAAATTGATTAATAATGTTTGAACTCGCTTTAGATCCCACAACTTGGGGGTTACTTTGCTTAGTCGCACTGGCTGCTGGATTTATTGATGCAATTGCAGGTGGCGGTGGGCTGCTAACTGTGCCAGCCTTGCTTACTGCGGGCCTTCCTCCACATTTAACCTTAGGTACTAACAAGCTTGCCGCGAGTTTTGGTTCCTTAACCGCGAGCTTTACCTACTACAAAAAGCAGTTATTCAAGCCTAGCTTTTGGATTGGCTCCATTATTGCCACTGCGATAGGTGCCGTATTGGGCACACTACTTGTCGACTTTCTAAGTATCGAGTTTTTAAACAAGCTTATTCCCGTAATTATCATCGCTGTCGCAATTTATAGCTTAGTCGGTAGGCTAAGCCCAACAGACTCCCATACTTTGCCTGAGGCTAACCGAGCACTCAAAATCAAACAATGGACACAAGGTTTGTCGTTGGGATTTTTTGATGGTATGGCAGGGCCTGGTACTGGCACGTTTTGGACTGCGTCCAACAGTATGCTCTATAAAATGAGCTTACTTTTAAACTGCGGCCTTGCTCGTTCAATGAACTTTGTTTCCAACTTTATTTCGCTTATCACCTTTGTAGCCCTGGGTCATGTTAACTTTATGCTGGGTATCACCATGGGCGCATTTTTAATGTTTGGTGCTTGGCTCGGTGCGCATTCAGCTATTAAGTTTGGCAACAAACTGATCAAACCTCTCTTTAACACTGTGGTTATTGTACTTGCGGGCAAGCTTATTTTTGAGGCGTATTTCTCGTGAGTACAGGACTTATCAAGCTTGAGCAACAAGTCAGCCGCTTAAAGCAACAAGCAGCGCAATTTGACTCAGCAAAATGGTTTGATAAGAATCGTTATATGCAGGCACAGCCCAGCTTATTTGATGCCCGTGTATTTCGCACTAAAAGCTTAAAGCTCAGCGACTATGTTGAAGAAATAGTAGAAGCAATGTCCCATCTGCCGCCAAGCGAACAGCGTCACGCCTTTGCATTCGCCATCGAACGAATAGGTTCGCAAATGGAAGCTGTGTTGAAGGTGTTAAAATCAACCCCTGTCTGGGCGAAAGAAAACAAACTGAATACACCAAAAAAAGCCAAAGTGTATAAGAAGGCAGTGCAGAAGATTATGCAGTCGTCCCATGAGTTATATCAGGAGCTGTCGCAAAATCATGAGTTTGAGCGTCGGTTGCAAGAAATGATTGACCTCAGAAGACTACAGATGGATAAGGCAGCTCCCTCTCAGGCTGCCAAACTCAATGCCGAAATATTAGCCCTTCATGCTCGTCTTGGCCGCTGTAGAAAAGCCATTTCGGCCACAGAGCAAAAAATTCAAGAAGTTGAGAAAAGTCAGAGCCGTTAATGCTTTACTACCACCCTATTTATAGCGAGCTAAATCTACCTGAAAAGCACCGCTTCCCTATCAACAAGTATAAAAAATTATACCAACGAATAAACGCCAGTAAGTTTGCTAAATTTATCAAAGAACCCGAGCAAAAAATCACAGCTGATGCGCTACAACTTTGCCACGATAGTAATTACGTTGATGCCTTTTTAAACGGCACGTTGAGCGAAAAAGCCATTAAGAAAATGGGCTTTCCTTGGAGTGAACAACTCGTACAGCGCACTTTGATTTCTTTAGGGGGCGGTCTAGCGGCAGCAAAATATGCGCTCGAATATGGATTTGGAGCAAACTTAAGCGGCGGCTATCATCACGCACATCGCGATTTTGGTAGTGGCTTTTGCATATTTAATGATTGGGCGGTGGTCGCAGCAACGCTCATTGCCCATCAACAGGTTGAGCGCGTGCTAATCTTTGATTGTGACGTGCATCAAGGCGATGGCACTGCAACAATCGTTGCAGATAGAGACGATATCATTACTTGCTCCATCCACTGTGAAAGTAACTTTCCTCGCGTTAAACCGCAATCCGATTTGGACTTTGCCTTGCCTGTGAATACACAGGACGCGCAATATGTGGCAACCGTCCGCGAAGCCTTACAACTGGCAGTTCGATTATACCAGCCAGACATCGTCCTCTATAACGCCGGCGCAGATGTGTATCAAGGTGATGAACTAGGACACTTTAGTGTTTCAAAGCAAGGTGTTAGGGCTCGAGATTCGATTGTATTTGAGTATGCGCATCATCTTAATATTCCATTAGCTTTTGCCCTAGGTGGGGGCTATCAGCGCGACGTTGATCATCTTGTAGATATACATCAACAAACCTTTTTGGCTTTGTTCGATAACCCCGCTATTATGATATAAACTTAAAAGGAATGTGCAGGAGGCTGTATGAAGTTACATGATGATATTCATAATTATTATGAAAAGTTAGTAGTCGAACATATCGTCCGTCGTAAGTTAGATAAAATCTATGATGAGGACGTAATGGCTGACTTTTGTTGTACCGTTTTGAACCAACTGCCATCGCGCTATATTCGCTACGATGTAGACATGGAGTTTTACCTGCCTCAGCCCGAGCGTGCGAAGATGGAGCAAGCGGTAGAGCGTGCAATTGATTTTGCCATTGCACAAATCGCTAAAAAGGAACAATTTCAAGTATGAGTACCCCTTTAGAACAAGCACCAACTCATGTAAAACTTGCTGTCGACCTCATTATGTTGTTGGAGGAGCATGATCTTCCTGCGGAGGAAGTCATTGCTGCACTTGACATTGTCAGATCTGATTTTCAAAACAAACTAAACAACCAACAAAAAACTTAACATTAGATATACATTTAAGTCATACTTCTATTTTAACCTTAGATTCTAATCGTTAGCGGTTGTGCAAAACGGCACAACTGCATTTATTAAGGAAAGCAGTATGACAACAACACAACTCCCCTTATTGTCCCTCGCAATTGTTGCAGCGTCTACACAATACGCTTACGCCAATGACTTTGCGGCATTAGACGAAGCCCTACCAGCACCCTACATTATCAATGGTACTGAACCTGTGTTCGATTTTGACGGTGATGGTTGCCTCCCGAGTGCTGGGATCAGTAGAACTGGCGTGCAAAATTCAGGGCTAAAGACATCGGGGCGCATCACAGGTGATTGCCGAGATAATCAATTTTTAAATACTTCTAATACTGTGCATCGCTACGCTTGTAAAACCACTGCTAGCGGCGAGTATTGTGGACATTTCTATGCACTTTACTTTAAAAAAGACCAAGTGTTTGATTATTTTGGTGGTGGTCATCGACATGACTGGGAATATGCGGCGGTATGGACTCGAGATGGCATAGTTACACACGGTAGCTATAGCGCACATGGTGACTTATTCACTAAACCCGCCAATGAGCTACCATTCGAGAACGGTCATTTAAAAATTGTCTATCATAAAGATGGTATTTTGACCCATGCACTACGCTTCGCCAAATCAAACGAAATCGCTGAAAATAACTATCATCGCTTTGTTACTCCCACAATCATTAGTTGGAATAAAATGACTGGGGATGGAATTTCCAACTCCGAATTACGAGAAAAGCTAAATCAGTATGATTATGGCTCTGCCACCCTGCCCGTAAAAGATAATCGTTTCCTCAATAACCTCAATCGCTTTAAACCAGGTGAATATCCAACTTACGCGCAAAGTGATGTAGATAACGCTCAATGATCATTACGAGCAACTTGCTTCGCTGACTGGTGAACTAATTCAGTGCGTTAGCCAACATCTTGCTGTTGCCTGCGCATTTTTGCTCGCTCTAGTTTATATTGTGCAAAGAAGATACTATCCATTTCACTCGTTTGCGGATCGATAAAATAGGCGATATCGCTTCGGTGTGGTTCAGGTGAAAAGTGCTTGCCATCTTCCCAATAAAGCACAGCATGTTTAACTAACTCACCAAGGTAGGTGTGATCCCATGCATAATGGCTAAAGCCATAGTGTTCCCCCAAATTAGGTGAATATTCTTTTTCAATATATTTCGCCTGCCCGGTATTTTTGTAATCCGCAAATTGTTTAGCATCTTGCTCCGCCGATTGTGGATCAGTGAAATAGGCAATATCACACCTAGGTGGTAAGGCTTGAGGTAATCCAAACTTATCCGTAACACCACTGCACTTTACGACTATCCATTGCACAAAATGCGCTCCGATAATATGGTCCCATTTTAACGCAACGTACATATAACCTCCTTTTGAACATCATTTATCAATTATTGCTAAGAACTGATCATACTCGGCTAAGTTTAGCCACTTCTATTGATCTTACTAGTACAAGTTCATTTGCCTTTAATTCAGATCAAAAAGTTTTTCAAACTACAAAAAAGCGTTACAAGGTATTACAAAAGTACGTTTTATCGCTGATTTTTGCTAATTTATCGCGAACTTTGGTAAACGTGAAATTCATCTTACTGGCACTTTTTTTACATCACACTACAATGCAGAAAAAGCAAGATTGGAAATATACTAAATGAACGTGACACGCAGTTCGCTAAAAAATCCAGCGAGTGTAATTGTCATCTTGGTGTTGATTATTTTATTTGGGCTGTTAAGTATATTTAAACTGCCCATACAGTTGACACCAGATATTGAGCAACCACAGATCACGATTTTCTCGGGATGGCGCCAAGCAGCACCAGAAGAAATAGAATCGGTGATCATCGAACCGCTAGAAAATGCGGTAAAAAACACACCCGGTGCACTTGAGGTTAATACTAACATCAATCGTGGTAATGGCTCTATTACACTAACATTTGCGGTGGGTGCAAATATGCAACAAGCGATGTTAGATGTGCTAACAAGCTTAAATCAGGCCCCACCGTTGCCACTTGATGCGCTAGACCCAGTCGTTTTCGCCGGCGGTAATAACGGTGAAGCAGCAGCCACTTTGCTGGTCACGCCCAAAGACTATCAGTCAAATAGTCTTGATTTTGATATGGCGCAGTTTCAAAAGCAAATCGACGAGTTTATTGAACCAAGACTTGCACGTATTCCTGGCGTAGCACGCGTTGATCTTGCGAGTGAGCGGCCAAAAGAGCTGCGTATTACTTTCGACCCACACAAAGCCGCCGCGCTTGGTATTAGTTTAGATCAAATCAGTAATGTACTTGCGAGCTCTCGCGATACCTCTGGAGGTCTCGCCAACGTTGGACGTCGCCAATATACCGTGCGATTCACCGGCCAATACGACCTTTCCAGTATGGCCCAAATGCGTGTCGGCTATTCTGGGGACAGGCCTATCTACTTAGGTGATATTGCAAGTGTTGAGCGCACCTTCTCAGACCGTTTGGGCATGAGTGGTCGCAATGGTAAACCGGCCTATTATATTCGGATCTCGCGGGCCAACGAAGCAAATACCGTTGCCTTGCTTGATGAGATCAACCTTGCAATTGATGAACTAAACCAAGGGCCGCTGGCTGAGAATGGCTTGTCGATTGAACTCAGTTTTGATGCCTCTGTCCACATTCGTAATGCACTTTCTTTAGTAAAAAGTAATTTAGGCCTTGGGGTACTCTTATCTTGTTTAATTCTGTGGCTATTTTTTAGAGGCTTAAAAGCAACCTTGGTGATTGCAGCTACAATCCCAGTTTCATTGATGGTCGCCTTTTTAGCACTTAATATCTTTGACCGTAGTCTTAATGTGATCTCGCTGGCGGGGTTAGCATTTGCAGTGGGCCTTGTACTAGACGCCGCAATCATAGTCCAAGAGAATATCTCACGCTTAAGAGCAGAAGGATTCGATAACAAAAAAGCCGCCTTAAAAGGAGCAGCACAAGTGACCGGAGCATTATTTGCTTCGACAACCACCAGCGTCGCCATCTTTTTACCTATTCTCTTTATGGCAGGTATTGAGGGGCAACTATTCTCCGATTTAGCACTGACACTTTCGATTGCCGTTATTGCGTCAATGTTGTGTGCTATTACCCTTATTCCACTGGCAAACCATTTGTGGCCAGACTCTGAACTAAAGCCAGATCCTTATCATAAATACTGGCAAAAGCTCACCAATTTCATCATGAAGTTGACCAATAATAGAGTAAAGCAACTTACTTGGATTGCCGTATTATTGGGTGGCTCGGTGGTTACAACCATGACCATGCTGCCAAAAACTGACTTTATGCCAAGAGCCCCCACCGATGGCTTTTTCTTTAGCCTAGTGACACCACCTGGAGGCAACGTACAGTTTATGGAAGAAGAATTGCTGCTGCGTGTTAAAAAGCGCTTAATGCCCTATTATCAAGGCGAAAAAGAACCTGGTATTAAAGACTTTAATTTCTATGCGTTTGGTTCTAATGCAGGGGGTTTTATCTACTCAGCCGACCCTCAACGTGTGGAAGAGTTGATGAAAGTGGCCAAAGAAGAAATCTTCGTTGACCTTCCCGATACTCAAGTGTTTTTCTTTCGCGGCTCCATGATCCAAGTCGCCAACGGTGGCGATGGTCGCGATATCAATATTGACCTTACAGGTCCCAATATGGACGACTTAATCTCAGGTGCGCAAGTGGCTTTGCAAGCAGTACAAACCGCGCTTCCAGAGGCAACTGCCAGACCTCAGCCGCGATTGGATATGGCAGAGCCAGAGCTTAGATTAACGCCTAACGATCGCAGGATCACCCAAGCGGGATTAACCCGTCGAGATGTGTCTCAAGCGGTACAAGCTTATACCGGTGGATTATTCGTCAATGAGTATTTTGATGGTAACGAGCGTATGAACGTTATTCTTCGTGGTATCCCTTGGCAAAGCCCTGAGGAACTAAAAGCCTTGCCTATCGTAACGCCTCAGTCAGGAATTCAAACTCTCGGCGAGTTGGCAAATATAGAACGTACGGTTGGCCCAACGCAACTGCGACGTGTCAACGGCCGTCGCACGGTCAGCATTGTTGTCACACCTCCAGCTGATATGAGCCTGCAGCAAGTGCAAACCATCTTGAGTGAACAGGTAATGCCAAAAGTGCGCGCAAGCCTGCCGGCCAGTGCCGGTGCTATTTTGGCGGGGAATGCGCAAAAGATGAATTCCGCAATGGAAGAAATGGCACTGAATTTTGTCCTTGCGTTGTTCATTTTGTTTTTGTTGATGACCGCGCTATTTAAGTCCGCCAAAGACAGCGCCTTGGTATTGTTAGTGATGCCACTGGCTATCGCAGGTGGCGTGCTGGCTCTGTATATCTTAAACCTCTTTACCTTTCAGTCCTTGGATTTACTGACCATGATAGGTTTTATTATCTTGCTTGGGCTGGTCGTTAACAATGCCATTCTACTGGTGGATCAGACTCGTGTAGCGATGGCATCGGGTATGAGCCGTGAAGCGTCGGTCAGACAAGCAGTGTTACTAAGAGCAAGACCCGTTTACTTGAGCACCTTGACCAGTCTGTTTGGCATGCTGCCACTAATGCTCATGCCCGGCGTCGGCTCAGAAATCTACCGTGGCCTTGCTACCGTCATCGTCGGTGGCATGGCTATCAGTGCATTATTTACCTTAGTGTTGATGCCAAGTTTATTGCAACTTGGGCGGCAAACTCCGCCATCCGAAACAAACAAATCAACGGCCAAAGCCCCGCTCAGCCTAGTTGCCAATCAGTGAGTAGTGAGAACAGAATGAAAAACCCAATAAAACAGACACTTCAGGCCCTAGCACTGTGTGCTGGGATCGTTGCGCCACAAGTCGTCGCCGTGGTGCCAGTCACCGTCGCTGAAGTGACAAAAGCCCCTCTCACGAGCGAAATTGAAGTCAGTGGCACACTTTATGGGAAAGACGATGTGACGCTGACCGCAGGAGTTAGTGGCCGTTTGTTGTACGTAGCAGAACCCGGTACCAGTGTCGCGAAAGACGAAATCTTAGTGCGGATGGACACACTCCCACTGGAACTCGATAAGGCCCGCCAAGCCGAATTATTAAATCGAGCCAAGATCAATTTACGCTTATATCAACAAGAATTGACTCGATTAAAAAAGCTCGCAAAAACCAGCAGTGCGGCAGAGAGCCAAGTCGATGAAATGCAAAATAAACATGACCTAGCGCTGTCAGATATCGCCTTAGCAGAAGTCGAACTTAAGGTTATTGACGATAAGTTGTCCCGCGCAACGGTCCGTGCACCATTTGATGGCGTTATCAGTGAACGTTTTAAGCGCGCGGGTCGGGAAATAAACCGTGCCGATGAACTGCTCACCATATTAGATATCCATCATCTTGAAGTTCGCTTATATGTGCCAGTTAAGTACTTGAAGTTTTTGCAAAAAGGCATAGCGCTGCCAATACGTTCTGGCGACTTATCTCAGCCAGATAATACGTCAGCAAAAGTCACAGCAGTGATCCCCTCAACCGATCCGCGCTCACAAACCGTTGAAGTGCGTGCAGCACTGGCAGCAGATCAAACCCATACGTGGGCAATTGGCCAATTAGTTGATGTCGCAGTGCCGCTCACTAGCAAACAAGCCGTATTGCTGGTTGACCGAGACGCCTTGATATTACGTAAGCAAGGCACCCATATCGTCAAAATAGACGAGCAAAATAAAGCCGAACAAATTCCTGTCACCGTCGGCAATGGCAAAGGCCAATGGGTTGAAATTACTCCCCGCACCAGCGATATCTTACATGCCGGTGATAGAGTCGCGGTTCGCGGCGCAGAGCGTCTACAAACAGGACAAGACGTTGAGGTGACAAACCCTTAATCGCACCAGTTACTAGCCCAATGAGCTCACTCATGGACGAGCGGCTCATTTTTCTTTTCTACCCCACACGATATTCTCCCTTTTTGATCTATCGTAAAACCAGTTAAACTAGCGCTATCTAAGAGTTAGGGGGTGTTATGAAACGAACCAAATTAGTGAATCAATTAACGGAATTACTAAAGCCATTTCAAATTAACGATTACTGTCCAAATGGTCTGCAAGTAGAAGGAACTGACGAAATCCAAAAAATCGTCACGGGTGTTACCGCCAGCCAAGCTTTAATTGATGCCGCTATTGAACGTGGTGCAGATGCCATTTTGGTTCATCACGGCTATTTTTGGAAAGGGGAAGATCAATGTGTCACTGGCATGAAAAAGCGCCGCCTACAAGCCCTGCTTGCCAATGACATCAACTTAATCGCTTACCACCTCCCACTAGATGTTCATCCTGAACTCGGGAATAATGCACAGCTCGGTAAGTTACTTGGGCTTGAATTTGAAAGACCGCTTGAACCTTGGAATAAAAATAGCGTAGCGGTAAAAGGAAAATTAACGACGCCAATGACAGCTGTTGATTTTGCCGCTTTAGTTGAAGAGAAGCTCGGTAGAAAGCCGCTCTTAAATGTTGCAGGCGATCATCCAATTAGCACTATTGCTTGGTGTACAGGTGGTGGGCAAAGCTTTATCGATCTCGCAGCAAGCCAAGGCATTGATGCCTACTTAACGGGTGAAGCATCAGAGCAAACCATTCATTCATCTAACGAGCAACAGATCCACTTTATTGCGGCGGGACATCATGCCACAGAGCGATACGGCGCGAAGGCACTTGGCGAATATTTGGCTGCACAATATGGTTTGGATGTTGAATTTATTGATATCGACAACCCAGTTTAATACCACTTTGCTTAACTAAGTGACCTCGCACATGGCTAGAAAAAAGCAGCAGCAAAAACCGGCACCGACAGATAGAAACTTTGCTGAACTAACGCACAAGTTTAAAAACAATATCTATGGCACCAATAAAGGTAAAATCAGAGAAGCGGTGCTCAAGCGTGACTTAAGCACACAAGTTAACTGGCTAACGCAATCAAGTGGCAAACGCATATTAGATGTTGGCGGCGGACAAGGGCAATTAGCGCTCTTTCTAGCTTCGCTTGGCCACCATGTCACTGTGATTGATATTTCAGAAGAGATGCTCGAACTTGCCAAAACGCGCGCGAATGAAGCTGGACTAAATGACCACCTTCATTTTATCCACGCGCCTCTGCAAGCGCTCGATACGCTGAACTTAGGACAATTCGACTTAGTATTGTGCCATGCGGTGCTTGAATGGTTGGTTGAGCAACAAAGTGCACTTATGCTGCTAAAGGCGCAGCTAAGCAAAACTGGCTTGCTTTCGCTAATGTATTTCAACCATGAGGCGCATCTGATGGCCAATATGGTGTACGGTAACTTCGACTATGTGCAAAAAGATCTTAAGGTAAAACAAAAAGTAGGTCTCAGCCCCAATAAGCCAATTAGCCAAACTGATATGGCAACTTGGCTTGATGAGGCAAAGCTCAACGTTATTCAAAAAACCGGTGTTCGCTGTTTTCATGACTACTTAAGGGAGTTAAATAAGGCGGATGAAGGTTTTGATGCTTTGCTCGCTTTAGAGCTTAAATACAATCGTCAAGAGCCTTATGCGTCTCTAGGTCGCTATACCCACTTGATGTTAAAAAAAGCGTAAGTACAGCACTGCTTACGCTTCTTCCGCTCTTAGGGTTAACACTTCAACACCGTCGTCTGTTACCAGCACCGTATGCTCCCACTGCGCCGATAGCTTTTTATCTCGAGTTACCACAGTCCAGCCATCTTTTTTGGTTTTAATTTTTGCGCTTCCCTGATTGATCATCGGCTCAATGGTAAAGGTCATCCCCGGCTTTAGCGTCATCCCGGTATTTGCTTTGCCATAGTGCAATACATTTGGCGCTTCATGCATTTCTCTACCGATCCCATGACCACAATACTCGCGTACCACAGTGTAACCGGCTTTCTCAGCCACTTGCTGTACAGCCGCACCGATGTCCCCAAGCTTTGCTCCTGGTTTGACCATTTTTATTCCAGCCCACATCGCTTGGTAAGTCGTTGCCACTAATTTTTTGGCCGGGAGTAATGCTTCAGGCATTACGTACATTTTGCTGGAGTCGCTGATAAAGCCATTTTTCTCGAGTGTAATATCGATGTTTACAATATCTGAAGACTTTAAGATTTGCGATTTACTCGGCACACCATGACACACAACCTCATTTACAGAGCTATTGAGGACGAACTGATAACCATACTGACCAAGGCTGGCTGGACGCGCTTTAAGCTCATCAACAATAAAGTTGTGCACTTTGTCATTAATCTCTAGCGTAGAAATTCCAGGTTCAATCCAACTATCAATGTAGTCAAACACCTGCGTAAGCAATCGCCCACTTTCGCGCATCAATTGGATCTCATCAGCGGTTTTGAAGGTAACCTCTTGCATCTCAATTTCCTTTTGGCTGTTGTAACTTTACTCGTGACATCTCTGCCGCAATGATCTCTGTAAACGTAAGCGTTGGATTACGCTCGGCAAGTCGCCCAATTTTAATCCAGAACTCAGCCTGTGAATTGATTGAACGCGACATCACAGTGCTCGCTTCACGGATCTCATCGTGTAGTTCATCTGAAATTTTTACGATACCCACTTATATAAACCATATACATATCATATATACTTTATATAATAACGAAGTTGCGGAACAATGCAAAATCTAATGCCAATTCACTTATTATTTTGAAGCAAAAAATTTGAGGCAAAAAAATACACCGCTTCGGCGGTGCATTCCGTATTTCAAGCTTAGGTTGACTCACTAAAAGCTATAGCGCATCCCTAATTGCCAATTGAACGGTTCGCCGTGCATTACGTAGCCGTCCCAAGATGAAATACTGTTGTAGTAACTTTCATCCAGTAGATTGTTGAAGTTAAGCGACACACTAAGCTGTTCACTCACTTCATATCTTGCCATTAAATTAAGTAACGCACCGGAAGATTGTGTGATCTTATACGCCTCACTACCGCCGCCCGGCAATGGCCTTTGTGGTATTGCATAAAAGCTACCTTGCCAATTAATTCCAAGCCCCGCAGTAAAGCCGTCAACAAACGCGCTAAAGTCATAGGTGGTATACAGGTTGATCAGCTCTTTGGGCTGATCCGTTAACAGCTCTTTGCCATCTTTTGATTCAGTTTTGTGTTTTGATAGCCCTAAGCTGATATTCCACTGCTCATTGATAGAGCCTGTAAATTCAACTTCAAAGCCTTCTGTCGTATCGCCTTCACCGCGCTGAATATATGGTCTATTGCCCTGCGGAGTTAGATAGCTGTCTGGGTAATTTGGATCGGCAATCGCAAGTCCATTCTCAACATTGCGATACACCGCCGCTGTAAAGTTCAAGGTGTCATCAAGTAGCTCACCTTTTATCCCTAGCTCATAGCTTTCGCCTGTGCTTGGGTCGAGCATTTTATCATTGATATCAAAATAGGCTTGCGGCTGAAATGCCTCTGTGTAGCTCGCGTAAACACTATATTGTTCATTAATATCAACCACGAGTCCGGCATAAGGCGTAACTTCTGTATCTACCTTTTCATGATAGCGATTACGAAGAAACTTACCGTTATTAGGATCATAAAGGTCAATATCATACTCCCAATTGGTGATCCTAGCGCCAACAATAAGCTTAACATCATCATGCGGGTTAACACGCACGGCCACAAACCCACCACTAGAGTCTGTTACCGTCAAACTATCACGGCCTAAATCTTTAAATGGATAGCGCGGCACGTCACCTGTCCAATCATGAAAATTTAACCCTTCCAATGAAATCGTGGTTTGGTCGGCTTCATTACCAAATGACGTACGCTCTCGCTTGAATTGGTTATAGCTAAAAATAACATCATGCGTACGACCAAATAGCTCAACTGGGCCTTGGAGTGACAAGTCTATTGTCTTTTGTTCATCTTCAGAGCTACTTATTACAGCACTGTATCCGAATCCATTATCGCTGCTGCCATCTGGGTTGATAGGCCCATCAGGATAGACGAAAAAGAGCTGCCCACCTTGCATCTCAATAGTATTGTAAGTCGCGATGGCATGGAGTTGCCAATCGTTTTCAAACGCGTGATCAAGCCCAACAAAATAGGTGTATTCTTCGATTGGCCAGCTACTCCATTTTGCCGTCATCCCGGTGTCACCACGGCGTCCCTGATAGCGACTACCATCAGCGTAAAAGTAAGGTTGAGAGTGGCTATTTATCGCCCCTTTCGAAGCGGTATCAGCATATTCTACACCGAGTCGTAATAAGGTGTAATCGGTCAGATCTGCCTCAATAGTAGAATATATGGACGTCTTCTCTTGGCTATAACGCTCAATGTAAGAATCTCTTTCATAATGTGCAGCAACAAAGCGGCCACGAATACTGCCTTCTTGGTTTAACCCACTCGCCACATCCACCTCTGCTCGGTAATTATCCCAACTACCAGCCGAAACCGCCACGCTGCCCTTAAACTCATCGCTTGTTGCACGTTTTCTTACTAAGTTTACGGTGGCGGTTGGGTCACCAACGCCAGTTAATAAACCATTTGCACCACGTACAATCTCCACGCGCTCATAAGCAACCGCATCCCCGTTTACATTCGGTCTTCGGCCACCAGGAAACTGTTGCACACCGTCGATTTGGATTAAATTGACATCACCGCCACGTACAGAAAAACGTGTCCTATCAAGACTGGCTCCCCGCTTTGCATAAAAGCCAGTTGCATGTTCCAAGATCTCATCAATGTTAACCGTTTGCCAATCTTGCATCATTTGATTTGTGATAACGGTCACCGCTTGAGGCGTTTCACGCTGTGATAAAATCATTTTTAATGCCGCTTTGTTTGCAGATTCAGTGTAATTTTTTACACTCGTACCTGTCACATAAATATGTTCTAGTTCCTGAGCCCTACCGTCACCCGCAGCATCAGCTGCTAGCGCATCATCGGCAACTTCAGCAGCATGTGCATTGCCATGTAATGAAAACAGCACAAAAGTGGCGCAAAGAGAGAGTTTTAAAGAATGGTTTAGTGTACGTGGAGATGAAGATCGCATCGTTTTTCCCTAAATTAACTTCATTACGAAAACGATAGTGATTATCATTTATATTAATATTTGTTTCAAGTCCCTATTTTAGTTATGTGGAGTTATTTTAAGCACAATAAAATGTGGCAGCGACCAACCTCTGTTAAACTTTGCCGTCTCCCTTTTGTTTTTTTACTCTCTGCTATTGACTCAAAAAAGTAGGGGATCCCCTACTTTTTCACCACAGGTAGAGACTCTGCCAACCACTTATTCATATCACCTTCTAGGTGTTTTAAGGTGTAGCCTTTTGGCGCTAGTGCCTCAATAAAGATGCCAGCCCTACGTCCAGATCGGCAATACACAACGAGTGGTGTATTTGTCAGTTTAGCTAGCTCTTCCTGATGTGTCTCAATCTCATTAAAAGGAATGTTTATTGCCCCTTTGATATGTCCTGCGGCAAATTCTTCAGGGCTTCGCACGTCCACTATGGTGTAAGCGTCTGCAGACATTTGGTTTATCATCAGCGCTTGCTGTGTGATCGTTTCCGGTTGTGCATAGCAAACACTGCTAACAAACCACATAAAGCCAATAATCAATTTTCTCATTTTTTAGTCTCCTTTTTGTATAATCCATCAAATACCATTTGCCACTTGTCGGCGCCTTGCTTACTCTGCCAAACCTGACGTACGGTACCATCTGGATTCGCAGTCCATGTTATCTTATCCGTCACCTTAATACCTGCTGCATTTATTCTATCCCCTTGTAATACCATTTTCCCTTCACGAAACTCACCATCTAACTGTAACAACAACCCACTATTATCCACCCAAGTTTGATGCCAACGATGAGTGGATACATCATAAATATTTATACTCTCACCACGATACCCAAGCTCAGTGGTATAATTCTCTTTAATGACACAACCATCATACTCTCGGGTAATGCGATTACGTCCATACTCAATGCCTCCTACGCTCGTTACCGACCAATCTCCAAGCCAAAAATCAAACTGCCTAAATCCTTGATCTTCACATTTAGCTAAGCTACTGCAGCTAAAAAACAAAATACTAATAACCAGCCATATCTTCATTTCACTAACTCCTTATACCTGACTTTGTTAGCTTAGCGGGGATTAACCAAACAGCTAAAGAAATCGGGAAATACTCCGATACAGTTAGCAATAGAGATAACAAGGATAACGTTATGGAAATTCAAATGAAGCCACATCACTTTGCCGGCGCACAAGACGCAAGTAGAGAAACACCTACTGCCACGAGTAATTCCACAGAAGAAACGGAAGAAAAACCTACAAATGAAGCCATATTGACGGAGTTTATGGACAAAAAGGCAAAGAAATACAAAGACAACAACCCAAATTTTAAGCAACAATATGAAGCGCTAGAAGAGTCAGAAGCCCTATTAAAGGATCAGGTAGAGCATTTACAGCAGCTTATTTCCGAATTGATGAAAGCGCCTTTACAACGAACAATGAAAATATCCGATGAGAGTAATATCGACACTCCTTCACAGCACGACGCCACGCTCAGATACGAGCATACCGGTGCCAAACAATATCGCGACAAAGAGACTGAAAAACAAATCGAGATCTTAACCCGTCAACTTGATGAGCTAAAAGCACAATATGCAGATGTAAAACAACAGATGATCCAGATGGTACGAGACGAAATGACCAGACAGCGCGATAAAAGATACGAAACCTAATATCAGTTGTTCATCACTTTTAACTTTTGTTCATTTAAGTATGGCTGTAGTCGCGGCAGGCAGTTTTTTACTGAATCGCTCCCCCTGCGTGGTTACTATACCAATTTTCACAATTAAAATTGCCGCTGAATTTTTATTCACAAAAATTCAGCCACCATTTTATCCACTAAAAATAAGTTATATAAAAATCATACGGTTAAGAAAAGCAATACAAGCGTCCATGTGTATTATGCGCGAACTTAAGTACGTTTTAATAAAATAAAACCATTAAAAAAGAATAAAAAACCACGTTGATTTTTTACTCAAAAACACAAAAAGCTAAAACACAAAACTTGGTCAACAAATAATACAAAATGAAAACATTGGCAAAAAATATTTAATTATAAAAACCACTGACTTTTCAAATACAATACCGCTTCTTTAAATAGCAACCATCATCCACGGATTCATTGAGCTCCAATAATGCAGTTAAAAAAACTATCTATCTCTAACCAAATAACGTTAAGTTTCACCTTACTTTTTGTCATTTTCATTGGTGTTGGCCTGATGAGCTACCAAGGAATGAAAGAAGTAAACGCCAACCTGAACGACATAGTCAGAACCAGCATTCCATCAATGGAAACCATCAAAGACATTAAAATTGACTTAGCAACGATACGAAAAGATGAGTTTAGTACTGCGCTAAACCCTGAAGATCCAGAGGTGCATAACTGGCTCACTATTTTAAGAGATTTGAAAAAATCACTCAATGATAAGGTAGCATTTTATCAATCATTACCTGTCAGCAAAGAAGAAAAAGCTTTGTTCGGTGCCTTCATTACCGCTTGGCAGCGATACGCCAATGCCACGTATAGTTATGAGAGCCTCATTCTAAGTGGTAATGCCAAAGAAGCAAATCGAATTATTTTGGATAGTTACCCACTGTTTGCCAACGCCATGTCTGAGCTTAGCGAATTGGAAGCTTTGAATGATAGTAGTGTTGAAAAGTCCGAGCGCTCGGCTATATCGGCAGTTAATAGTACCCTATTCACCTTGGCGATTTCCGGAATACTCGTTGCAGTGACCATAGTAGTTATCTGTATGCTGCTGAGTAAAACGATTAAAACACCGCTTGCTTTATCCGTGGATCTTGCAAGTAAAATAGCCCGTGGTGAACTAAATCACGCGATTACTGTTGAAGATACAGGTAAAAACGAGCTCGGTTTATTGACCCAATCTTTGGAAAAAATGCGTTCACAGTTACACGCTTTGATCACCATAATCAATGATTCAGCCATCCAATTAACCGCTGCGGTGGAAGAAGTGAATGCTATTTCTTACCAAAATGCACAAGGTATGAATGTACAACAGAATGAATTGCAATCCGTCGCATCCGCGATGACACAGATGCAAGCGGCAATTAGCGAAGTCGCTAAAAGTACAGAAATGGGCGCTGAATCAGCAAATCAGGCGAGCGAAAAAGCCAGAGAAGGCAGCGATGCACTTAAATCAAATATCAATCATATTTCAGAAGTTGCACAAACGGTGACATCTGCAGGCGAGCTTGCCAATAATCTCGAGAAAAACTCACACAACATTAATGTGGTTGTTGACGTGATCAGAGAAATCGCGGAGCAAACAAATCTATTGGCATTAAATGCCGCCATTGAAGCCGCTCGTGCAGGCGCCCAGGGACGTGGTTTTGCCGTTGTTGCGGATGAAGTTCGCTCACTGGCCCAACGCACTCAAGATTCAACCACACAAATTGTTGAAATCGTCAACGACCTACAAACCAAGTCGAAGGAAACCGGTGTGGCAACCAAGAGCTGTGAACAAGGTATTGCACTTTGTGTTGAGCAATCAGAAGTCGCTGGTAATATGATACATCAAATTGAATCTCAGATTGATAGCATCGCAGCAATGAGTACGCAGATCGCGTCAGCTTGTCATCAACAATCAGTTGTTTCTGAGGAGCTGAATAAAAATATCGAGACTATCAATTACTCGGCCGTTGAAATGACCGAAGGCGCTAACCAAACCGCAACGGCGTGTAACGAAATGAGTAAACTTGCCCACGACTTAAAGTCACAAGTCGACAAATTTACGCTTTAGTAACTGGGCAAATTTTTGCTATTTTAGTGGCTCTAAATGAGAGACCTTTAACACAGTTAGCATCAAATTTGCTCTTTCAGATTGAGTCAGTATTAAGACAAATTGGTATCACAGAAATGTGTAAAACCAGAGCTTGAACACAAGCTCTGGTTAATGGAAATTAGCCTCACACAATTTAGTGCTGAATGCTAGTTTCCTGCCTGTAGGCTTTGATGATTAGTTTGACATTCAAGGTCGTCTTTTAACAGAAGTACTACTAAATACAGCACTCCTAAGGGTAGTGCAAATGTCAACATTACTCCGATAAACGCAGCAAGTTTAGGTTGCTGTGTTTTACGCGTGCCCAAAAAGTACGACAGCGCGCCCATAACCACAAACGGTACGAGCAGCAGAAAAAGCACACTCAAATCCCACACAAAATAACCAGCTAAAGTATTAGATTCATCCATATTAATTTCCTTATTTTTACAATCGCGATCAAATTATACACAGCTAACTCTAATTTGCATCTGTAAATTGATTTGCGTTATCGGGTTTCTACCGATTTCCTTTACGTTTCAGGTCCCGTTCCCCCTTTGCTCACTTAGTTTTTTGTAGATAAAGTTCAAGACTACATACTTCAAACGTTATTTGAGCATTTGTAGCATGTGTTAGCCTCCGTTTCACTACACTTAAAGAGTAAAGCGCACACCAAAGTAGTCACTGTGCGCTGCATACCAATCCGCTAATTGGCAGGTTTTAGCGTTTCGATTACCTGAGCATCAACCCAAAAAATATCAGCATTTCTTGGAGGTGTTGTACGATTAAAGAACAGATATTTGCCATCGGGCGTTACGCTCGCTGACGCCTCCCGCGCACTCGTGGTTACTTTGTCTCCCAAATTAATCGCTTCGCCCCAACTACCGTCTTTCAAACGAAAACTGATATAAAGATCTGAGTTGCCAAACCCTGAATCTCGAACCCCGTCCCATATAATGTAAGAATCATCGGGCGCGATAAATGGATGCGCATTATATAAGTCAGTGTTAATTTCAGGACCTAATTTAACCGGTCTTTGGCGTTGACCGTTTTTCACCTCAGAGATCCTAATAACATCGCCGCTTTTATTATCGTCAAACACATACGTACCACTCGAAGATGCACTTAACCGCATGATCCCCTAGCTTTCTTTATCAAACATAGGGCCTAGACTTTTGGCTTCAGACCAGCTCCCCTCTCGACGCGTCATAACATATTTACTCATATGCATGGTCACGCCATCTGGTGCTAATAATGGCCTGCCAACTCTTGGACCAACAACCGTATCATGCCACTGTTCTCCTCGCAGCTCGTACACAATTAAACTCCAACGGTTCACGTTCAGATCCTTTCGCGTAAAGTAAAAGTTTTCATATCGGGAGAGAAAAACGCATTGTGATCTCTGTGCTCTGTTTACACCGTGCCAAGCGCAAATACTTGAGGTGTGTCCCCAAGAGGTGTTTGACCAAGATAAGGACCTATTAAAGATACTTCTGCGTCTTGAGCGAGGCTCTTGCTGACCATTACTAAAGTTACGAATAGTATCAACCATTCAGACGTCAATAATTTGTTATCCATTTTTAGCTCCCTATTACTAACTAAACTTTTGAAATCAATTACAAAGGGTGCTCAAGCTAGCAGTTAGTGAGAGTGATGCCATGAAATTTGGATGAATTTTCGCTGATTTTAACGTTATACTTTTCTATCTTCTTCTTATAAGTTAATGTTTTTGTTTGTTTAAGCTAACATTACGGGTGTTATAGGCGCTATTCATGGAGTTCATATCAGTTTTAAACGTACCGCTATATTTTATTTATATGTTCACGTTGAGCATGTGATACTCATCTGATATCGGCGCGATTTTTGCAGTATTTTTATTGTAGAATAAACGTAATGCCATTAGCAGTTTTAACGTCAAAAGTTTAGCCCATGACCAAGATTCAAAGTGTAATCAACAAACAGTATCCAGAACACATTGCCGTGATCACTGAAAACGGCGAATCCTATACTTATCGAGCGCTGCTTGATGATGTTGCAAATGCAGCAAAACCCTTACAGCAAAAGGCTTTACTTTTTATCATCGGAAATAATGATTACCCTTGCCTTGTTCATTACCTCGCAGCAATAGAGGCAGAAGTCGTAGTACTGTTTTTAAGTGCAAATATGGCAGTAGAGCAGCTTGAAACGCTAGTGTGCACATACCAACCTAACTATGTTTTAACCAAAACAGAGAAAGCAGGTATTTTCTCTAAGTACACAGTTTTAAGCTCACAGGGTCAATATCAACTACTATGTAGCCCGTTAAATAAACCTCACACTTTACATCCCCAATTGGCATTTTTGGCTTCAACCTCAGGATCAACCGGCTCACCAAAACTCGTTAGATTTTCTAGACAAAACCTATTGAGTAACGCGCAAGCTATCAAAGAATATTTATCTATCACCCCATTAGAGCGCGCTATTGTACATTTGCCTATTAGCTATTCTTATGGATTATCTATTGTAAACAGCCATTTACTTGCAGGTGCCTCAATTTATCTTACAAATGAAACGATAATGGACAAGTCATTTTGGGAAAATATGACGACTCACGAAATTACCAGTTTCTCAGGAGTACCATTTCATTATGAATCACTACTGAGAATGAAGCTTGATACCATGAAATTGCCCCATCTTAAAACGATGACACAAGCAGGTGGTAAATTGGCAGAGCGATATTTGTCAAAGATACAAACATTGACGAACACAATGGGTATTAATTTTTGGGTGATGTACGGTCAAACAGAGGCTTCACCTAGGATATCTTATATGCGGCCTAGTGATTTGAATACGCACCTTGGCAGTATCGGTAAAGCAATTCCGAGAGGAAAACTATGGCTCCAGGATGAGAACGGTAACGATATCACAGAGTCAGGCGACATAGGCGAGCTCGTCTATGAGGGAGATAATGTATGCTTAGGTTACGCTGAAACTATTTTCGACTTATCTAAAGGTGATGAAAACCAAGGCATTTTGAAAACAGGCGATTTAGCAAGCTGCAAACAGGGCTATTTCTATATAGAGGGCCGTTTAAAGCGCTTTATCAAAGTGTTTGGAAATCGTATATCTCTGAGTCATGTTGAAGCAACGTTGCAAGAATTAGGGTATGAAAGTGTCGCCTTTGGCACTGATGATAAGCTAAATATTGCCATTGTAGATGGCGAAGAAATTGATCTACGAACACTTAAAAAAACGTTCGCTGAACTATTTTCCATTAATTATACGGCCATCAAAATTCAAACTGTTTCACACATTCCTAGATTAGAAAGTGGCAAGGTAGATTATCAATGTCTTATGAAGTAGATGAAGTAATATTATCTGATTGGCCACCATACGCATGGCCTAAGCAGCAAAAGCAATCTGTATTAATATCAAAGTTGGCTGAACTAGATCAAATTCATTTGTCTCAATGTCCGCCATTTGCAAAGCTTAAGCAGTCGATGCCTAATATTGACTTAAATAGCCACCCATTTAGTCCGTTTTTTCCTCTGCCAGTCAGACTATTTAAATCTCAAGAATTAAAAAGTGTACCACAAGAAAGTATTATTAAGACGATGATGTCTTCGGGAACCTCTGGACAATCCGTTTCCAAAATCTATCTCGATAAAAGAACATCAGCGCTGCAAGTAAAAATACTCTCTAAACTAGTTACTCACTTAATTGGTAAGCAGCGCCTTCCAATGCTAGTTATCGACTGTCCGTCTACCGTCAAAAATAGAACAAAGTTTTCGGCTCGTACTGCGGGTATCTTAGGGTTTTCAATGTATGGGCGAGACATCACTTACGCATTGAATGATGATATGACAATAAACTTTGATGCTCTCAACGCATTCATAGACAAATATCAAGGACAGAAAAAGTTTATCTTTGGCTTTACTTATATAGTTTGGCTTCATTTTGTTGAAGCCTTAGAGCAATTGAGCAAAAAAATTGATTTATCCGAAAGCATTTTGCTTCATGGTGGTGGCTGGAAGAAAATAGAAGCAAATAAGGTAACCAAGTCACATTTTAAGTCTAGATTAGCTAACGTTACTGCAATCCAGAGTGTACACAATTACTACGGTATGATTGAGCAAACAGGGTCTATCTTTATGGAGTGTAAACAGGGCCACTTCCACTGCTCATCATGGTCTGAAGTAATAATTAGAGATTTTAAAACATTACAACCAGTTAAAGATGGTAATTTGGGGCTTATTCAATTAATTTCTGCACTCCCTCATAGCTACCCTGGACACAGTATCTTAAGTGAAGATATCGGTGTAAAGCTTGGAGAAGATGACTGCCAGTGCGGCTGGAAAGGTACCTATTTTGATGTGCTGGGTAGAGTAAAACAAGCGGAAGTGAGAGGGTGCAGTGATACTTATTCCAAATAACATTCAAGCTCACTTTACAACCTTAGTTGGCTCATCATCTGATTTTCATATTCAGCCAACAAGGGCTTGGGAAGAGCAGACCATATCGTTTTTAAATACACTTTCAGCAAGGCTACGACGACATCCAGAGGCAAATACGCTGCCAGATCTAATGGCGCTCGCGTTTTGGCTAAGAAAGGCCAACCTTTTATCAATGAAAACAAGCCCCTACTCAAACAGGCTATCTGTAGGGCTAGGCTTAACCTTTCATATCTGCCCAGCAAACGTACCGATAAACTTTGCTTATTCACTCGCATTTGCGCTACTTGCAGGTAATAGCTGTGTTTTGCGCTTGTCATCTAAATCAAACCACAGCACAGATATTGCTTTACAAACTCTCTCGCAATTATTATTAGAATCTGAGTACCAACCAATCGCCCAACGAGTTTTTCTTATTCGCTATGAACATAATGATGATGTCACTGCATTTTGGCTCAGCCAAGCAGCAGGAAGAGTGATTTGGGGCGGTGATCATACCATTAATAAAATGCGCCAATTTGCCACGCCTCCTCGCTCTAGAGAAATAGCTTTTGCAGATCGCTACTCTCTATGTTTGCTTGATGCTACCTATATTAGCTGTTGTTCTGACGACCTTATCAATACCCACTGCCACCATTTTTATAATGATATATATCAGTTAGATCAGGCGGGTTGCTCATCACCTCAACTGTGTGTCTGGCTTGGTGATGACTCTTCGGTTATAGAAGCAAAAAGTCGACTTTGGCAATGCTTAGCTGACATTGCGGCAGATAAATACGCGATTGAAGACATTCAGGTACTAAATAAATTTGTGGATACTTGTAATGCAGCTATTGACCATGAAAATATCGCCAATATTGAAATTGCTTCACCTGAACTTACTCGGATTGAGGTAAAATCCATCAATATATCTCAACAAAGCTTCCGTGGTACGAGTGGATTAATCTACGAAACCAGAATTAAATCGATAGCGCAGCTTGCCCCGCTAATCAACGAGAAAGTGCAAACTTTGAGCTATTTAGGCGTTGAGAAAAGTACTATTGCTGAGTTTATATATAGCAATGGCTGTAGCGGAATTGATCGTATAGTCCCCATAGGTAACGCACTGAATATGCACAATTTATGGGATGGATACGATATAATAACGACATTATCCCGAATCGTAACTATCGACTAAGATATTTAAACAAGGCTCTGTAAAAAATGGAAAAATTCAGTTTAAACTGTGTTGAACTACAAGAGTATCAACCTAACCGCTACCCTTTTCTCATGATTGACCATGTTGAGGAAGTTATTCCCGGGAAATATGCCAAGGGCTATAAAAATCTAACCATGAATGAGTGGTACTTCCCTGTACACTTTCCTGATGGTCCAAATATGCCTGGCGCCTTGCAACTCGAAGCGTTAGCGCAAATGCTAACGGTCGCGATTACTACTCTTCCCGGCTTAAAGGGTAAAGTGACACATGCCTTGCAACACACCGTGCGCTATAAAAGAGAAGTAAAACCAGGTGAAAAGTTTGAAATTGAAACTGAAGTACTGTCTTGGAAAAGAGGTATTTGTAAAGGCAGGGGTGTGGCAAAGGTTAATGGCGAAATAGCCTGTGAGGCCGATATGATGATTACTATTCCGGAAATCCTCGAGCAATATCTGCCAAAAAAGAAAACTGAGTTATGACCGCTAAAGTAGATATTATTATTGTTGGATCTGGTGCAAGTGGAGCAGCCGCTGCTTGGCGTCTCAGCCAGGATAGCAACCTATCTATAGTTTGTATTGAACAAGGTCGCGAATCTAACCCAGCTCAATACCCTACGACCAAAGCGGATTGGGAGCGAGATAAGCAACGATCGGCGAGTTTTGACCCAAATGTTAGAGCTAACAAGGCTGATTACCCAATTGATAACAGTAATTCAGCTATATCTCTTGCCAATTTTAATGGCTTTGGTGGTAGTACCATCTTATATTCAGGGCACTTTCCGCGCTTTCACCCTTCTGACTTTGCCACATATAGGCTTGATAAGGTTGCAGAGGATTGGCCATTTGACTACCAGACGCTCACTCCTTACTTTAATCAAAATGAAGAGATGATGGGCGTTGCAGGGTTAGTTGGAGATACTGCATACCCTGAATATGAAAACTTATTGCCGCCGATCGCGATGGGGCCAGGTGCGAAAAAATTGGCTCAAGCTTTTAATCGGCTTGGCTGGCATTGGTGGCCATCATACAGTGCTATCAATACTAAAAATCACCAAAATCGACCTCCTTGCATAAATTTGGGCCCGTGTAATACCGGGTGTAGCCAAGGTGCCAAAGGCAGCGTTGATATTACTTACTGGCCGCAAGCAAAGTTACAAGGCGTTCAAGTAATGACTGAATGCCGTGTTTTTGATATTCCAGTTGATAAAGAACAAAAAGCGACAGGAGTAAAATATTATGACAAACATGGAAATGAGCAATTTTTAGCCGCCGCCCTTGTCATTCTCGCTTGTAGCGGGATAGGTACACCTAGATTACTACTAAATAGTAAATCCGAACTTTTCCCTAATGGGCTATTAAACAACTATGACCTTGTTGGTCGCAATTTGATGTTACATCCACTCGCATATGTCGAAGGTGTATTTGATGAACCTCTAGATACAAGCATCGGTCCACAGGGCTGTAGTATTTATTCTCAACAATTTTATGAAACGCAAGAAGATAGAGGCTTTAAACGCGGCTACACATTGCACGTATTAAGGGGCTCTTCAGCAGTAGATAGCGCGTGCTCCGGATACATAACGAGAAGAATACCTCTTGGAAAAAACCATCATCAGGCTTTTTCGCAATATTTTAACCATAATATGGGCATTGCCGTCATTTCTGAGGATTTACCAGATCCCGAAAACCGTATAGAGCTTGATTATTCGAAAACGGATAGTTTTGGTATGCCCGGTATCAAAGTGCACTATTCTCTACATGAAAATACAAAAAAAATGCTCGAGCATGGTATCGAACAAACTAAAAAGTTATTCGCCGAAGCCGGAGCGAAAATTTCAGCAGCTCATTATCCTGTGAAACATGCGGGTTGGCACCTAATGGGAACAACCAAAATGGGAGCAGATAAAACAAATTCAGTGGTCAATGAGCATGGGCAAGCACATGAGGTAAGCAACCTTTTCATCGTCGACAGCAGCGTTTTTATCACTTCAGGAGCTGTCAACCCAGTCGCTACCGCCCAAGCTTTAACTCTAAAGTTTTGTGACCACATCAGTAAAAATATAAAGAGTTGGGTAGTATAATGAGTTTATCGCAATTTCTAGATGTTATTTTACCCTCAGATACAAGCCTTAATATGCCCTCTGCGACGGATCTGCATATAGATAAGGCTGTAGCAAACCTTTTAGAACCACAGCAAATTGAAGAGTTTTTATTCATTTTGAATAATGTTGCACAAGAAAAGTTTTCGAACTCATTGTCCTGCCTTGATGAAAAAAGCTACTTACTTTGCATTGAAAAAGCTAAGCGAGTGGATGTTTATTTAGTCAATTATATCGTTCAACAATGTCTTACTGCCTACTACACTCACCCTAGCGTGTTAACCAAAATTGGTTCAGGCGCGGTGCCTCCTTTTCCTGACGGGAACTCTTTGGAATGTGATGACTGGCTGCTGCTTGAGGATGTGTACGAACGTGGGCCTATTTACAGGAAAGTCATATGATACCTTACATTGCAGGGCAACTTGCTAGAAATAAAGTTGCCGTTGTAACTGGCGCAAACAGGGGGATCGGCAAAGCGATTAGCGAGACCTTGTTGGCACATGGTTGCACGGTAATCGCTGCTGTCAGAGACATTGAAGCCGCAAAGGCAAGTTTGACACATCAAGATAATCTGCACTTTGTGAAATTAGATCTAAACCATGAAGATAGTGTCAAATCCTCGATAAAAGATATTAGAGCAATTTCTAAAACGGTCGATATATTGATAAATAATGCAGGAGTTGCAATGGGTGGATTGTTTCAAATGACTTCAATGCATGATGTTAAACAGCTATTTGAAGTGAATTTGTTCAATCAGTTATTGCTAACTCAGCAGATTTCAAGACTAATGCAGCGACAAAAACAAGGGTGTGTAATCAATATTCTTTCAAGTGCAACGCATCAAATTGATCGCGGTACACTAGCGTACGGTAGTGTCAAATCTGCATTTGAGCGTGCAAGTCTAAGTATGGCAGTAGAACTTGCAGATAGCGGTATTAGGGTGAATGCTATTGCGCCAGGTGTCACTAGCACCGATATGGCTGAAGAGATGGATGAACAAGCAAAAATAGACTTAGTCGCTAAAAGTTTACTGAAAAAGGCTGCGATACCTCAAGATATTGCAAATACAGCTTTGTTCTTATGTAGTGATTTAGCGACGCACATCACAGGCCAAGTGCTCAACGTTGATGGCGGTTTAATTTAAAGAGGAATGTAATGAGTTATCCAGAATTAACTGAGTTTGCACGTACCATGAGGCAAAAGATACTCGATATTAGCTACCACAGTGGCACATCTACTCATATTGGTGGTGCTCTGTCTATGACTGATGTCATGGCGGTACTCTACGGAAAAGTACTTAATTTTGACGCCCAAGATCCTCGCTGGCCAGAACGAGACCGTTTCATTTTAAGTAAGGGCCACGGTGTACTTGGATTTTATCCTGCACTGCTTGGCGCAGGCATCATTTCTCAAGAAGTTTTTGATACCTTTCAACAAAATGGCAGTGATCTAATCGCCCACCCCGTGATGAATCTTGATTTAGGGATTGAGTCCTCTAATGGTAGTTTGGGTCACGGCATATCAATGGCGGTCGGAATCGCTTTCGCGGCTAAAAAACAAGCAAAGCCTTTTCATACCTATACATTAGTTGGTGATGGTGAAACCAATGAAGGCTCCGTATGGGAAGCTGCAATGTTGGCATCCCACCTAAAACTGGACAACCTAACCGCTATCATAGACTACAACAAACAACAAAATGATGGCTTTGGAAAAGATGTACTTCACATCGACAATATGGCAGAACGATTTCGTGCTTTTGGCTGGCATGTTATTGAAGTTGACGGTCATGATATTGATGCCATTGTTGAAGCTTTTGAAGAAGATCCTCTAAATAAGCCTAAAGCCATCGTCGCTAATACGATTAAAGGAAAAGGTGTTTCTTTTATGGAGGGCGATAACTCATGGCATCACAATCGTCTAACTAAAACTAATTACGAAGCAGCTGTCGCTGCCCTCAATAATTCAAATAACGAAAGGAGCGACAATGGAAATAACGTCTAAAAGTGCACGTCAGTGGGCAAGACTCGGTCCGAGAGGGGTGTATGGTCAAGCTATTCTTGCCATAGCAGATAAGCACGATGACCTTATGGTAATGTCAGCTGATTTGGCAAGTTCATCTGGGTTAGAACGTTTTCGCACGACCTACCCAGATAAGTTTCTTAATGCTGGTATTGCAGAGCAAAACATGATTGGCGTAGCAGCAGGACTTGCAAAGGAGGGGTACAATGTTTTTGCCTCTTCCTTTTCACCCTTTATCGCCATGCGGGCAAGCGAACAAATTCGAATGAATTTGGGCTACATGGAGCTAAATGTTAAAGCTGTCGCAATCGGTGGTGGAATAAGCATGGGCTTTTTGGGGAACTCTCACTTCGGAATCGAAGATATGGCGGTCATGCGTGCTATCCCAAATTTAACCGTTGTATCCCCTGCAGACTGTGTCGAAGTCGTGAAGTTAGTAGAATCTGCTGCCAGTTTCAAAGGCCCCATGTATATACGCCTCACAGGCACAGCAAACTGTCCAATCGTCTACACAGATGATTATGAATTTGAAATAGGAAAATCAATTCTGCTTAGGGAAGGGGCTGATGTAACTCTTATCGCTTGTGGCTCAATGGTTTACCAGTCTTTGCAGGCCGCCGAATTACTCGCGGAGCAAGGAATATCGGCATCCGTCATTAACATGCATACTATCAAACCTTTGGATGAAGCTAGACTGCAAGAAATCATTGCGAAAGGCAGACCTATTATCACCGTCGAGGAACACTCTAAAATTGGAGGCCTTGGTAGCGCCATTGCTGAATATTTATCGCCTCTGGGCTGTGGTATTCGTCACCTTTCTGTTACCCTACCCGATGCATACATAAAAACAGGTGATTACGATTATATGCTTGGCGAGCAAGGGTTGGACGCAAAATCAATAGCTCAAAAAGCAGAAACATTTCTCACTAACTAATTGGATTAAAGATGCAATTTGAACATAATCATCATTCTGTCACTCAAGCGCTTGATAATATTGTATCAGCAGTACAATTGAGCTTTAATCAATGTCAAAGTGATGTATATTGGTTGTCAGTTGATTTTCGTATGCTGATTGCTGCAACAGGTGTAAAGCACACAGAAGCACACAAAGCGGCAATATATATTGTTGATTCATTGGTAGCACAACTCAAACCTAATGAGTCTTTACTTGTTTCGTCGTTTTACTTTAGTTTTCCTCACAGTAAAGCGTTTTCTCCCTACAAGAGTGAAGTACAAACCGGTGCTTTTGGTGCAATGTTGTTAGCCCAATATCCGCAACACAGAGTTCAACAACCATTTTATTCATTTTTAGTTTTTGGCCACGCCTACCCCTCCCTCACACAAAATTATATCGCTAAAAGCACTGGACCCGATTCCATTTTTGAGTGGGTGATAAAAAACAACACTCAGCTCACCTGTGTTGGGCATCACTATGTAAAATCACTCTCAAGCATTCACCATGCTGAGCATTGTGCCGATGTTGATTATCGCTACGTCAAAACATTTTCAGGTTCACTGCTCTTACACAACACCAAAGAGCAGCACATTGAAACTCAGTTTTATGTTCGAGACTTAGATACCTGTGACTTTTCTTCTTTAACCCATACTGGAGATAGAGCTTTTAGAGAAGCAGCAGTTATTGAATCCCAACTCTTATCCACACTAAAAAGACCTCTTCTCATTCACAGCATCAACCTACTCTGTGCACATGAAATGATGTTGCAAGATCTAAATAGTGGAAACAATCGATATGTTGATTACTTTGGACCGATGAAACAAGAGCATGAAGTGATCACCGGAAAGGTCGCAGATAAACTGTATACCAAAGAGTTAAACGCGCTAATTAATACCCAAAGCTGCTGATAATTAATGCCCTTTTACGACCAACAGTTAATTCAGGCTATTGGTCGTAAATCATTCAGCTGACTTAGGTACCGCCATTAAGTGTGGAGAAGCATAACTAAATGTGCCTACGCAAATTTTTGTGCCGTCACACAAAGCAATTACTTCGCCCTTACATATCCCCCTTCTCATAGAAAGTATGGTTGCTTCATAGCGCAACTCCGAGCAATTGGTCACCGTGACTGCCTTCATCAGTTTAACGTTAATATTGTTTACATAAGCCCGATGCTCTCCGTGCTCAAAAGAGTCGTAAATCAGTAGCACCAACGTTTGTAACATACCTTCGATTTGCAATGTGCCTGGCATGACTCCAGATTTTGGTAAATGACACTCAAAAAACCAATCATCAACTGAGATAGACTTTGTCGCAATAGCCGTTTTCCCTTTCTCAATCAACTCGTAATTATCGATCATTAAAAAAGGGGTGGTTATATCCAAAGCGGTAGATATTTGTTCCGCAGTTTTCATCATCATTTAGCCTCCATATCCACTACAACTCTGCCATATATATTCTGCTCCTTAAAGTTTTCAATAGCACAACTGACCCCTGCTAATTTCACTTTTTTGTAGACATCGCAAAGCGCAGAACTTCGCCAAATTGAGGCCAGTTTTATCAGTAGACTTTTTCTACTTTCGACCGAGGTTCCTTCCGCGTTGATACCTATTAGGCTAATCCCACGAAGAATAAAAGGTAATACATTTGTCTCAAAATGCGTCCCCGCAACAAGCCCTGTGCTCACAACAATGCCATTCTCTGATACCTGCTTTAAAATACAAGCGAGCACATCTCCACCAGCCACATCTATGACTGCCTGCCACCTTGAGGGCAATAAGTTTTGTGTCGTCTTCACATCTGACGCATTTAAATCAACAACAGCAGTGACCCCTAAATTCTCAAGGAAAACTTTACCATTTTCCCGAGTTACACTCACTTCAACGTCATAACCAAGATGCTTGAGAAGTAATACAGCGATACTGCCAAGACCACCGCTGGCTCCAGTTACCAGCACCTTACTAACTGACTTGTCGATACCATGCTTTTCGATTGCTTCAACGGCAAGTGCCGCTGTATACCCAGCGGTTCCATATACCATTACTTCCTCTAGGCACATATTTTCTGGCAATCGGATGAGCCATTCAGCGGGTACGCATATATACTCTGCAAGACCGCCCTGATAATGCATCCCCATTGGTGTGCAAAACACAGCTACTCTATCGCCTTTTTTAAAAAGAGCTGAATTTGATTGCTCAACTACCCCACTTGCATCAAGCCCCGGAGTATGAGGGAAGCGGCGAGTCACAGCAGGATTGCCCTGGCAGGATAAAATATCTTTATAATTTAAAGAGGAATAGTGCACTTTTACGAGTACTTCAGAACTAGGTAGATGTGTTACTGGCAAGCTTTTAACTCGATATGCAAATTCTCTTGGAGGTTTTTTTTCCACTACGAGTGCATTATAGTATTCTGTCATGGCAAGTGTGTTTTAATATATCAAGATACAGACATTCTTTTATAGATGCTATTGATAGTCAACGAATATTCTTTCACAATAATAGTCATTGCTCGTCGTCAAATAGGAACAATAAATGAGTAACTTAGAAAAGTACAATCAGGCCTTTATTACAGCTTTTGACATCACTGAAGCACAGCTCACCGATGACTTCGGCTATCAAGCAATTCCAGAGTGGGACTCAGTCGGTCACATGGGACTAGTTGCAGAATTAGAAGATGCATTTGATATCATGTTAGAAATGGAAGATATCATAGACTTTAGTTCATACGGCGAAGGGAAAAACATACTTAAAAAGTATGATGTTGAAGTTGTATAATAACTTGTACTAGTGTGATTACCAAGGGATACTGACGGTATAAGTACCAAGCGATTTTGACGTAATCACACTATCAATGTTGCCGAG
>NZ_QNQN01000066.1:0-188994 GCF_004103285.1 Pseudoalteromonas sp. A757
TTATACCAGTTGTATTAAGTAAATGATCTATCTTGAAGCGGGGAAATAGCTTTAGTAGCACCGCTCTCGCGTCCTGCTACCGCTAAGGTACCTATATCCATATAGGCAAGGCAAAAATTTTGCTATTTAGTTGTTCTAAATGAGAAATTTTTAACGAAGCTAATATGCTATTTCACCCTTCAAATTGATTAGAGAATTAATTCAATTGGTATTAAATACAATACCGAGCAAACAAACTTGCAACGGTTGCAGCGGTTGGTTTGCCATGTTGCCAATCGCCACCTTCAACACCGCTACCTGCAATATCCAAATGTACATACGGAATTGGCAACTCAGCATTACAACCATGCTTGTCTAAACCACCAACAATTGCCAAAAATGCCATTGGGAATTGGTGACCACGAGCGGTAACCGCCGATGGAGCGTTGTTGCTCGATAGCACATCATCCGCAAGGGTGCGTGGTTTTACAAAGTCATAGTCTTCGCGTCGGCTACGCGACACTTCCGCGCAGTCAGCCCATAAGTCGCCCATATCTGCAATCTTGCGAGATACTTGCGCTGCTCGTGCAGGACCATTCTCAACGTAAGCACTGTAAGGGCCCATAGCACGCGCAGCGTGACCTGTCAGTGTTGCAACTGTAAAGATCTCAGGGTTTTTCTCACCCAGAGCTAAGTCTTTCGCTTCGCTGAGTAAATCCCCCATCGCCAAGCGACCTTCCGCATCGGTGTTACCAATACGAACACGAACCCCTTCCCTGCTCTCAATGATTTCATCCGGCACGAAACAGTCAGAACCAATCGAGTTACGAACCACGGCAAGGTAAGCAATAACCTTAACGCCTTTTGGCTGATACTTGGCAACCGCTTCCATAAACCCAACCACTGAAGCCGCACCACCTTTATCTCGGCTCATGCCCGCCATAAAGCCACCTACTTTAAGGTCGGCACCACCGGTATCGTAAACAAGACCTTTACCAACAAAAATAAGAGTACGCTCAACTTCCCCTTCAGGCTCGTATGCCATTTTTACAACACGAGGGTGATGGCGTTCAACGGCGTAAGAGGCACGCGCCACCGTGCTTAAAAGTGGATACTGCTCATCCATAATTTTACGATCAGCGATAACCTCAACGCTTACCGCTGAACCTTGGAACAGCTCAACACAGTAGTCAGCAAAACGAGGCGGTGCCATGCGCTCAGGCTCTGTACCACACAGATCACGCGCAGCATATTGGCCTGCAGCGATTGCGCTTAGTTGATCGCAGCATTGTGCTGACGCTTCAAAAACATAAATCGCTTCGATTGGTTCAATCGCTTCGCCACGGTACTCACGTGCTTCTAATGGCTGCCATAAGCCTTGGCAAGCACCTAAAAAGCTGACTGCACGCGCATTTTCGTAACGATCATCGGCAGGCACATTAACAACAGCAAGCACAGGTTTTACCGCACCAGCCGCTTTCGATTCTAAAATACCAGCCTTTGCTGCTTCAAAATAACGACGAACGTCATCGTAATCTCTGTCTAATGGTCCAGTTGGCGCAATCACCAAACGCTTGCCAGGTACTTTGTCCGAAACAAGCAGGCTTGCCTTTTGTGCAATGCGTGCATCAACGGCTAAAAATGGCGCAGCAACTTCATCAAGCTGTGCACTGCCGAGATTTTGGATATCATGAGTAACAACAACGATAGCATCTGCATCGCTTTCAAATAGGGTGTTACAAGGTAATGCGATTGGAAAAGACATAAAAACGGCCCTTTTCTATATTAGAATTAGGGCCGACTATAGGTGATTTGTGGTCAAGTTCCAAGGGAACTACGACATATCACGGGCTTCATCTGGTTTCGCTTTGGTTTTGCTGATCACAGACCAAGCTTCTAACATGACTAAAATACTGACCACCAGCACGATAACGTCAAGCACAACCAACAACCAATTACCTTTTTGATAGTATTCACCTAGCTTGATCACACCAGCAAAAAACGCCATTACCAGTACAAACACCATAGGGATCAAGGTGTACTTAGCAGGACGACCTAGTTTGATAAGGTATACTGAGATAACCAACAAGGTTAAGCTTGCCAAGATTTGGTTGGTAGAGCCAAACAAGGGCCAGATCACCATTCCACCGCTACCTGAAGCACCACCAGCACCAAAGGCAAGTAACAAGCAGCACCCTACAGCAAATAAGGTTGCGACAATACCGTTATTGAGTAGTTTGATATTATAAATTTCACCCCACTCTTGAATAATATAACGCTGAAGTCTAACGCCAGAATCCATAGTGGTGCCTGCAAAAAGTACAACCATAACGGCAAGTAAGGTTGATGCGATTTCAACTGGTAGTCCCCAACCTGTGCTGATAAGGTTTGAACCCCCATTAATAAAGGCTGATACGCTACCGGCACCAAGATGACTATAAATTTCGTGCCACTCTTCTGGCGATACTGCGAGCATCACACCACTTACGGCGACCAAAGTGATCAGTGCTAATGAGCCTTCACCAACTGCACCTAAGTAGCCGACAAAACGGCCGTCTTTTTCTTTATCTAGTTGTTTAGAACTCGTTCCCGACGAAACAATACCGTGGAAACCAGATACCGCACCACAGGCAATCGTTACGAATAATAGCGGGATAATACTTGGGGTATTCTCCACGGTTTGGGTATTAAATGCAGGCGCGGTGATATCTGGCATCACTACAAATACCGCACCGTATAATAAAACCAAACCAACCAGTAACTGCATACCATTAATAAAATCACGAGGTTGTAATAGCATCCAAACTGGCAGCAATGACGCCACGGCAGCATAGATAAACAGAATGATGATCCAATTAGCTTTATCACTTAGACCGAACATTTCGGTTGGTAAGGTAATCGGCATACTACTGCCCATATAAATGGTCGCGTAGAGCACAATAACCCCGATAATACAGAGCGGTACTAGCGGCACTTTTCGTTTAAGCAATTGACCGATGATAAGTGCCACGACAATAGCAGACCAAGCAGGGAATACCGCATTTGGGTTGCCCACGAAGGAGTTTGCGATCACCACGCCGAACACGGCATTCACCATGAGCAGCACAAGGAAGACCACAATCATAAACAATGAACGAGTGCGCTTGCCAATTACGCTTTCAGACAAAGCGCCCATCGACTTACCTTTATGGCGAGCACTTGCCCATAGCGCGCCCATATCATGGACACCCGCAAAAAATATAGTGCCAAATACCACCCAAAGTACCGCAGGCACCCAGCCCCAATACACGGCGATAGCAGGACCAACAATTGGTGCAGCACCTGCGACTGAAGTAAAGTGATGCCCCCACAATACCACTTTGTTAGTGGGAACATAATCTACGCCGTCCTCAAGTTCATGAGCCGGCGTGACAAAGTTGTCATCCATTTTAAATATTTTTTCAGCAATAAATTTGGAATAGACAAACCATCCAAATAACATCCCTATGATGCCGAAGAGTACGATCATTATGGATTGCATAATGCTTACCTCTTGTTGTTGTTTTAATTACACGCAGTTGGCGTGATTAGTTTGTTGCACGACAACTTCGAAGCTAGCACAAAATAAACTAATTGCAGTTATCTTTTAGTCTAGGTAGGTCAGAATTAGCCATCAAAAAGTCCCAGTTGAGCATGAGTGTTAGATTTTTCATTTAGCCCTAAGTGCAAACCCACGAGGCGCACAGGTTTAAACTTTTGCCGTGCCATCGCTTCAATCAATAGCTCTTCAAAAACCGGCAAGTCAATATGCTGGTATTGGCATTCTTTGGTGGTTTGGGTGAAATCGTAAAACTTCACTTTAACGCCAAGCTTATTAAAGCCGCGCTGTAAATAAGGCTGTGCTCGGCGAGTCAGTTCAGGTAACAACTTTTCTTTTATGACTTGCTTTAAGGTATCAAGGTCGAGCGTGTCTTCTGCAAATGTGGTTTCAACGCCTATCGATTTGCGCACTCTGTCGGTTTCAACTCGGCGCTCATCAATACCTTGACAACGCCGCCATAATACAGTGCCAAACTTGCCAAATGACTGGCGTAACTGAGTTTCAGACAGTGCCTTAATATCTCGGCCATACTCAAGTCCCATGGCAAGCAAACGTTGTTGAGTCACTTTACCTACACCTGGGATTTTTTTGAGAGGTAACGCATCGATAAAAGCGCTCACTTGGTGAGGCGGGATCACACACTGACCATTAGGCTTGTTTTCATCGCTGGCAATTTTGGCTAAAAACTTGATTGGCGCAATTCCCGCCGAAGCTGTAAGGCCCGTTTCAGCAAAGATATCCGCTCGTATCTGCTCGGCGATAAGCGTTGCACTGCCATTACATTGCTGACACTCAGTAACATCTAGATAAGCTTCATCTAAAGACAGTGGCTCAATTAGCTCAGTATAGCGGGCAAAAATAGCGCGAATTTGTTGCGATATTGCCTTATAGACCTCCATTCTCCCAGGTACAATCACCAGCTGAGGGCAGAGTTTTTTCGCTTGATAATTCGACATGGCCGAGCGCACGCCATATTGCCGAGCAATATAGTTAGCTGTGGATAGCACCCCGCGATGGCTACGACCACCAATCGCCATCGGCACCTTTGCAAGCTCGGGGTTATCGCGCATTTCTACTGATGCATAGAACGCGTCCATATCAATATGAATAAATTTACGCACGCTAAAAACACTGTCTAAATAAACAGTGTTTATTATGTGCTAATTTTCCAACTGTTGCAATCTTGAACGTAGGCCTTAGTGTTCTAAGCTATACTTGTGTGGATGTCTGTTGCAACTTGCACTGCAAAACAGAGATAATGCTAACAATATCAATACTGTTCAAAGTACTAAATCCGTTACTTTGACTTTATCTAATCATTCAGCAATCAGGAGCCTGCATGGAGTACTCACGACTTGGTAGTAGCCCACTTGAAGTTTCACGCATTTGTTTAGGAAGCATGACTTGGGGCGTACAAAACAACCAGCATGATGCCGACGAGCAAATCAATTATGCACTAAGCCGTGGTATTAACTTCATTGATACCGCTGAAATGTATGCGGTCCCTCCCTCACCTGAAACCTACGGTAAAACCGAAGCCATCATTGGCAATTGGTTAAAGCGCCATCAAGAAAAGCGCGAAAAACTTGTACTTGCCACAAAGATTGCGGGAAGCGGTTTGCCTTGGATCCGTGAAGGCGGCCCTATTACGGGACAATCAGTGATCCAAGCGGTGGACGATTCGTTAGCGCGCCTGAATACCGACTATATTGACCTTTACCAACTACATTGGCCAAACCGTACTTCACCGCACTTTGGTAAACAATGGCCTGGCATGGTTCCTCTAACTGCACTTGACCGCGACGAAGAGCGCGCGGGCATGCTAGATATTTTGGAAGGCTTAGCAAGCTGTATTCAAGCAGGTAAAATTCGCCATTGGGGTCTTTCTGATGATACACCTTGGGGCATTCACACTTACCTTAATTTGGCGATGCAGCACAACCTACCTAAGCCGGTTTCAATTCAAAATGAGTTTAGCTTGCTACATGCCAAAGATTGGCCTTACTTGATTGAGACTTGTGTAAACGAAGATATTGCCTATTTACCTTGGTCGCCATTAGCTGGGGGAATGCTAAGCGGTAAGTATTTAGGGGGCGCAAGACCTGAAGGTAGCCGCTGGACTTTGGTACAACGGCAGGGCTTATTCAGAGATACGCAATTAGCTCAAGAAGCCGTTGCAAAATATCTAGAAATCGCCAAAGAATTTAATATGACTGCGGCGCAGCTGGCGCTAGCTTGGTGCGACCAAGTAGATGGGGTGACTTCAACCATAATCGGCGCGACAACCATGGCGCAGCTTAAAGAAAATATCCAAGCGTTTGAACAGCCGCTATGTGCAGAGTCTTTAGCCGAGATTGATACGGTATTTAAAGCGTACCCCTCTCCGTTTTAATATCTTCTTTCGCGATACGCCGCTTTTACGCTAGCGTATCGCATTGTAAACCCATCCTTGTTAACTAGATCGAAGTTAAAACCCCATGCAAAGCTTAAATAACACCCCAGTCATTCCGCTTCAAGGCAGCTGCTTTACCAGAAAGACCACTCGCGCCATTGTCCTTAGAGGCAACGACATCCTTATGCTTTACACCAAACGTTATGACGATTACACCTTGCCAGGTGGCGGCGTCGACGAGGGTGAAAGCTTAGAAGCAGCATTGGAGCGCGAGCTAAAAGAAGAAACGGGTGCAGTATCCATCACAGGGTTGACGCCGTTTGGCCGCTATGAAGAGTACCGCCCTTGGTATAAACCCGATCATGACAATGTGCATATTATTTCTTATTGCTACGTTTGTGAGATTTGTGGCGAATTTGATGCGCCAGCGATGGAGGATTATGAACACGCCAATGGTATGAAACCGGTGTGGATCAATATAAACCAAGCCATCGCGCATAACGAAGCAAAACTCAATGATGCGAATAACAAAGGGATGTCCGTTTTACGTGAACTCACCTTGCTAAAACATATTTCCGCGCAATTAGTCACAGATTAATTTGCCTATTGAGGGAACAATTAAGTCTTTATTAAGCTCTAACTCCGCATGACTCAAGGATTTAATAAGAATAATGCGGCTGCTCCAACACAACCTGATTAGTTTCACCATTATCGCCTCTATTGTGCTGCATCTACTGCTCGGCTGGTATCTGCAGCAAAGTATTTATATCCCCTCAAAGCCTATAGAAATTAAGGCAATGAAAACCTATTTGGTTATTGAGCCTGCCAAGCCCAAGATGGAACGTATTGGGACACCGACGATAACTGAAGATAAGCCAGTAGAGAAGTTAAAACCGACGTTGCCGGACGATACGGTTGAAATACTAAAAACTGCGCAAACGGAACCAAAAAAACCTGCGATTGAAAGTAAAACAAAGCACATAACCAAAGCAGCGATCGTCACGCAACCTAAAAAGCTAGATCATCGCAAAGCAATCTCTCAATTTCGTCAGCAACTTTTAGAACGCGCTCCGAGTGACGCTGTACTCAGCCAAAACCAAGAAAAGCCACAGCGGCTCACCGTGCCTAAAACACATCAAACCACCGCTGCGAGCATGCAAAGGGAGCAACTCGAGTCTACGTCTCAATACACAGTCTACCGTGAAAATGGCCTATGTTACGCTGAAGTTAGGCCCGATCCGAGCATTCCTACACCGGAAGGATTAAATAAGAATTGGCGTACTGCGCCTCGCCCTTGCGATGGCGGAGCCATTAAAAAAGCCTATGATGCCGCGATGAGTAAATGGCTAAACAAACGCTAATCTTGCTATCATAAAGCAAATTTATTGCTATGAGTCCGTTATGGAAAAAGTCACCATTTTAGTCGACGCCCAGAATGTTTATTACACTACCAAGCAAGCCTACCAAACAGGCTTTGACTACAATGCGTTCTGGCGCAAAGCAACGGCTAATCGCGAGGTATATCAAGCCATTGCCTATTCCAGCGAACGAGGTGACGATAAACAAAGACAGTTTCAAAATATCCTGCGAGCAATTGGCTTTGAGGTGAAGTTAAAGCCTTATATTCAACGTGCCGATGGCTCGGCGAAATGTGATTGGGATGTTGGCATTACCATTGATGCCATGGAGTGTGCGTCTGGATCCGATGTAATTATTCTAGTAACTGGCGATGGTGATTTTGATTTACTCGCAAGTAAACTCAGAGATAAATACCATACCCGAGTTGAAGTTTACGGCGTGCCGCAGCTTACCGCTGCTTCTTTGATCCGTGCTGCCAGTGAGTTTATACCAATCGAAAACGAGTTATTAATTGGCAAGAAATAAACAAGCAAAACCCCTTTGATAGAAGGAGCTTTGCTTGTTTGACGAATTTGTCATTTTTGCTAGCTTAGCCGCGCAATAAACGCGTTTTAATCCGATAAGTAATATTCCACGCTCGTCACGACACGCACAATTTTTATCTGTGGCGTATTACTGTCTCTGTCGCGAATACTAAATTGTCCTTGTCTTGCCGATTTTATTTTGCCAAGCACAGAATCAGAATCTTTAGCAAATTTTACCGCCACTTCTCGAGCTTTTTGTGTGGCTTCTTGCACCATTTCAGGCTTAATATCATTAAGACCAGTAAACAAATATTCAACTCGGTTTTGATAATCATCTTTAGTGATGGCAATACCTTGTTTGGCCAGTTCACTTAACTGCCCAAGTGCTTGCGATACTTTATCTGGATTATTAGAGTACACAGTCACACCGGCTTTCGCTACGTAGCGAAACCCTTGATTGTTTTGACCGTACTCTTGGGCGTACTTATCTGTAATAGAAGGCGCTGATATGGACAGCTCTGATGCATCAAAGCCTTGCAAGGTCAAAAACGCACGAATAGCTGCATTTTTCTTTTCCGTGCGCTCTACCAAGGCCTCCAGATCGTTATCTGCATCACGATAAAATACGGGCCAAATCACCGTGTCTGCTGTTACTTCCTTTTCCGATAATCCTTTTACACTTACCGTCCGTTCCATTCCCTTCACTTCTAGAATGGTCGATTTTACCATCCAGCCACTTACTACCACCGCCAGTGATAGTAAAGCCGCAGGAGCCAAATATTTAGTCATAGTAGACATATCTCTGTCCTCAACGTTACGCCTCAGTCATGGTTTTCAAACAATTATAATGGGGATAGATCAAAGTCTACCTTAATTGCACTCGAAAACTGCGAGCAAAATGGTAGAGTGTTTCGTATGAGCTGTGGCTGAACTAGGAAACAGTATGAGCGTAAAGCGTATTAGCCAATTTTTTAACCCCCAATCTATCGCGGTGATTGGCGCCTCTAACAATCCTGATCGCGCCGGCTTTATCGTAATGCGTAACTTGCTACAAGGCGGATTTAAAGGGCCCATTATGCCCGTCAGTCCAAAGCACACCGCCGTGCATGGGGTGCTTGCCTACAGTGCCATCGAACAGTTACCCAAAGTCCCTGATCTCGCCGTTATTTGTACCAATAAACAAACCTTAGTGCAAATCATCAATGAACTTGGTGATATTGGCTGTCAACATGCAATCATCATCGCAGCAGGTCTTGATAATCAGCACAAACAACAATTAAAAGAAGCTGCCAAAATAGCGAAGGTCACTTTACTTGGTCCTAATTGTCTCGGTTTACTCATTCCTCACTTGGGTATTAATGCCAGTTTTTCTCATACGGTTGCAGCGCCCGGTAAGCTTGCATTTATTTCACAATCGGCGGCGGTATGTTCAACCATACTGGACTGGGCACAACATAAAAAAATTGGTTTTTCCTATTTTGTTTCTGTCGGGGATTGTCTTGATATTGACTTTGATGAGTTGCTTGATTTTTTAGGTCGCGATCCGAAGACACAGGCCATATTACTTTATATTGATAATATCGATGATGTTAGACGGTTTATCTCCGCAGCAAGAGCGGCGGCCTTTAGTAAACCTGTGATTGCTATAAAAACAGGAAAAACCAAAGCTGGTGCAATCGCTGCGCTGAATCACACAGGCGGTAATACCTCCGATGACGCAGTTTATGATGCCATGTTCCAACGAGCAGGTATGCTAAGAGTAAACGATCTTAGGGAGCTCTTTGCTGCCACTCAAACCCTTGCTTTACATCCCAAACTGCTGCAAGTAGAACAGCTGACCATTTTAACCAATGGCGGCGGCCCTGGGATCATGGCAGTGGACACCTTACTACAGAACTCAGGCAAACTGGCAGTACTAAGCGAGCAAACCAAACAAGCGCTCAGCGCCTTGATCCCACAAACGGATCATGCTTGTAACCCTGTAGATATTTTTGGTGATTCCTCACCAAAGCGTTACCAACAAGCACTAGAGATTTTATTAAAAGCTGACGAAGTCAAAAATTTACTGATAATTCATACTCCATCAGCGCTTGCGCCAAGTACCGCTTATGCTGAGATCATTGCGCAGACGCTAGCCAAAATTCCAAAAATGGCACGTCCTTATGTGATGACAAACTTCATGGGTGAAGAAGCGGCATACGCTGCAAGACTTGTATGTGCAAACGCTCAGATCCCAACTTATCGCACCCCAGAAGGTGCCGTTGGCGCCTTTATGCACTTGGTAAGCTACCGCCGAAACCAAAAGCACCTTACGCAAACGCCAGAATCCTACAGTGACGAAGGGCAGCTACAACACCTGCAAAGCAAACGTTTAATCAATGACTTTTTAAACTCAGGCGCCAATAAACTCGCGACCCATTTGGCCTCCCAAGTGCTGGCTAATTACGATATAGAATGTATAGAGACGCAAATAGCACTCACCCCCTCAGAAGCAAAAGAGCAAGCTCAACAATTAGGTTTTCCCGTTGCACTTAAACTAATAAGTCATGACATTCCCTCTAAGTCGGAAGTGGGTGGGGTTGTACTTAACCTCAACGACGCCGAAGAAGTAGAACAAACCGCATTTTCGATGTTACTACGGATCCGTGAGGCAGCTCCCGAAGCTGAAATAGAAGGCTTCTCTTTGCAACGCATGGCAAAACGCGCTGGTGGACAAGAATTACGGATAGCGGTAAAAACAGAACCCGGTGTTGGCCCTGTTATTTTACTGGGGGAAGCGGGCACTGGGCTTAATTTCTCGCAAGCAGCGGTAGCATTGCCACCACTGAATATGAACCTTGCAAAATACCTGATTGCAGCCGCCCATGATAAAGGCTTTATCAAAGAGCGGGCGCTGCCTGAAAAGGTCGATAAATACCGCCTGTGCGCCCTACTCACTCGTGTCTCTCAAATGGTAGTCGACCAACCCGATATCATTGATATGGAACTCAATCCTATTTTGGCCTGCTCAGGTCAGTTCCAAGTGCTCGACGCCAGTATTACGCTAAGGCGATACGAGCCGGTATCTGGACGTAAACGCTTAGCCATCCGACCTTACCCTCGAGAGTTGGTAAAATCCGTGACATTAAAGGATGGTCGCCCTGCAACCTTAAGACCTATTCGTCCTGAGGATGAAAGAGCACACCAAGAGTTTGACCAGTCTTTAAGTAAAGAAGATAGATACCGCCGTTTTTTTGGTGAGCTGCCACAATTTAATCATGAACAGCTCGCAAAAATGACGCAAATTGATTACGACAGAGAAATGGCGTTTATTGTCACGGTCCCTAACAAGTCCAGCTATCAAACGCTTGGAGTATCACGCGTACTGATGGATCCCGATAACCAAGTGGCTGAATTTGCCGTAGTGGTGCGCTCAGATTGCCAAGGACTTGGGCTTGGACGCATACTCATGGAAGCTGCTATAAAACACTGTCGTAAACAAGGCGTGCAAAGTATAGAAGGGATCACCCTCCCAGAAAACAGCGGTATGATAGGACTTGCCAAAAAGCTTGGGTTTACCGTATCTCGAGATTTTGAGGAAGGCACCATTCAGATGGTGTTAAACTTAAACTAAATACAAAAAAAAGATAAGGGATGTTGGCAACTTGATGCAACTTCACATCAGAGAAAAAACGGCTGCGGTACTTGAGGCCACAGGACAATATCGTAAGCTTGGTCGCGCAGTCGACATCTTCCTTATTACCCTGATTTTAACCAATGTCGTTGCTATCGTGTTGGAATCTGAGCGCGATTTAGCAAAGGTATACCATCATTACTTTCTCACCCTGGAGCTAGTCAGTGTAGCTATCTTTGCCGTCGAATACTTACTGAGATTTTGGTGCTGTGTCGATAAGCTTGATTATCGTCATTTGGATATACCCAATTGGAAAAAACGCCTAAAGTATCTGATATCGCCGCTGGCAATCATTGATCTCATTGCTATTTTGCCTACCATATTGATGGCCTTTATCACTTTTGATCTGCGCTTTTTGCGTGTTATCCGATTACTTAGGATCTTTAAGCTAACACGCTACTCTCGGGCCATGCAATTGCTGCTCGCAGCATTTAAAGAAGAGTCGAGCTCACTGCTTGCCGCCTTTTTTATCATGAGTGTGGTGCTAATCATGGCCTCTTGCGGGATTTATCTTATTGAACACGATGTACAACCGGATAAATTTGGTTCTATTCCTAAAGCTATGTGGTGGGCGATGGCCACCCTAACTACCGTGGGTTACGGCGATGTAGTGCCAATCACCCCACTCGGGCAATTCTTTGGTGGTCTTATCACTTTACTCAGTATGGGCATGGTCGCAATCCCTACAGGTCTTTTGGCCTCAAGCTTTGCCGACCAAATGCGCAAACGTCGAGATGCATTCAACGAGGCTGTGCTGCATGCATTAGTCGATGGCGATGTCGATAAAAGCGAAAGAGCCCATCTAGAAGCGCTACGAATTGAACTTGGTTTAAGTCAATTGGAAGCAAACCAAGCGATTAAACTAATGAGTAGTCAACGTGTCCATCATCTGTACTGTCGTCACTGTGGCAAAAAGCTGTAACCAAAGAGGCTACAGCGATTTTTCAGTGAGTAATTGCGCTACTTGTTCGCCACTAATCGCCGAGCTGAAACGGTAACCTTGATAATAATCAACTTGCTCGGCTTTGATACGTTGATACTGGAGGTCGTTTTCCACTCCTTCTGCAACACATTTTAGTCCTAATCCATGGGCTAAATTCACGCATGAGCGGATAATTAAATAGCTTTCTGGATCTTCTGCAATTTGTTGCACAAAGCTTTTATCTATCTTGATGACATCCACTGGTAACTGTTGCAGGTAAGTCAAAGAGGCGTACCCTGTACCAAAGTCATCCATGTAGATTTGGCAGCCAAGTGCTTTAATTTCTCTCATCACCTTTGCCGCGCTGTCAATGTTAGACAGTAAGGCACTTTCCGTTATCTCAAAAGCCACAGAGCGACCCGACACTTTGCTGCGACTCAGTGCTTGTTGAATATTATCGACTAAGCTTGAGGATTCAAAATCAATGGCTGATAGATTAATAGATATATATAAATCGCGCTCAATAGTTTGCCAATGTCTCAATTCAACCAATGCCCGAGAGAGGGTTTGCAGGGTAAGTTCAGTCACGACGCCAGCATGCTCAGCTGCAAGCGCATATTCCTGAGCACAAAACTCACTATTTTCCGGCCAGCGTAATAAGGCTTCAAACCCAAGCAGGGTATCGCTCTGCACATCAACAATAGGTTGATAGTAGTTACTAAACTCACCATTTTTTAGCGCCCTCATAAGCGCTTGTTCGACTTCCCGAGAACGTCTGACCTTACCATTCATCTCTTCACGGAAAAACTGATAACTAGAGACTTGTTGTACATTGACATGCTCAAGTGCCGCCTTTGCGGCTTGATTGAGCTCAAACGCATCAGACGCATCATCGGGGTACATAGCAATTCCTATCGCAGGTTGCATCAGTACAGTATGTCCAGCGACCTCCAAAGGTGTACTAAACGAGTGAACTAAACACTCTACATATTGATGCACCTTTTCAGGGTTGTCGAGATGCTCCATCAGCACATAAAATGACTTATCGTGCCCCGTTGCTAAACTGTCGAGTTCACGGAAGCAACAGCGTAGCTTTTTTGCCAGCAGCGGAAGCAGCTCGGCCACAAAGTCTGCACCATAAATATCGTATAGATTCTGTAAGCGATTGAATTTAATCACCAGCAGCGCAAAATGTGTCTCTTGAGCCTGCGACTGTTTGATTGCATGCTGCACTCTATCCATCAGTAATGCTTTATTCGGCAACTTAGTTTGTAAGTCGTAGTTAGCGAGCTGATATAATTCTTTTTCAGTGCGCTTCTGTTGGCTAATATCGGTTAGCACTACAACATAGCTGTGGAGTTCACCATCACCATTCGCCACAGCACTTATCTTAATGAGCACATCTCTTTCGTCACCATTCGGCAGGCTAACAACTTCCTCAGAACTTAAGTGCTGGTGTACCTCCAACGCCAACGTTTGGCGTAGATACATCATCCGTTTTTGTCTCGACATACCAAGCTTGACGGCGGTGCTTGAAGGCGGGATGGAGTCGAGATTAAAGGCATTTTGCATCGCCCTGTTACATGCTTGAATATGAAGTCTTTTATCTAAAATCATGACCCAATCACGGGTCTGCTCAAATGCCGCACCAAATAGTGCTGCGCGCTCTTCGAATAAGCGTTCACGGGTTAAGTTAGTATAGGTGCCCGCAACTTGTGTTGGATTTCCCTCATCCCACTCAAGCACCTTGCCAAAGTCCTTATACCAGCGCCACTGACCTTTGCTGTCTTTTAACCGATAGGTACAATCAATAAACCCTTTATCAGTCGTAACAAATTCCAGCCACTGTAAGCGGAACATGGCTCTATCCGAGGGGTGAATCTTTTGCAAATAGTCATCTAAACCAACACTCTCAAGCTCATAATCGAGCTCATTAACCAATCGAGGTTGATAGATTAAGGTACTTCCAGCATGCCACTCCCATACACCTGAGTTACTGCCTTCAAGTGCCATCTTCAACCTAGCTTCTCGGTCTTGTGTTTCCTTATGAGCGGCAAGAATAAGTTGCTCAACACGGTACTTCCGATAACTCCAAAGAGACAATAGTAGGAGCGTAAGAAACACATACCCCGTGAGCGCAACGGGTGAGCGCCATGCTGGGTAGTTCACATTAATTGTTAATTTTGCAGGCGGCGTGTAATCTCCAGTTAACGGATCTTTGGCCCAAACTTTTAATGCATATTCGCCTGGATTAAGCTTAGGAAATACCACGCGATTTTGGTTGCGACTTAGGATCTTCTGCCCACCGGATATTTGGTATTCATAAATGATCCTATCTTGATAGCTAAACGCCATTGCTGAGAAAGACACTTCAAGCCCAATATCATCATGTTCAAGTTCAATATGTTCAAACTGCTTTAATCCCGCCTTTTGGTTTGGACGAGAAATAAGATCCACACTGGTGATATTTACATGGTCAAGCAGTGGTTTTTTAGGGCGGTTGTCATCGGGAGAAAACACCACAAACCCTTTCAACATACCATATGCTATGCGACCATCTTTTAGCATCACAGACGCGCCGCCATTAAACTCGTTGGAAAGAATGCCATCTTCGGTTGTGAACTGTTGTAAGTGCAAATTATCTGGGTCTAGACGCCAAATGCCTTTGTGAGACGACATCCAAATCATTCCCTCTTTGTCTTGGCGCATTTCATACATTAAGGTGTCGATTTTATGGGCTTTTAGATCAATATTGTAGATAGGCTCATAACCATCTAAAGTCATGCCTATTAAGCCAAACGACGACAATGACAGCCACAAAATATTATTTTTATCTATGGTGTAAGTGGTGATATCAACCGCTAAATGTTTATTTGCCCTAGGAGCCTTGTAAATCTCCGTTAAGGTTTCAAGTTGTGGATCATATTGATAAAGCACCCCAGCGTTATAATAAAGCGGCTTAGTAGGATCATTAGGTAAAGGAGGGTAAAAGCCATAGGTCAGAAACGGATCTACTTTTTCAAATGATTGAGTTAAATGCTTTAACTCTGCTGTATTAATATCATAAACAAACATGCCAATGTCGCTATTGACGAAATAAAACTTACCGTCTGCTAATAGCTCACCGCCCTTTGCAAAAGACGTTAATATTTCCTTATCTTTAGCATTATTCGCTTTTGGCCTTTCAAGCTCATGTGTGATTGGGTCAAACACAAACAAACCCTTACCCGTGGTTAACCATAACTTATTTTGATATTCAGCAATCTTCCATATAATAAACTCCGAGAGAATTTCGTCTCCCAAGTATCCTTTTAAAAACTGCTTGGTTTCTCTTGTTTTTGGGTTGTATCGTGTTAAGCCATCATTGGTTGCTAACCATAAAAATTGATTGGATTCATGCATCGCCCACACATTACTATGTGAGAAACCTTCCCCTTTGACAGTGAGATCGCTGACATTATCAAACGCCAGCGTGCTATCTGGTAAGTAAAATGCGCCATCTTCTTTGGTAGCAACCCAAAGCCCACCATAGTTATCTTTTACGATATCGATAATGCTGGTGTTGGATGGCAAAAATATACTTGAAGATAACCGTTTGTCTCGCACAGCATTACCATCCTCAATGTGATAATGCACCAACCCTTTATCAGTACCGAGCAGCAAAGTATGCTTATCATGTCTAAGCATTTTCCAAATATTAAGTTCTGGCAGTAGCGTTTTAAACGGTACTTCGGCATCAAAGTCTTTATTTAACATGGAGATGTCTAGTTCATACATTCCTTGAACTGCGCCAACAAGCAAAGTGTCTTTATTCAAAGTAAATAGAGACTTGGTATTCATTTGATAAGGGTGCGTTACTGGGGAGAGGTGCTCGATCGCTCTTAATGTTTTCGTTGGTAAGTGATAAGCGAATAGACGTTCGGAGGTCGCGATAAACAAGATATCTTGATGGTGGTAAACTGCCCGAATAAAGCCGCTTTCTTCATCCAAAGGAAGCGTCACCTCACTCTTGAGCTTGCCACTGTGAATATTGAGAATAGCGACATCATTAGTGCGCACAACCCACATGTGGTCATCGTCTTTAGTTAGAATAATATTGACCAAATTGGAATAGAATTCATCTTCGGTAGAGGGTGGCTCAATGTATTTTCTGTACTCATCTTTTGCGGGATCATATCGCAAAAGGCCAGCAATCCCCGTGGTGATCCAAATCCCGCCCAAATTATCCTGATAGATGTAGTTCACTTGTACTTTGTCCAGAACCCCGTCGGGTCCATTCACATCTAAGACCTGATAACCATCATAACGATTGAGGCCTCCCTCTGTGGACAGCCATAAGTAACCTTGCTTATCAATAAGCAGAGTATTGACGTAACTTTGTGATAAGCCTTCCGCAGGTGAAAGTCGGGAAATTTGGGCTGCACTTGCCAATGTAGAAAATAGGTAAATGCAGATTATAATGCACAGGCGAAACATAAAAAGCCGAAGTTGTTAACTAGACGTAATACATTGCCATGAGTTTACGATTTTGTCCAAGATAACTAGATAAGCGAGAAGCAAGTTCAGGAGGTAATTCTCGTGAATTGCGTTGAAACCCAAGGGAGAGATAAAAGTCACTTAAATGGCAATACGCAAAAGTATAAATTATCTGTCGTGACTGCTCACTGCGAAACTGCTTAATTGCGGATTCAATGAGTGTTTTCGCGATACCTTGGTTTCTGCGCTGTGGCGCAACATAAACGCCAACAAGCAACCAGTTGCCGTCTACAGGTTGCAAACGGCAAGCTGCGATAATTTCACTGCCATCTTTTACCACTGACACTTTGTCGTGTTTTGCAGCACGCCCACGAACTCGGTGTGCATCATAAAATTTATTTACAAGCGGCGTCATAATAGCCGGAAGCAATTCAACTTTATACATTAAGCAAGCATTAGGCTCAGGTAATATTCAAATTTTTGCTTTAGCGTGTCCTGCTCCGATAGCGGCCTTTGATTAATCGTGTCATAAATAGCCTCCCTGCTTTTTTTGCCTCGTTTAATTTGATAAGCCCAAAACGACGCTTCATATTCAAGTTGAATTTGGTACTTTTCTTGTCTGGGCAGCAAACACAGATTATAGCTCATTACACATCATTCAATTTTCAGCAAAGGATAGACCAAGTGTATCACAAGCCACTACCGCTATTGCAGCAAAATCGAGTTTTATCTGGTTTTGAGTAAAGCGTGATACTGTGCCTTTTATTGTAAAAATTATGTATACTTAACGACATTACAACTTTAGGGTAGCGCATCAAAGGAGTTGGATTGAAAGCGGTATTACTGTGTTTATTATTGATAGTTTCGACTGTGGTTCATGCAGCCAATGACATACCAAATGTGATGCGCTTCAATAAGCCACCACAAACCCCTCAAGCACGCTATGTAATAGAACTCATGGGAATGGTTTATCATGAACTGGGCGTAGAGCTACGCCTTGAAGAATTTAACCATAAGGGCTCTTTAATTGCAGCTAATGCAGGTAATTTAGATGGGCAACTGGCTCGCGTTGCCAGTGTTGAAACAGAGTATCCGAACCTACGACGGGTTGACTACGCTTTGTTTCAGTTTAACTTACAATTTTTAAGCCTTTGCAGCCACTGTGATCTAAAAGCGGTTAGCTCTTTGACCATCCGAAGCGGCTACCCCGTAGCCACGGCCTATTTGGCTGAACACCATATACAAGCTTATATTATTGATGTTAAAAGTGCGGTGACACAACTCAACCTAGTTGTGCAACGGCAGGTTGAAGGCGCGCTTATTCTTGACTTTCATTTGAAGCCGCATTTAAAAAATATCAACGAAGAAACATTGCAAATAAAAAACTTAGCTGTTGTTGAAAGTTTTCATTTTGTGCATAAACGCTATGAGCATTTAATCCCACTTATCAAAGCAAAACTAGAAGAGTTTGAGCATGAAGGAATAATAGAAATGCTTAGAGCTAAATATCAAATTTAAAGTTCTCTGCTGTTTGATCATCAGCTTGATCCGCTTTTGATTTACGTTGCAAGTACCGTTTGTAACGCTGTTGACACAACGCAATAACTCTACGTTTTTGCTCGTTACTAAGATTATTCCACTCAAAACGCTCCTCTCGACTACGATAACAACCTTTACAATAGCCGCGATTATTTACCTGACAGATCCCCTTACACGGACTTGGGATCTCAAATATCTCAATTTGTTCCATGTATACTCAACACCTTTGCCCCTTGTCTAAGCATACTGGTTAGAAACTAGTCTGCCAAGGTTATAAGGAGCGAGTTACAACCTTGGGCCCCAAAAACAAAAAACCCAGCGCGAGGCTGGGTTTTTGAAAAGCTTAGAAAAACTTACTTTTTCTTCACGGCTTTTTTGTTTGGAAGGTCAGTAATTGAACCTTCGAAGATTTCAGCAGCTAGACCAATTGACTCGTTCAGCGTTGGGTGAGCGTGGATAGTAAGCGCTAGGTCTTCACCATCAGCACCCATCTCTACTGCTAGGCCGATTTCACCAAGCATTTCACCAGCGTTGATACCAACCATAGCACCACCGATCACACGGCCTGACTCTTTATCAAAGATAAGCTTAGTTGAACCTTCAGTACGTGCAGAAGCAATCGCACGACCAGAAGCCGCCCACGGGAATACCGCAGTTTCAATGCTTAGACCTTGCTCTTTTGCTTCTTTCTCAGTCACACCAACCCAAGCGATTTCTGGATCTGTGTATGCAATTGATGGAATACACTTAGGATCGAAGTAGTGCTTCTTACCAGAGATAACTTCAGCAGCAACGTGACCTTCGTGAACCGCTTTGTGTGCAAGCATAGGTTGACCTACGATGTCACCGATAGCGAAGATGTGATCAACGTTGGTTTTCATTTGCTTGTCAGTGCTGATAAAGCCACGCTCATCAACATTTACGCCCGCTTTGTCAGCGTCGATTAGCTTACCATTTGGTGTACGACCAACAGCAACTAGTACTTTGTCATAACGAACTTGGCCTTCTGGTGCTTGCTTGCCTTCGAAAGATACGTAGATACCGTCTTCTTTCGCTTCAACAGCAACCACTTTAGTAGAAAGCATCACGTTAAACTTGTCCTTAACGTACTTTTGGTAAATCTTGATAACGTCTTTGTCAGCCGCAGGTACTAGTTGATCAGCAAACTCAACTACGTCAATTGCTGAACCTAGTGAACGGTAAACAGTACCCATTTCAAGACCAATGATACCACCACCTAGTACAAGTAGCTTTTCAGGTACGTCTTTAAGCTCAAGTGCACCAGTCGAATCAATGATACGATCATCTTCAGGAATGAAAGGTAAGCTTACAGGCTGAGAACCTGCTGCAATGATTGCATTATCGAAAGTTACCGTCTTCGCGCCATCAGCACCTTCAACCGCAATGGTGTTAGAACCTGTGAACTTACCGTAGCCGTTAACTACAGTAACTTTACGCATCTTAGCCATACCGCTAAGGCCGCCAGTTAGCTGACCAATTACAGACTCTTTCCATGAACGGATTTTGTCTAGGTCGATTTGTGGAGCACCGAAAGAAACACCGTGAGAAGCCATTTCAGCTGCATCGTCGATTACTTTTGCAACGTGAAGAAGGGCTTTTGAAGGGATACAACCAACGTTCAAGCACACACCACCTAGCGTGTCGCGAGATTCGATTAGTGTAACGTCTAAACCTAAGTCTGCTGCACGGAATGCCGCAGAGTAACCACCAGGACCACCGCCTAGTACAACAACTTGAGTTTTGATTTCGTTGCTCATGTTATTACCTTAACTGTTATTTGAACGGGTTTACTCGTCGAGAGTAGCCGACCCAAAGTGCCTGCCAAACACCCGATTCGGGGCACAGGGCAGAGAGAGTTATTATTGCTCGAAAGTGTATCATTCACACTCTCTATTGTCCCGCCTAAATATCAAGCGGAACAACAAAATACAAGAAAACCGCATCACCTAAGTGATGCGGTTTCTATTCTTACATTACTAACTGGCGAATATCGCTTAGGTAGTTTGCAAGTGTCACAGTAAAGCGAGCTGCTAGTGCGCCGTCAATGACACGATGGTCGTATGAACAGCTTAGCGGCACCATTAGGCGCGGCTCAAACTCTTTACCATTCCATTTCGGTTTGAAGTCTGACTTAGACACACCAAGAATCGCCACTTCAGGGGCGTTAACGATTGGCGTAAACGCCGTACCGCCGATCCCGCCAAGGCTTGAAATAGTGAAGCAGCCACCCTGCATGTCAGAAGATGTCAGCTTACCATCACGTGCTTTCTTAGAGATTTCCATCAATTCGCGTGATAACTCAATGATGCCTTTTTTATTCACGTCGCGAACAACAGGAACTACAAGACCATTTGGTGTATCAACTGCGATACCGATATGAACATACTTCTTCAGAATTAAGCTCTCACCATCTTCAGATAGTGAAGAGTTAAACGTTGGGAAGTCTTCAAGTGCTTTTGCAGCGGCTTTCATCACGAATACTAATGGCGTGATCTTCACACCCATTTTCTTCTTCTCAGCAAGCACATTCTGTTCTTTACGGAACGCTTCAAGCTCAGTGATATCGGCTTCGTCAAACTGCGTAACATGTGGGATTTGTACCCAGTTACGGTGAAGGTTTGCACCTGATAGCTTATTGATGCGAGAAAGCTTCTTCTCTTCAACTTCACCAAACTTGCTGAAGTCTACTTTTGGCCAAGGAATAAGACCAAGTTCACCGCCACCGGTGTTGCCGCCTTTTGCGACTTGACCAGACTCAACTTGCTTAACCAGCTCTTTCACGTAGTTTTGTACGTCTTCTTTTAGTACACGGTTCTTACGACCTGTACCTTTAACGCGAGCTAGGTTAACCCCAAACTCACGCGCTAGACGACGTACCACAGGTGATGCGTGGGCATATTGATCATTGGCCACAAAATCATCTTTTTGTGCAGAAGCTTTTGGTGCTTCAGATTTCGCCGCTGGAGCCGCTGATTGCGCTGGCTTTTCTTCAGCTTTAGCTGCTGCCTGAGGTGCAGGTGCCGCGCCTTTCACTTCGAATACGAAGATTAAAGAACCCGTTGATACTTTATCGCCAGCATTGACTTTGATGGCTTTAATCGTACCTGCGAACGGTGCTGGCACTTCCATTGAGGCTTTGTCGCCTTCAACCGTGATAAGCGATTGCTCTTCTTCAACGCTATCGCCTACAGCAACCATGATTTCAGTGACTTCAACTTCGTCACCACCGATATCTGGTACGTGTACTTCTTTTTCAGCTGATGCTGCTGGCGCTTGTTCCTGTGCTGGTGCTTGCGCTTCAGAAGCTGCTGGCGCATCACCGCTACCTGCAACTTCAAAAGTGAAGATCAATGAACCCGTTGACACTTTGTCACCCGCGTTGATTTTCACCTCTTTGATAGTACCAGCAAATGGCGCAGGTACTTCCATTGAAGCCTTGTCGCCTTCAACCGTGATAAGCGATTGCTCTTCTTCAACAACATCACCAGCTGCCACTAAGATTTCTGTGACTTCAACTTCATCGCCACCAATATCTGGTACGTGAACTTCTTTCACTTCTGTCTGACCTGAAGCGTTTGCTTCTGGCTTAGCTTCTTCTGCTGGTTGCTCTGCCGGTGCTTCTTCACCTGCGGCTTCAAAAACCATAATCAAAGAGCCAGTCGAGACTTTATCGCCTTCGGCTATTTTGATTTCTTTCACCGTACCTGCCACAGAGGCAGGTACTTCCATTGATGCTTTGTCGCCTTCAACCGTGATAAGCGATTGCTCTTCTGCAACCGTGTCACCTACGCTTACTAGGATCTCGGTTACTTCAACCTCATCGGCACCAATATCTGGAACATGAATTTCGATTGCCATTACTCGTCCTCTTATGCGTAAAGTGGGTTAGTTTTGGTGGTGTCGATATCAAATTTTTTGATAGCGTCAGTCACAGCTGATTTTTCAATCTTGCCTTGCTTAACTAGCTCACCAAGTGCAGCAACTACTACGTAACCTGCGTTCACTTCAAAGTGACGACGTAGGTTTTCACGGCTGTCTGAACGACCGTAGCCGTCTGTGCCAAGTACTTTGTAAGATGCGCTCGGCATAAATGCACGTACTTGATCAGCATAGTTTTTCATGTAATCGGTAGCTGCAATTGCTGGCGCATCACCAAGCACACTCGTGATATAAGGTACTTTTTGCTCTGCTTCTGGATTTAGCATGTTAAAGCGCTCAGCATCTTGACCGTCACGAGCAAGCTCGTTGAATGACGTTACAGAGAATACATCAGAACCGATACCGTAGTCGTCGCTTAGAATTTGCGCCGCTTTACGTACTTCGTTCAAGATAGTACCAGAGCCCATTAACTGAACCTGTGCTTTGTCGCCAGTGTAGCTTTCAAGCTTGTAAATACCCTTACGAATACCTTCTTCAGCGCCTTCTGGCATTGCAGGTTGATGGTAGTTTTCGTTCATGAGCGTTAGGTAGTAGAAAACGTTCTCTTGCTCTGGACCGTACATACGACGGATACCATCTTGCAAAATAACCGCTACTTCAAATGCAAACGTTGGGTCGTAAGAAATACAGTTAGGCACCGTACCTGCTTGAATGTGCGAGTGACCGTCTTCGTGCTGTAGACCTTCACCATTTAGCGTTGTACGACCAGCGGTTGCACCAAGTAAGAAGCCGCGCGCTTGTTGATCGCCCGCCATCCACGCCATATCACCTACACGTTGGAAACCAAACATTGAGTAGTAGATATAGAACGGGATCATTGGCAAATCGTTGGTGCTGTATGAGGTTGCCGCAGCCACCCATGAAGACATTGCACCTAGCTCATTGATACCTTCTTGTAGTACCTGACCAGAGGTTGCTTCTTTGTAGTAAGAAACAATATCGCGGTCTTCAGGCTTGTAGTTTTGGCCATGTGGGTTATAAATACCGATTTGACGGAATAAACCTTCCATACCAAAAGTACGTGCTTCGTCAGCAATAATAGGTACGATATTTTTACCGATGCTCTTATCTTTTAGTAAGATGTTTAATGCACGAACATATGCCATCGTTGTAGAAATATCACGCTTTTGCTCTTCTAGAAGCGGTTTGAATGCATCTAACTCTGGTAGCGTTAACGTTTCTGTGAAATTAGGCAAACGCTTAGGCGTGTAACCATGAAGGGCGTTACGGCGAGCATGTAAATACTCGTGCTCTTTTGAGCCCTCTTCTAGCGTTAAGTATGGTAGGTCTTGTAATTGCTCGTCAGACACTAAGTCATCTAGACCTAGACGTGAACGTAGATGCGCTACGTGCGTCATGTCCATTTTCTTAACTTGGTGAGCAATGTTCTTACCTTCAGCCGCAGCACCCATGCCGTAACCTTTTACCGTTTTAGCTAAGATAACTGTTGGACGACCTTTGGTGTCTTGCGCCGCTTTAAACGCCGCGAATAGTTTAGACGGCTCGTGACCACCGCGCTTCAACGCAAAGATTTCTTCGTCAGTCATATCAGCAACCAATGCTGCAGTTTCTGGGTAACGACCAAAGAAGTGCTCGCGTACGAACGCACCATCTTTTGATTTGTAAGTTTGGTAATCGCCATCAACTGTTTCGTTCATCAGTTGTAGTAATTTACCTGTGGTGTCTTTAGCCAGTAGTTTGTCCCAACCAGAACCCCAAACCACTTTGATCACGTTCCAACCAGCACCTTTAAATAGGCCTTCTAGCTCCTGAATGATCTTACCGTTACCCATTACTGGGCCGTCAAGACGCTGTAGGTTACAGTTGATTAGATAGCATAGATTGTCTAGCTTTTCACGGGCAGCGAATGAAATTGCACCACGTGATTCTGGCTCGTCCATTTCACCATCACCAAGGAAGGCATAAACGCGTTGCTCAGAGGTGTCTTTTAGTCCACGGCCATCTAGGTATTTAAGGAAGCGCGCTTGATAGATAGACGCGATTGGACCTAGACCCATAGAAACCGTTGGGAACTGCCAGAATTCAGGCATTAATTTAGGGTGTGGGTATGAAGAAATACCGTTACCGTCTACTTCCTGACGGAAGTTGTCTAGCTGTTCAGCGCTTAGGCGGCCTTCGACAAACGCACGAGCATAAATACCCGGAGAAATGTGGCCTTGGTAATATACTAAGTCACCACCGTCCTTCTCGTTTGGTGCACGGAAGAAGTGGTTGAAACACATTTCATAGAATGCAGCTGACGACTGGTAAGAGGCCATATGCCCGCCCAGCTCAAGATCTTTCTTCGACGCACGAAGTACGATCATGATCGCATTCCAACGGATGATAGAGCGAATACGACGCTCAAGGTTCACATCCCCTGGATACGCAGGTTCTTGATCTGCTGGGATAGTGTTGACATAGTTAGTCGTAGTGCCTGTTGGCATATCTACGCCATCAAGACGCGCTTGCTCTAATACTTGCTCTAACAAGAACTGAGCGCGCTCTACGCCTTCTTCTTTTACGACCGACTCAAGCGCCTGTAACCATTCTTGGGTTTCTAGCGCGTCTACGTCAATTTTATTGACTTCAGACATATGGAGTGTTCCTTATGTTTAAAATACGAATTTATTCTATTTGTGCCAATTCTTACTGAATCAAGCCCGATTACTGCTGTTTTGTTCTACGCAGTGAGCGCTCTATTCGCGAACGCTCTTTACCGGCTTCTAATAACGCTTCTTCGATAAAGGCTAAGTGGGCGTTACTAGCAAGTCTTGCTTGTTCAGGATTACCATTGATCACCGCATCTAATAACAACTTTCTGTGCTCACCGAGCTGCTCACTGACGTCTGATTTTTGCACCAAGACGGTTAAGTTTTGCAGCACGTTTTGCTCAAGCAATGACTGCATCCCTTTTACAAGATGAAGCAGGACGACGTTGTGCGACGCTTCTGCAACGGCAAAGTGAAAAGCATTAATTGCCCTTGCCTTTTGCATCAGGTCATCACCTATCTGTGCTATGTTGTCAAAGCTTTGTTGTACCTTTGCAAAGTCATTCTCTGTGCCCCTGAGCGCCGCATAGTAGGCTGCAATGCCCTCTAGTGCATGACGGAACTCAAGTAAATCGAACTGAGATTCAGGGTGTTTACTGATCAAGTCGAATAATGGATCAGTTAGCCCCTCTTCGAGCTGATTCTTAACATACGTACCACCACCTTGACGACGGGTTACAAGCCCCTTTGCTTCCAATTTCTGGATAGCCTCACGTAGTGATGGACGCGACACTTCAAATTGCTTAGCTAGCTCACGCTCAGGCGGCAACTTTTCACCCGGTAATAACGAGCCCTCGAGGATCATATTCTCAAGCTGTTCTAGTATTACGTCCGATAGTTTTGCTGCTTTAATCTTTAAAGACATTGAAATAACGCCAATTTTTTATGATGTGACCTAGCCAGACTGCTGACTTATTTTAATCAATTTGGTAAGAATTAACTTCATAGGTAAATTGGTCATACCAAATTTGCACAATACGTTATCAAAATCCATGACAACTGTCAAAATTCAGCCCAATTCAATAAATAGCTGAGTGTAAAAACAACAGTTGAAGTGCATAAACTTTAACCAAGAATTAGCAAAATTTAAAAGGTGATTTAAATGGTCAGACCAGATGGTAATATTCTATTTAACTCTAAATAAAACTATCAGAAAGGCGCTTTGGATAGGCAAGTCTTAATCTAAAGCAGCCAATGAGATTCAAGATAGCCTTTACGGTTGTTGGCTGCAAAGCATGCTTTAAAAACCACTGAATACACCATTAGGCTTTACGTGTAATAACATTCTTTATGCTTGATATATCGTTAAAATAGGCAACAGGCTATGAAAAATATTAAAACCGAATTTGGGTTCTCACTTATGAATGATTTTGCAACGAATCAGGACATTATTTGGTTTTAGCAAAGCCAAAAAGCAATCAATCGGTAAACACACGAGAGCAGCGAGCACGATATTGAGCAACATAGTCTTCATCCCCCCACAGCTTTTTAAGCCCTTCATTATACAGTTCGACATATTCACTGTGATGCTTATTAATAAGCAAATAGCCTTTTTGAATAAAAGCCGGGACCGCTTGCGCCACTAATAACTGGGCTTCTTGAGCTGGCAGCTCCTGCTGATAGGATTTCGCCGACTTTTCATCCATAACCATTATATCTGCACGGTTTCGTAGGATCAGTGCCACATTTTTACTGGTATACGTGGCGTATGAGGTTTTGATTTCAAGCGTCTCTATCGCCTCTAGCATAGAGGGCGGATAAGTTAATCCTTGATTGAGCAACAACCTAAATGGCTTAAGATCTGCGTAACTCGTATAGGTAAATGCTAGATCTCGATGATGATAAAAACGTGCTGTTTCTTCGGTAAGTGGATATTGTGTATAAATATAGTCTTTACTCCTTTGCTCACTATAATACCAATAGGCGCTACCAATGTAAGCCGCCTTCATACCTTCTTGATAAGCACGCTCCCAAGGCATAAATAAAAACCGAACTTTAATATCAGAGAGCGCAAAGACATCTCTGATCACCACAGCCACACAACCTTGATCTTGTTTTGTTTGATCTAAGTACGGCGGCCATTGCCCCGTCGTAATATTCACCTGAGCCTCGAGTGCGCTCGTACTCGCACAACACAGCAAAACTAACGGCCAAACCACTTTCATCTGCATACTCTGTTATTTTTTCAAAAAGTATAGGCAACGAATTAAGTTATGGGTACATTGTTGTAGAAAAAAGAATGATACATAAAGCAAGCAATACACTTTATGACACACTAAACTGACTGTTATTTAACGGTTTGGGAATAAGTAGATAATCAAATTACCCATTGCCAAACTTACCGATAATCGAGTATAACCAAAGTCTCCGGACAGGTATTACACAAGGATATCACTTTGGTTTGGCGGATCTTTGTCCTACTATTTATCATCACACTGATATTGTTTGCACTTTATTTTATCTATCCAAGTGCCGCAGCAAACTCGATGAGGTCTATCAAACCTTTATTGACTGAATTCGGCATACAGCTTGAAACCCATACAGAAACACACTTAAGTCATCCTGATATCGCTCAGCCCCCAACGGTTGCACCGCCAAAAATAACAAGACAACACCTATCTGAAGTACCAGACAAAACCTTTTATAGCCTAAACGGACACAGTGATATTGTTAATATGTTCAGTGGTATCTCAACACCTACCTGCGGAGCACTAAAGCGCGAGGTATTTTCCTTGCAAACACAATTCAACGACATTGAGAATTTTAAACTTAATCTAACGGGTGAACCCGTGAGCCCTTATGTTGAGTATCAGGCGCAGCAAGCTCTCAACGTGGTGTATATGATGTTTAAGCACTTTTTTAACCAATTAGCGCATAAAAAAGCCTTATCTCCCATACAATTGAACATGCATATTACCGCCAATGATACTGACTACAATGAGTTAATTCTCTCTCGCGATGCAGAGCCAGCCGGTACTTTAGGCATGTACTTCTTGTTTCAAAATCAGGGCTTTATTAATGGCAGTCGCACTGAGGAAGAAACGCTAAGAACACTTATCCATGAGTCCGTGCATGCCCTAGTTTTTTACTATTTCGGCGTAACCCCTCGCTGGGTAACAGAAGGCTTAGCCGAGTATTTTGAGCACCTAAGAATTACCGATACGGGTCAATTTTCGATTTACCTCTCTGATGAAGACTGGTTGACAAAAGAAGGGATTTTGAAATCCCGCTTTGCCAAGCTTGATATTAACACCCTATTCAATAGCGAAAATCAGTGGCAAACCATGCAAAGTACCACCTTATATGCCAATAGTTACCTATTTACGGGATTTATGGTCGAGCACAACAGCAACGCTTTTTTCGAGTATTTACGACAAGAAAGCAGCAATCCGTGCAATATTGTACCTGCACAAAACATCGAACAGCTCTTTCGTAACTTTAATGAAAACGTCGAGTCACAATTTGAGGGATGGCGTAGCACGCCTCGCCAAATTCAAAACGGCGCATGGCAATAACTCTCCCTATTTAATATCAAAGTGCATCCATGTGCTGCTTTTATCAGACCCACAATCTATGTTTCAGTGGGCTTGCTCTATCCATGTGAAATTACACAGACATACACATCTATTTTCTCAAAATAGGGACATTAAAAGCACTTACAACAACTCTAAATATATCTCTTCTAGCCATTTATGGAGGTCTTCAACCGAGTCAAAGTCTTCGTCAGTTAGTTCTTCATACTCTGTTAGTGAAATCAGATTTAAGTCTATCGCCTCTCGAAGTTGGGATTTTACCAAGTCACCGTCATAAGGGTAAGATTCCCCGCGACCTATATCCACTCTTAATATATCAGGATCGTAAGCCTCAACATGGCAATAGTCTCTTAATATTGACCTTAAGGGCTCAGCGATCTCGCTCATTTTGGGGTTACCTTCTTAAATTATAATTTAACGCTTAAAGTATGTGATGTTTTCCGCAGAGCTTGGTCTTGGTAGCACAGAAACCAAACCACGATTTACCTGCCTCAACACGTCACTCACTTCAATGTTTTCTTTAGCATATGATTTGAAGGTAGTGAAACGATGTTTGCATTTTCACTTAACTCGGGCACCCAAAGCGCTAAGCAGTTATGAGTTGAGCTGGTGATCCTAACTATTTGATAAAAGACTTCACCCTAGATGTATTACACGACTATTCTGCGCAAAATCAGCCGGTACAGCCTTCGAATGATATCACTGCTTACTAGCTCGCTCATTTAGAACTTTAAGTAAGTCAGAATCGCGTATGACCCAGAACTTGTCATCATCAGGAAAAGTATTTTCCGGATACTCATTTGCAAAATCTATAAATTCACCGTTCCAATGTTGTGGTATGTACTTTTCCATTTGCACGCCCTCATAATAAAATGCAGCTACACTTTTAGCATCAAAGTTGATAAACATCATAGGAAATAAATCAGCCACATCCCACCAAGAGCTAGCTGATGGAAACCTAGATGCAAACCTTGTACTTAGTTCGCTACAACTTAGTTCATTATCCTGAATTTTATCCAGAAAAGTCTCAACATTACTTTCATCTAAAATATGGAGGCCAAATCTATCCGACTCGTCGAGCTCTGGAACTTGATATCCATTTTCTATAAAAGTGTCTCTTAGTTTTACCAAATCCAATATCCATAGCTCTCGCTCTCCCTTAAACCAGCGAATTTTGCTCTGATAGCGTATAACTACTATAACCAATTCATCAAACACTGATATTTCCTTCTACTTGCTGCTCTTGAACAGCTTACCTAATTCATTAATTGCACTTACTCTCAACGATATCTGCCGCCATTCAGGTTTAAGCTTAAGGGTTTATTTTGCTATGTTTTGCTTTATATCGCATTAGTGACAGCGCAAATACAAGGGTGGGTGCTTTAAATTTTCTGCCTTCTGATGGGTTCAAGCTTATTACAGCACCTAAAAGGACGTTACTGATTGTGGAACAACCCGTTAGATAGCGCAAAGATATCAGCCATAACACGCTTCTCTCCAAGATCGGCTAAGAAAGCCAAGTGCTCCGTGGCTTTTACTTTTTGGAGATTCTCAAGCTTTGGCTCACCACCAAGGTTAAGAGCCGGAACAAAGCCATAGATTTCTCCATTTTCAAGAGGACCTAACTTCTCTAAAGCACATTCAAAAAGAGGTTGTTCATGGTGATCTTTTAGATCAATTTCGGAGCTAACTTTGTTTGCAAAAAATAAATCTAAAGTTAGTTCATCTCCATCTTCAATAAACTCATGCTCGTTAAAGGTTGGAAAAATCATACCATAACAGCTTGTTATCGATAGGCTATTACCCGAGTTCTTTCCCCAAATATACATCTCTCCAAAAGCGTCAATGGCTATAACGGAGAAGTCATCCAAGCCATTTCTTTGCATTTGTTCAAATCTAGTCCCTTTCAGCCATGAGCCTAAAACACCTTGATAATCAGCAGGGTTTACTATCCATAGCCGCCCCTCTCCCCATCCGCAAAAGCCGTACTTCTGCCAATACTCTAGCAAGTTATCAGGCAATAAGCCTCTATATGCTTCTATATCTTCATCTATCGGCTTGCTCTCTTTAATCGCAGGCCCAAAACCACCAAAGTTATAAAATTCTTCAAAGTATTCGCTCATCTACTTATGCCTATAGTAAGCTCATATTTAGTTTTGCATCAGAACCTAACGCTTCTAAAAGACTTAAACAGGTGCTATTGCTTATGGGGTAATTGGTTAGATAACGCAATAATCCCCCTACCTCTTTATGTTTAAGCATGTGCAGTTATGAACTGAGTTCGGAGCTTGGCTCTACAACTGATTTATCCATCTTTCAAATTCCAAAAATTCAATCTCTGTATTGAGATTCTTTATCCAGCTTTTTTCTGTAGCCGAGTCTTCGAAATCAATAATGCTAAAAGCAATAATAGGTCTTATACCTAGCTCGTTGAAAAACCCGGAATCTTTAACCCTTTTTAAAGCATTTACGGCCATTCGTGCAACATCAAGTTTATGTTGATTGAGCAATGTAGCGGATACTGCTTTATTCAGGTTTTCCGTCATCTGTTCGGAAATTTCTTGAAAGTATTCGGAGCCTTCTCCTTCAAAAGCCCACTCTCTTGGAGACCATTTATAATAAGTAGAGTCTTGGGGATCTTCTTCAATTAACGAATTTAAGTGTTCATTAGAGTTAGCAGATGGAGCCAAACTTGAACAGTTTGAATCGCAGTACAATCCAAACGCTATCAGTTTGCTCTCTGGTTGTCTTGATTTCAATTGGGCAAAGCACCCTCTTATCGCCTGCTCTGTTATTGCTTCTAAGTCAGTTAAATTCATTAAAATTCCCTAAAAAATTATGTATCATGTCCTTTGCAAAATGCGCTTTCATCTCTGCCAGTACTCTTACTATACCATGTCCTTGAAAGCTCTCCAGCGCCATACTCGCGCAGTAAACTACCCTATTTAGGCTCAGTGCGGAGCTTATCTTTGCTTAACGGTAGTTAGCAAAGTATGCTTTCACTTCGGCTCCCGCCCTGAGTCTATGATAAACGTTCTATTTCATCTGCTTGCGCTTGATCCCATTCAAAATCAATATTGAATTCACCGCTTTGATTTATTGTACACTTTGCTTTATTCCACTTATTTTCTGAATTTTCAGTTGTTATTCTGTAAAGTGCTTTAAACTTCATAAATAACTGAAATCCACTATCAAGATCTTCTATGGTGTTATCTGAATATTGGCAGGTAATGTCGAATTCTGCAGCATCCTCGAAAAACTCTACTTCAGCAATAATCTTTACCCAACCAGTTCGCGTCTGTTGAACTAAGTAACTTGCTATGGCCTCACAAATGTCATTCATAATATCATTACCCTCCTGCTGTATTTGAAACTTCCTTTTCAATCAACAGTATAATACAACCAGTCTTTTACTATTTTCTTCATATATGGCATTGATATTCACATTTAGTTCTGTTGGTGGTGCTCCTTTAAGCACGTCAGCCCAGTTGTTCTCCCTCACCATACCCGAAAGTAAATTGCCAATGCGTCATTTCAACGCATGGATGTATGGAAAGCTGCAACAAGGCTAGGGATAGCCTTGCACCGCGGTGACGTCCATATTGGCAATTTACTTGAGGAGTCAGTGTGATGTTGGGAGTGCCCTTTCTTTTGCTTACTTGTTCTTTGGGCATCAAAGAAAAGTAAGTCGTAGCCCATGGATGGGCGTCGAAACCTGTCGGGAGGACATATTAGCCTTACCCTCCATGGTTCGTATCAAAACGCATCCATGCGCTCCTCGTTCATTCTTTTTAAACGACGAAAAAGAACGAACCAAGAAAACGTCGCCCCCATCATCACACTTAGTCCTCAAACCTTAAGCCGATATATAATACCAATTGCACTAAGTCTCCAATCAATTTGAAGGGTGAAATACCATATTAGCGTCGTTAAAAATTTCTCATTTAGAGCAACTAAATAGCAAAATTTTTGCCTAGCTACTAAAGCTATTTCTCCGCTTCAAATGGCTCATTTACCTAATACAATTGGTATCGCAACCGTCTTGTAAGGCACGTCCATGATACCTGACAAGACTTGGCCGACATCCTGTCGGCACATTGCATATCGGCTTATGCTTTTCGGGTGTGATGGAGGGGGAATAAAGTTGCTTGTAAGATCTTCTACGATTTCAGCAAGTAAGTTGTTTGTAACAGCTAAAATAAACTATCAGCATAGCCTCCTAACTCACGGTGCAAATAGTTTTGTGGGAGGCAGTTCACCTGCCGAGAAGTATGATTTTCGGGTAAAGAGGAACAGCCCTTTCTTTTACGCAACGATTCTTTGGGCATCAAAGAAAAGTAGTTCGTGACCCATGGATGGGCCTCGAAGCCTGCCAGAAACGCGGGCGGACTTAACTCATAGTCTCGAGTAACTGAAGAAATCACCTGCCATGGTACGTCTCATCGCGCATATTATTTCGGCACACTTAGCAAATATAACAGTTGTAGCAAAGACCCTTCACAAACCGCCGCGTCGGCATTTTCTACCACTTTTGGCTTGCCATGGATCGCCACACCTAGTTGGGCTTTTGCCATCATCACTAAGTCATTTGCGCCATCACCAATGGCAACGGTTTGAGTTATTGGGATCGCATACTGGGTTGCAAGTTGACCTAGCACTGCCGCCTTTTTATCGGCATCTACGATATCACCTAGCACTTTGCCGGTAAGCTGCTCATTTTCCACCTCTAGAGTATTAGCAAATACAGCGTCTAGTTGGAGTGGCTCAATCAATGATTCTGCAAACCATGTAAAGCCACCCGAAGCGATGGCAAGGTGCCAGTGATGCTGCTTGAGCGCCTGACACAACAGTTCTATGCCGGGCATTAGCGGTAAGTTTTCTTTTAATGATTGAATTTGTGATAACGGTACGCCAGAGAGTGACGCAACGCGGCGATGTAGGCTTTCAGAAAAAGAGAGTGCACCCGCCATCGCCTGTGCGGTGACAGAAGCCACTTCGTCATATCGGTCGGCCAATCGAGCAATTTCGTCAATACATTCAATTTGAATTGCGGTGGAGTCCATGTCCATCACAAGTAGCCCCGGCTCTTCTAGAGTAGGTGCTTGTGTTATCACCGCACCTTGCGCATTAATGCTTTTGGCAAAATTTCTTACCTCAGCCTTACTCGGCAATTGCGATGCATTAAAGCGAATACCTAAAGCAACGGGGAGCTGTTCATGAGGTTGATATGCCGTAAAATAAGCCTGCTCGATAGCAAATGTTCGAAGAAATTTAGCAACTTCTACAAGGTGTTGTAATTCTATATTTGGGCCAAAAAAGCATATTGATTGAGTCGTCGTCTCAGGTAGTTGATTTACTTGAGTGAGGCTTGTGTTACCTTGGTAGCTATACCAGCGCGCTAGCGCCATGTATTCCTGAATTGGTGTGTTTAGTTCACTATTAGCGAATTGAATGATTGACGACATAAGTTGCTCCTTGATAGCGTTAAGCCGATTTTTAACATGATTGCGCTAAGCTGTCAGCACTGGACCTTAGCAAAAACGGGCAATATGCGATAAATATGAAAAATTTACATGTATTAGAAGTGTTAAACTCGACCAGAGGACGCAGATTATTTCGTTTATGTATTGCTGCGGCTTGCCTGATCATGGTGACATGGCTTGCGTTTAATACCAGTTTTGAATCTCATCGCTTGCTCCATAACGGTGCAGATCTTACTGCAAGAAGCCTCACCAAGCAGCTCGCAAAAAATGTGGCATTGCCTCTTTCTCGTAGTGATACGCCAAGGCTGAGCGCTCTGGCAAATCACCTCGCTGGCGATGACTTTGTACTTCAAGTTGCGATTTATGATTATCAAGGGCGCTTTGTTGTGGGGAGCGACGGAAATTCCTCACCCACGGATTATCAGCAGCTACCTCAAACCTTACCGGGACTCAGTAAAACCAAGAGTATTATTTCTGAACCCGTTTATACGCCCACCGGACAGCCTCTTGGGTTCGTCAATATGGTCTATTTAACAGAAGCTGCCATGTCACAAAGCCACTCGCATTTCCACGAACTTGGACGAGTCGTTTTGCTGATGCTAGTGATCACAATGGTGTTCACGTGGCAAATAGGACGGGCATTAAAACGCTGGGAAGTAAAACGTAAAATTCGCAAGAAAGTAAAAATGCTACCAGCGCCAGACAAAAGTAGTAATAAATTAGAACAAGGCTAACGCTGTTAGCTGTGTAAATAAATTGATAATATAACAACCAACATAAAATAAGAATTAATGACAAAGGATATGAACAGCAAGCTTTTTGTTACCCCAAAACCAAATCCAAATGCCGAACTTAGGTTATTTTGCTTCCCATATGCTGGTGGCTCTCCCACTATATTTTCATCTTGGATCGAAAAAGCAAATGACAATATTGAACTCGTTTTTGTTCAGCTTCCTGGGCGTGGCGCCCGTCTCGTAGAGCCAGCCATAGATAACATGTCCGATGTAATTGAAGAGCTGATGTTTTACCGTGACTATCTTACCAGCAAGCCATTTGCATTTTTTGGTCACAGCTTGGGCAGTCGTATTTCTTACGCTTTGGCTTCTCAATTACTCCTAGAAAACTTGCCAACGCCTCAAAAAATATTCGCATCCGCAAGCCGCGCGCCACATTGCAAGTCCGGTAAACGTATCTTGCATGCTTTGCCACACGATGAATTTATCGCTGAGCTTCGTGACTTAAATGGCACGCCAAAAGAAGTGCTCGAAAGCAAAGAATTGATGGAGCTACTTATCCCTTTGCTACGCGCGGATTTTAAAATCGCAGATACCTATGTCGCAGAGCAACGTGCCTTACCGCTTCCCATTCATGTATTTCATGGCAGCGATGACGAGATAGTAGATGAGCATATTGCAGCTTGGCAGGAGCTAACGACACAGCCATATCAGCTTACCGAATTTGCCGGTGGGCACTTTTTTATTCACCAATACGCTGATGAGATGATCTCAATTATTAATCAGCAATTGGCTTAAGTAGCTTTAATGCTATGCCAGAAAAGCATAAAGATCGCCGGGTAAACCGGCTCCTACACCTGCTTTTCTATTGCTGGTAAGTATGGTTTTATATCGCGGTAACTGCGTAAAGATCGCCGGGTGAACCGGCTCCTACACCTATTTTTCTATTGCTGGTAAGTATGGTTTTATATCGCGGTAACTGCGTAAAGATCGCCGGGTGAATCGGCTCCTACACCTATTTTTCTATTGCTGGTAAGTATGGTTTTATATCGGGGTAACTGCGTAAAGATCGCCGGGTGAACCGGCTCCTACACCTGTTTTTCTATTGCTGGTAGGTATGGTTTTATATCGGGGTAACTGCGTAAAGATCGCCGGGTGAACCGGCTCCTACACCTTCTTTTCTATTGCTGGTAAGTATGGTTTTATATCGCGGTAACTGCGTAAAAACCGCCGGGTGAACCGGCTTCCACTTTATAAGGTGAACAGCTATGCTACAAATCCAAAATAAGCGAGGAGAGAATACGGTTTAACTGAGGTTGGTTAAACTCGCCACTTATCTGATAGATAACATCGCTTCCCTTTTTATTAATGTAAACCCTATCGTAGTCTTGATTTTCTCCCATAACGACAAAAGCAAAAATATCGCCGTTTTGGTACACACTCATCGGATTTTTTTCGTCTATGTCAAAAGCCGAGCGAAGCTTTTTAATATTTTTTACTTTAGGATCTGAATGATACAGGACATGAAAAAATTCGTTTACGCTCATATTCAACTTTTTATGCATATCACCAAGTGAGATTTCCGGTGGGTTTAACGCAATTGCCAACTCATTTTGATCTTGGCTAGTTACAACCGCAGTTTGGTTACTTAGCCCTAAAAAGTTAATTTTTGATAGTGTCGTGCTATCTACACAATAAACAATATCGACAACTCTGATATGGACTTTATTACTACAAGATAAACTTGGAAAAGGGTTCACTTTTTGTGACGCAATTACCAAGTTCGAGGTGAACATTAACGCGGCAAGTAAAATTATTTTAAACATAACTAAATCCCTAATGCAGCTAATTCCATTTTCGTTCTGTAATTTCTGACAACTTCTTTTGCACAGGTAAGAGATTGTTCTGAGCTAAGTTGCTTTACAATGCTTTGTGCAAAGTTCTTTACTATCCATTTGATAGTTGCCTTGCCTCCTGTCGGCTCAGGAACCCAATTTAGAGCCGTCGTACAACTTTTAGTTGCTTGGATCATCTCTCCAAAAACCTGTGCCACATTTTCGTTTACGCTGCCTTTGAAAGATAAATTTAAACCTGCACCTTTATAAAATGCATTAATGGCATTTTTTACTTTCGTTTCATCATTCATTTTTCTATTCCTTGAGAAATATTGAAGGTTTTAAATTAAGCTCTTAAACATTAATAAAAGGTGAATAACCAACTAACGTATAAATCATTCTTCCAAGCTATGAGATGTATAGAAGCTTTAATAAATACCAAAAGATCGCCGGGTGAACCGGCTCCTACATGGGTTATCTATTGCTGGTAGGTATGAGTTTATATCCCATTTATGATATTGACTCGTAGGTCGAGATTTATCTCGACATCATCAATTTAGCTCAAGCCAAACAACTGTGTGGTATTTCGATAGAGCGCTGAGACAAGCTCGCTTGGTGTTTCGCTTCGATATTCACAAAGCCTGTCAAATACTTGGACGACTCGCTTGGGAGAGTTCGGCTTCCCTTGATAACCATGTAACGGCATCGACGGCGCATCGGTTTCCAATACAAGACTTTCAAGCGGCAACTGTGATATTACCTGCGCTGTTTTCTCGCCTCTTGGGTAGGTGATTGTGCCACCTACTCCGAGCTTAAAACCCTGACCGATATAATATTCAGCCTGCTGTTTTGAACCTGAAAAGGCGTGGATCACCCCACCATACCGTGGTTTAACACGTTTAAACGCAGCGGCAATTAAATGATGACTTTTACGGTGATGGACGATTAGCGGAAGCTTTACTTGATTACTCAGTGCAATATGCGCTTCAAACAGTGCAATTTGCCGTTCAAGCGCATCACAGGTTGTATCAATGCCGCACTCTCCTATCGCACACAGTTGGGTACGATTGTGTATGACATGCTCGACCAACGCAGTCATATCGTCGTCCCGATGTTCGCCAATAAAATAAGGATGTAACCCCGCGGCGATTTCACATTGAGGATGATGTGCTTGAAACTCAATAAGCTCAAGAGACTGCTTAAGGGTAACGCCGGGCACCACGAAGCGTTCAACACCATTGCTGTGGGCAGCTTTAATATGCGTAGCTAAGTCATCTGCCAACTCGTTAAAGTCGAGGTGACAGTGACTATCTATAAAGGCGAATTTATGGATTGAGCCGCTCAATTTCCCAACTGCCGTCGGCTTGCTTGACATACATAAAGCGATCGTGAAGACGGTGTTCTCCACCTTGCCAAAACTCAACTTTAGTCGGTTCCACGCAATAACCGCCCCAAAAATCAGGTAGTGGGATTTCGCCTTTAGCGAACTTGTCTTTCATGCTACTAAAGGTTTGCATCAAGGCTTGGCGAGATGACACAGGGCGCGATTGCTGAGACGCCCACGCTGCAAGCTGACTTTCTTTTGGTCGTGATAAGAAATACTTGGCAACACGACTGGTTGGTAACGGAATAGCTTCACCGTACACGATAACCTGACGCTCAATTTCATGCCATGGAAAGTGTAAGCATATCTTGTTGTTTTGCTTTAATTCTTGCGCTTTGCGTGAACCGGTATTGGTAAAGAAGACAAAACCGTCCTCGTCTACATGCTTGAGTAAAACAATGCGTTGAGACGGCTGACCATGCTCGTCAACCGTAGCAACAACCATCGCAGTTGGGTCAGTAAACTTGGCATCAATCGCCTGCTGCAACCAGGTTTCAAACTGCGCAACGGGTGTGTCTTTTAGCATCTCACGACGTAAACCGTCTTTGGTATATTCTCTGCGAATGTCTTCAAGTTTCATCACAATTTCCTTAACAAAAAAAGCCGCTATAAAGCGGCTTTTAGTATACCTTAATGCAAGTTAAAACGAACTTACATTTGCTCCATCACTTCAATACCAAGCAAATCTAGGCCGGTTTTCAGTGAGTTAGCAACCAGATTACATAACACTAGACGACTTTCACGGACGTCTGCTGCTACATCATCTTTCAAAATTGGGCACGCTTCATAGAATGTCATATACAAGCTCGCGAGCTCATATAAATAACTACATAATACGTGTGGCGTTGCTTCGCTGATCATCAGATCAAGTACTTCTTCAAGTTGCAGCAGTTTAAGTGCAAGTGCCTTTTCCTGCGGTGCTTGAATTTGAATGCAACCAGTTAGGCTGGCGCTATCCATGTTTGCCTTACGGAAAATACTACGAACACGAGTATAGGCGTACTGCAAATATGGCGCTGTGGCTCCTTCAAAACTCAGCATCGTATCCCAGTTAAAGATATAATCACTGGTTCTGTGTTTTGACAGATCGGCGTACTTCACCGCACCAATACCCACTTTACGTGCTATTTCTTGGCGTGCTTCATCAGATAGGTCAGAGGCTCTATCAGCAAGCTTTTCTGTCGCACGACTCACCGCTTCATCAAGTAAGTCTGATAACTTCACCGTACCGCCAGTACGAGTTTTAAACGGTTTGCCGTCGTTACCCATCATTGTACCGAACAGGCTTGGCTCGTAGCTAGTTTTGTCTTTTAAAAGACCCGCTTTACGTGCTGTGATCTCAACTTGGTTGAAATGTAAGCCCTGACGCGCATCAACAAAAATTAGGATACGATCAACATCTAGCTCATTTGAGCGGTAATCACAGGCTGCTAAATCAGTCGTCGAATATAAGAAACCACCACCTGATTTTTGCACGATAAATACGGAAGGTTCACCGTCTTTATTTGCCAATTCGTCAAGAAATACAACTTGAGCGCCCTGATCTTCAACCGCAATGCCTTTCTCTTTTAGCAGCTCAATCACGCCAGTAAGACGGTCGTTGTAAGCACTTTCTGCCATGATATCATCACGCGTAAGCGTCACGTTTAGTTTACCGTATACTTCTTCAGAATGTTTAACTGAGGTGTCGATAAACATTTCCCATAGCTTCTTACAATGCGCATCACCGCCTTGTAGTTTTACTACGTAATCACGGGCTTTATCGGCAAAACCAGCTTCGTCGTCAAAGCGCTTTTTGGCATCACGATAAAAGCTTTCAAGATCCGCAAGGGCGACGTTTTCAAGGTCAACACCTTGATTCAGCAAATCTTCAAGGTGTGCTATCAACATACCAAACTGGGTACCCCAGTCACCCATATGGTTTTGGCGAATAACAGTGTCACCACGGAACTCAAGGGCACGCACTACGGCATCACCAATAATAGTTGAGCGCAGGTGACCTACGTGCATCTCTTTAGCAAGGTTTGGCGAAGAAAAGTCGACCACAACTTTGTCAGGTGTAGCATGTTCAGCAACACCTAGTTTGGCATCATTATTTGCCGCTTCTAGGCTTGTGGCTAAAAACTCAGGCTTGAGGTGAATATTAATAAAACCAGGGCCTGCGATTTCTGTTTTTTCAGCAAGTTCGGCAACGTCTAGATTATCGATGATCTTCTGCGCAAGCTCTCTTGGGTTAGTTTTTAGTGCTTTAGCAGCCCCCATCGCACCGTTAATTTGATAGTCACCAAACTGTGGACGCGTGCTTTGTGTTACCGCAGGGTTTGTACCTTCAGGGATACCAGCCGCTTGCATCGCAGCATTGGCTTTTTCAATTAAAATACTTTTGATGTTCATCTGTTTTCCTTTAATGCGCAGCGATTAGTGTTCACGAGTTTCATGGAACTTCACGTCAGGGTAACGTTCCATCGATAGGTTCAGGTTTACGCGGCTTGGTGCGATATAAGTTAGGTTATCACCACCATCTAGTGCCAAGTTTTGCTCGCACTTGCGGCGGAACTCTGCCATTTTCTTCTCGTCATCACAGCTTACCCAACGCGCGGTTTGAACCGTTACGCTCTCGTAAATTGCATCAACGTTGTATTCAGACTTTAAACGTGCCACAACCACATCAAACTGTAGCACCCCAACCGCACCTACAATCAGGTCGTTATTGATAAGTGGTCTAAATACCTGTACTGCACCTTCTTCAGAAAGCTGTACCAACCCTTTAAGGAGCTGTTTTTGCTTCAGTGGATCTCTTAGGCGAATGCGACGGAATAGCTCAGGCGCAAAGTTTGGAATACCACTAAATTTAAGCGTTTCACCTTGTGTGAAGGTATCACCAATTTGAATAGTACCGTGGTTATGTAGACCGATAATATCACCCGCGAACGCTTCTTGAGCACGCTCACGGTCACCCGCCATAAAGGTTACTGCATCTGCGATACTGACTTGTTTACCAAGGCGCACGTGGTTCATCTTCATGCCCTGGCTATATTTACCAGATACAATACGCATAAAGGCGATACGGTCGCGGTGTTTTGGATCCATGTTTGCTTGGATTTTAAACACGAAACCAGAGAACTTTTCTTCATCGGCTTTTACTTCACGCTCATCAGTTTGACGCGGCAGTGGCGTTGGCGCCCACTCGGTTAATCCGTCAAGCATGTGGTCAACACCGAAGTTACCAAGTGCCGTACCAAAGAATACAGGAGTTAATTCGCCAGTTAAAAACAATTCACGGTCAAACTCGTGCGAGGCACCCATAACTAACTCAAGCTCTTCTCGAAGTTGTTCCGCAAGGCTTTCACCCACGGCGGCGTCAAGCTCGCTGTTATCTAGCCCTTTGATCACGCGTTTGTCTTGGATCGTATGACCTTGACCAGTTTGGTACAAAATCGTTTCATCACGGTGAATGTGATAAACACCTTTAAATTCTTTACCACAGCCAATTGGCCAAGTCACCGGCGCACACATGATGTTCAGCTCGGTTTCTACTTCATCAAGTAGCTCCATTGGGTCACGAATATCACGGTCCAATTTGTTCATAAAGGTAACAATTGGCGTGTCACGTAAGCGCGTTACTTCCATTAATTTACGAGTACGGTCTTCTACACCTTTTGCTGCATCGATTACCATCAAGCACGAGTCAACAGCGGTGAGCGTACGATAAGTATCTTCAGAGAAGTCTTCGTGTCCCGGAGTATCTAGTAAGTTTACTAAGGCATCATTGTATGGAAACTGCATCACAGAAGTTGTTACCGAGATACCACGCTCTTTTTCCATTTCCATCCAGTCAGATTTGGCGTGTTGGTTTGAGCCACGGCCTTTAACCGTACCGGCTTTTTGTAACGCCTTTCCGAATAAAAGTACTTTTTCGGTGATGGTGGTTTTACCCGCATCCGGGTGCGAAATAATCGCGAAAGTCCGTCTTTTTGAGACTTCCTGAGGAATTGAAGCGTTTGACATCGGTTAAAATCTTCTCTTATTTTGAGTACAGTACAGAGGACTGTTTTCTGCCCTACTCAGGCTATGAATATCAGTTAATCGTCTATTTTCGCTTATCTTGCCAAGATACTCAATCGCAGAGCGATTTTTCTACGATATTTATTCTGTTTTATCGCAAACGATATGACTGAACTTGCCTAACTCATGCGCAAAATACCCATACAATTGAGTATGTGGTTCTTGTATTTTTGTAACAAACAAAATAAAGTAATAACGATTTGCATTTAAATTAGTAACGGATGTACGTAGTTGTGCCTACCTCACACACAAAAGCTTTGCGACTGCAATCCCCTGACGTCGCGTCCTTAAGTTCATGTTTCCTTGTTATTGCTATTCATATCGGAGGCATTGCTTTTGCGTGGACAACTACCTCAACACCTGAGCCAATAGAAATATCTTCTCAGCACTCAAGTATTAAGGGCAAGTTTATCAACTTACCAGCGCAAACAAAGGAAAGCACAGTTCAGCAATCTGAACCTGTTGTAGAGCCTGAACCTGTTGTAGAGCCTGAGCCTGCTGTAGAGCCTGAGCCTGCTGTAGAGCCTGAGCCTGCTGTAGAGCCTGAACCTGCTGTAGAGCCTGAACCTGTAGTAGAGCCTGAGCCTGTAGTAGAGCCTGAGCCTGTAGTAGAGCCTGAGCCTGTAGTAGAGCCTGAGCCTGTTGTAGAGCCTGAGCCTGTTGTAGAGCCTGAGCCTGTTGTAGAGCCTGAGCCTGTTCTAGAACATGCTCCAGTCAGCTCCCCAGTCCAACCAGAACAAAAAAATGTTAGTAACACAGCTGAGGCGGCCACCACTTCTCAGGATCCGAGTTTACCGCCAGGACTTGTATTGCCGCACATGAGTGACGCTAATGCATTAAACAATCCGGCACCTATTTACCCAAGATTATCCCGTAAATTTAAAGAACAAGGGACAGTATTATTAAAAATTTATATTGAAGCGGACGGCAGCGTCTCTGAGATAGAAATACATGAGTCGAGTGGCCACGGTCGCCTAGATCAGTCTGCAAAAGCAACTGTAAAACACTGGCAATACCAACCGGCAACTCAAGACGGACAAGCGATCGGTTATTGGTACCTACAGCCTGTCAATTTTGCATTAAATTAAATAAGGAACAGTCATGGAGAACCCATACGGAATCGCCGCCATGTGGGCACAAAGCGATATCGTCATTAAAGCAGTAGCGTTTAGTTTGCTGTTTATGTCAATCGCAACTTGGTGCGTCATATTAATCAAAGGCATTAAGCTTTATAAATTAAAACAGCCACTTGTTGGCTCCAAGCAGTTTTGGCACGCACAAGATGTGCAGTCAGGTATTTTATTACTCGAAACTCCAACGGGCCAAGCAACGCCCTTTAGTTCACTGGTCAACGAAGGCATGCATGCCAAGGCACATCATGAACAACACAAAGAAGATTTGCATGGTAATTTACCTATCGCTGAATGGTTAACAGCCAGCTTACGGACTTCTATTGACGAAAGTAAATCGGAACTACAGAGTAACTTAGCGATACTTGCTTCCATTGGTGCCACCGCGCCCTTTATCGGCTTGTTTGGCACGGTATGGGGTATTTACCATGCCCTGATCAGCATTGGCGTTAGTGGCCAAGCAAGTATCGACAAAGTGGCAGGTCCTGTAGGTGAAGCATTAATTATGACCGCTTTTGGCCTTGCCGTCGCTATCCCTGCGGTATTGGGTTACAACGCACTCACCCGGGGCAACAAACGCGTCGTGAACCGCCTGAATCACTTTGCTCACGAATTACATGCATTCTTACTGATGGGCTCTGCACCAAGTGCAAACGCAAAGCGCCCAGTATTTAAGACCGTAGGAGGCAAATAATGGCGTTTGGTCAGGGGTTTGAAGATGACGAAGAGGTCATGGCTGAAATAAACATGACACCACTTGTGGATGTGATGTTGGTATTGCTGATCATTTTTATTATCACCATGCCTGTGATCACTCAGTCTATTGAAGTGGAGCTGCCCAAAGCAGCCTTGCAAGAAACCAGCGCAGAGATATTGCCAGACAGCGTCTCTTTGATAGTACAAGCAAATGGTGATATTCAATGGCAACAGCAAGCCATTACGCTCGCGCAACTTCAACAACGTTTAGTGGAAGTTGCCGCACAATCACCGCAGCCTCCGATCCAATTACAAGGAGCTGCCAAAGTTCCCTATGAAAAAATAGTCGAGGTTATGGCACTGGCGCAACAATCGGGCGTTAACTCACTGAACTTTGTGACGCAAACCAAGTAATAAAAACCAAGATAGCGCTAAGCGGGGTGTCGCCTTGTTATAGCGCTATGAAGATAGATAAATAGACAGAACTTAGCTTTTTTAACACAGTGCAACGGGCAGAGATTAAGCACTAAACGACGAAGGATCTCGTTAGACAGTTTAAATACGAATTAATTTCATAAATATTTAAATAAATTAAATTCTCACTCGTCTAATCCAAAACATAATTTTAGTTGAGCTTCTGATAGTCATACCAATTTGCTTAATTAAGTGAACTATTTTGAGGCGAGAAAATTTTGTCGATAACAAGGCGAAGGTTTTTCTATTTAGTTGTTCTAAATGAGAAATTCTTAACGCAGTTAGCGTCAGGTTTGCTCCTTCAAATTGAGCAAGTATTAAGACTAATTGGTATTAATAGCGCCCTGTCGGTCTTGACGCTCAGCAGGCCCTAGGACAATAGCAGTAGCTGACCGTAACTGTGAGGATTAAGTATGAACAACACATCTCGCTTTTCATTAGTAGGTATTGGCTTCGGACCTTCTAATATTGCACTAGCAATCGCACTTCGCGAGCAAGGTCTAACGGATTGGGCTAACCATGCCTTGTTTATGGAACGTCAGCCAGAGTTTTCATGGCATAAAAATATGATGCTCGAAAACACCCACATGCAAATTTCCTTTTTGAAAGATCTGGTCACTATTCGTAATCCTAAAAGTGAATTTACGTTTATTAACTATTTGCACCAAAAAAACCGCTTAGCAGACTTTATCAACCTGCAGACATTTTTCCCAAGCCGGCATGAATTTAACGACTACTTAGCCTGGGCGGCTTCACATTTTAAAGATCAAACCAGCTATGGCGAAACCGTATTTGATGTCCAACCGATTATAGAAAACGAGCAAGTTGTTGCACTACAAGTGCACTCTAGAGGTGTTGATGGCAGTGAAAAAGTCGTCGAAACAGATAACCTAGTCGTAAGCATTGGTGGCGGTGGATATATACCAAAACAATTTAGAAAGCTGGCAGGCGACACTCGCGTATTCCACAGTAATGATTACAAAGTCGCTATTGAAGCAAATAACACAGCTAAGAAAATTGCCGTAATTGGCGCAGGTCAAAGTGCCGCCGAAATATTTATGGATTTACACGGCCGCGCAGATGATAACCAAGTCGACTTTGTTATTCGTGCAAACTCTATTAAGCCATCGGACGACAGTCCATTTGTAAATGAAATTTTCAACGCAGAATATACTGATAAGGTTTTCTCTAAATCCGATATCGAGCGCGAAGCCTTCTTAAAAGAATACCGCCAGACCAACTACGCCTGTCCTGACTTACCACTTATCGAACAAATTTATGGTGTATTTTACGAACAAAAAGTACGCAGTCACTATCGTCATCGCTTCCTTTCAAGCACAGAGGTCGCGGCGGTTGATGCGGACGAAAACGGTATTCATTTAACTCTCACAAACCGCAAAACTGGCGACACTAAAGTATGTACCTACGATGCGGTAGTGCTAGCAACAGGCTATGTACGTGATCAGCACAAAACGCTATTGGCGCCTTTATCGAAATACTTAGGTGACTTTACCGTAGGACGCGACTACCGCATTCAAAGCACGGAAGACTTTAAACCGAATATTTTCTTGCAAGGCGCATGCGAAAGTTCCCATGGACTGAGCGATACCTTGTTATCAATTTTGGCAGTCCGTAGCCAAGAAATTGGTGAGGTACTTAAACAACTAAAACAAACATCAACGCCTCAAGTTACTGATAACACGGCGCTAGTGGACTAGCCTCGAACTAAAACGGGTGATTGAGAAAAGCTCTGCTCAATCACCTCATAAATAAATCTGCTTCTCAAAAATAATAAGGAGTCTTTGTGAAACAACAACGCTCAACCCCATTGTTAACCCTATCACCCATTGCTGCCGCCATTTTAGGTTTAACACTGGTATCAACTGCACATGCTGAAGGTAACTCGCCAAGCAAACTAAAAGCGGTTACCGTCAATGCTGATGCCGACCAAGAAACGGCAACAGGTCCGGTTGAAGGTTACAATGCACGCCGCAGTGCAACTGGCTCAAAAATCGATGTTGCAATAATTGAGGTGCCACAAACCATCAATGTTGTCACCGCAGACAAAATTGAAGCCATCGGCGCAACGCGTGTGACAGAAGCATTATCATATACCGCAGGTGTAAATACCGCACCTTGGGGTGACTTACCACAATACGATTGGTTATACATTCGTGGCTTTGATGCTTATGCACCTGGTTTCTACCAAGATGGTCTACAGATCCGTAACAGTGGTAACTGGGGTTTATGGCAGACCGAAAGCTACGGTATGGAGCGTATAGAAATTCTTAAAGGCCCCTCTTCAGTATTATATGGTCAAAATGGCCCAGGTGGCGTCGTTAACCTAGTTAGTAAAATGCCAACGCCATTTTCGCAAAATGAGCTGCAGATCAAGCTTGGCAATAACAGCCTCAAACAACTAGCCGTTGATATGTCAGGTCCAATTGACGACGATAGCGAGTATTTATATCGCGTGACAGGCTTAACCAAAAAGTCTGATTTGAGTACCGATCCACTAGAAAACGATCGCGACTACTTAGCCCTATCAATGACTTGGCAACCAAGTAGCCAAGGGAAAATCACCTTTTACTCACAGTATTACGACATTGAGTCTGGCGCTGCTTGGCACGCCTACCCAACAACAGGTACTATTTTACCGAACCCTAACGGCCAAATCCCGTTTTCAACATTGATTGGTGAGCCTGATTTCAACCGCTACAACCAAGAACAGTGGGTAGTAGGTTATAAAGGCGAGTATCATTTCAATGACAGCTGGCAAATCAAGCAACACGCACGCTATGCGGAATTTGACGTTGACTATGGCATCATTTGGGGTAAATGGGCGCAAAAAAATGCTGATAACCCAAATGACCCTGAAAACTTCCGTTACTTAGCCCGTACTCCACTATCAAGTAAAGAGGAAGTCAGCGGCACCACTATCGACACGCATTTGATCGGTCAATTTTCACACGGTAACGTAGAGCATACCTTACTCATTGGTGCCGATTATCAAGATACTGAGATTGAAGTGAGAGCGCGCTACGGCGGTGTGTTAGCTGATCTTGATATATTTAACCCGACTTACGGCTCAAGTGTGATCCAGCCTGAACCTAACATCAAGGGTATTTCCAAGCTAGAGCAGTTTGGTATTTATATCCAAGACCAAATCAAAATTAATGAGAAGATCATCGTTTCTTTGGCTGGTCGTTGGGATGAAGCAAAACTAAAAAATGAGACGCTAGAAGGCCAAGTAGACCCGACATCAGTGCGTACAGACAGAGAATTTAGTGCTCGCGCAGGTGTTGTTTATTTAGCTGATAACGGCTTAGCTCCTTATTTTAGCTACTCTGAATCTTTTGCACCGACGACCAATGTTGACCCTGCTACCGCTCGCCCTTTCTCACCTGAAACAGGTAAACAATACGAAACCGGTGTGCGCTATCAACCAAAGGACTCAACTTCAAGCTATAGTGCAGCGGTATTTGAGATTGAACGTAGTGACTTCACTCAGTGGGTATGGACAACCGAACCTGCTGGCTACAAACAAACCGGTGCCGTCGTTGTGCGCGGTTTAGAGTTTGATGCCTTTGTGCAACCAACTGAAAAAATGAACTTAACCGCTTCTTACGCTTATATTCCAAAAGCGGATGTCACTGAAAGTGGTCTAGATCCAAGACTTGCTGACGAAGTGGGCAAACAGGATAAAGCCGTTTCAAAGCATCAGTTTAATATCTGGAGTGACTATCAACTTACCGACAACTTCACTGTAGGTTTAGGTGCACGTTACACAGGAAGTAACAAAGGTACTGGTGAAAAAGCACCTAAAACCGTTGAGGGTTACACCCTGTTTGATGCCATGGCAAGTTACGATCTGGCACAATGGCGCTTTGCACTGAACGTACGTAACCTAACTGACAAAAAGGTTATCGCTTCATGTGGCGCGACCTCATGCTCTTATGGCAGTCGCCGAAACATCGCATTAACTGCAACTTACCAATGGTAAGTGCTAGCAACTAGAGTTAACTCTCACAAAAACGGCGCTACTCAGCGCCGTTTTTATACCAATTGTATTAAGTAAATGAGCTATTTTGAAGCGGGGAAATAGCTTTAGTAGCAAGGCAAAAATTTTGCTATTTAGTTGTTCTAAATGAGAAATTTTTAACGAAGCTAATATGATATTTCACCCTTCAAATTGATTGAAGAATTAATTCAATTGGTATTATTTCCAAAGACAAACCTAAAGATAAAAATAAAGCGACTTATAGCCGCTTTATACTTTAACTTTAAACTTCGCTAGACACGTTCTAATACGGTGCGCTCTTTAACCACCGCGAAATGCCCAACATCCAAGTCGTGAGACGAAACACTTTGGCTATTCAACCATTCGTACCACCATGCTTTATGCGCTTGCTCTCGACCTTTCATCCAAAACAGTTCGGCCTTACCGGTGTAAACAGGTAGCGTCTCAATATTGACAGCAGCCAAGAATAACGGCTGGAAGGCCAGATATAAATGGTATAAGTCTTGAGCCGTTAACTGTCCGTAACCCGTCATAAACTCCGTCCTTGGGTGCTCAAACACTTGTTTCATCAACCTTTGAATGTCATCACTTGATATCAGCTGTTGAGCAGAGCATTCAGCCAGCGTACTTTGTATTTCAACGTCTTGCATCAAGGCAAACCCACTTTCTTCGCTCAGTAATAAGCTAAAGAAGGTTTGTAGCTGCATCAGTGGGCCTATTTGCTCTGCCAGTGTTGAGCGCTGTGCACTTGCATGAGGTGGCGAGTAAGGGTCAAGTAAAAGCAGCTGCTCTACTTGCTCACCTTGTTGTTCTAATTCAGCGGCAATAGCGTGCGCCAATACGCCACCTAAAGACCAACCACATAAACGGTAAGGTCCATGAGCTTGCACTTTGCGAATTTCGCTCAGATGTGATGCCACCAGCGCAGATAAATCAGCAGCTTGCCCAGTTAAGGGATCAGGCTGATAGGTCAGCCCGTACACTGTGCGCTTGCCATCGAGATGCCTTGCCAAAGTGGTGTAGTCCAACACTTTACCAAAACCATCATGTAAGCAAAATAGCGCACTTGCAGCGGCTGATTTTTGATTCAGTGCGATAATAGGCTCGCTACAAAGTGTATTTCCGGAGCCTGTAGTGCCTTGCAACTCAGTTAACTGCAAGGCTAACTGGCTCAGATCCGCAGTTTCAAACATGTGTTTTACCGCCATTTCAAAACCACGTTGGCGCATCAATGACACCACTTTTAGACACGCGATAGAATCGCCGCCAAGCGTAAAGAAATTAGCAAAACGACTGATATTATTGATACCTAAAACCTCAGACCAGACTTGCGCCACACTTTGCTCCATATCGTTTATTGGCGCAACAAACTCTCCGCTATCTTGCCAAACCGGTTCCGGTAAAGCGTCGCGGTCAATTTTACCATTCGGGCTAAGTGGTAAGCGTTCAAGACTCATAATGCTGTTTGGCACCATATAGTCGGGTAAGACTTTGGCTAAGATGCTTTTTAGCTCATCACTTGACTGTACTTGTTGAGACTGCACATAGCCAACTAAACGGTCGCCTGACGGCGAAGGCTTTGCCAATACAACAGCTTTTTGAATACCGCTAATACTTGCAAGCTGAGCTTCAATTTCTTCAAGCTCAATACGCAGGCCTCGGATCTTAACTTGGTGGTCGAGTCGACCCATGTATTCAATCAGCCCTTCTTTATTCCAACGCACCAAATCACCGGTACGGTAAAGGCGACCACCTGATGCAGATATCGGATCGGCAATAAATCGCTCTGCGGTTAAGTCAGGACGGTTAAGATAACCTCGGCTCAACCCTACTCCGCCTAAATAGAGCTCACCTACTACCCCTTGAGGAACTGGCGTCAAGTATTCATCGAGTACATAACAGCTGGTGTTTGAGATAGCACGACCGATTGGAATTGTGGTTCGTGGCGCTTGCGTAAACTCCCAGTTGGTCACATGAATTGTGGTTTCTGTTGGTCCATATAAATTATGTACCTTGGCATCTGGCAACGCGGCGAACATGCGTTGACGAAGTTCCGGTGGCGCAGCCTCTCCTCCTACCATAATGTTACGTAAATAGTTCTCTTCACTGGGGTTTGTTTGCTCAATAAAGGCTTGTAGCATCGTAGGTACAAAGCTTGCGGTTGTAACTTGTTGCGCCTTGATAAGTGCAATTAGCTTGTCTGGATCTTTATGATCTCCGGGTTCAGATACCACAATGCGGCCGCCTTGACTCAGTGGGAAAAATAGCTCCCAACAAGAGACATCAAAGCCAAACGGCGCCTTATGTAACACCGCATCTTCCCGTGTAAGTTGATACTCGCGCTGCATCCACTGCATACAGCTAACCAGTGAGCGGTGACTAATAGCCACGCCTTTCGGTCGTCCCGTCGAGCCGGAGGTATAAATCACATAAGCTAGCTGCTCAGGGTGAGCATCGACAATGAGATTATCTTGGCTGTATGGCGCTAAGTCTATCTGTTGCCATACACACTGCATGATCTGCTCAGGGAATGGCGGCAGTGCATCTACCCCTTCAGCATGAGTCAATAGCAACTGTACGCCACTTGACGCCACAATATATTGCAGACGCTCTGCTGGATAATCTAAATCTAGTGGTACGTACGAGGCCCCCACTTTCATGATTGCCAACAGACTTATCACGGTTTCAACACTACGCCACATGCCCACAGCGACTCGGCTTTCTATACCCACACCTTGTGATTGTAGATAATGCGCCAGCTGGTTTGCTTGTTGGTTAAGCTCAGCGTAACTCACATGATTGTTTTTAAATGTCACGGCGATAGCGTCAGGCTGTTTTTTCACCTGTGCTTCAAATAAGCGGTAGACCGCTTGCTGGGTGTTCTCTTTGATGGGGTTTTCACTCCACAAGCGCTGAGTTTGCCACGCATTGTCAGTCAACGCTTGCCAATCACCTAGCGGCTTTAGTTCCGGCTCTGCGACAAGCTGAGTCAAAACATTCAGTAAATAGCCACACAACTGCGCAGGTTCAACACTCGGTAGTGTTTGCGCTACGATGTTAAAGCCATCTCCAGCATCGTCAATAGAAACTCCAATAGGGTAATTGGTGCGTTCCTCACCGCCAAACACTTGCCAGCCATCATCGGTAACATAGAGCTTTTTCGAATCACCATGTTTGTGCGCATTTGGGCTATAACGATAATTCAACAGCGTCGAAAACAACGGCGTTCCTTTCGCTACGCTGCTGCAAGATTGTGCTTTGGATAAGCTCGCACTTTCATGGCTAATAAGCGCAGTTAACAGTTGCTGCGCTTGTTGCAATCCTGATTTAAGATCTGCTTGGCGCAATCGAAAACGGATCGGCAATGTATTGATAAACATGCCAACAGCCCTATCGGCGCCTTCTCCACCTTGTGAGCGGCCAAACATCACCGTGCCAAATACCGGATCATTTAGTCCGGTCAGCTTTTGTAGCACCATCGCCCAAGCTAGGTGGAATACCGCAGCAGCACTGGTGTTTTGCTTTATGGCAAGGTGGCGCACTTGGGCGGCCAGTGTCTCAGGTACGGCAGTTTCGTGGGTTAGAATGTCCTCACCTGTCCCCTTAATATCTAACAATCCAAATGGCGCAGTTGGCGTTTCTATGTCCCCTAATAATTCACTAAAGAAGGTATTTTGCTCCGCTTCGGCCTCTGGATTTTGCTGCGCTAGCGCCACAAAACGTCTAAATGGTACAGGCTCTGGCAGTAGCGCTGCATTACCCGCTAAAATCATCTGCACTTCTTCAACGAGTACTTCTAAGCTAGTGTGATCCATCACTAAATGATGACTCGGCAATTGCAACCAGCAGGTCTCGTCTTGCACTTCGGCAATAGCAATGGCGGCAATTAAAGGCGCACACTGTGTGTTTAGCCTAAAGTGAGTTGGATCTACGGCCTCATTTAAGCGTCTTGCTGCTGCCGTTAAGCCTGCCTCATCAACAGCTAGTGGCGCGTCACAGGCACAATCTAACCACTTGATTTCTACTTTGGCCTGACGCTGCACGACTTGCACAGGCTCTGGCAAACCCTGCCAAAAAATGGCTGTACGCAGAATATCATGGCGGGCAATAACAAGGTTAAGCGCATCAACAAATGCACTTAGCTGCGCGCGGCTTTCAAAACGTAATAGGTTAGGCGTAATGTAAGCGTCGCCTTTTTCTTGCAAAGTATGGTGGAATAAAATTCCCGACTGCAGCGGCGCCAGCGGATAAATATCTTGGACATTTTGTACGCCCCCATCTACTTGCTCGACGACTTTAGCTATCTGATCATTATCCAGCCTGACCAATGGCAGCATTTCACTGGTGATAACAGCGGTATCCGTCGCAATCCCTGACCATGCGGTTTCTGGTGCTGCATCTTGGCGGTATGGCGTAAGGGCAGCCGCGAAGTGTTTGAGCACTGGCTGACTAAATAAGGTTTTCACTTGTGCTTGCCAACCAGCTTGGCGTGCACGCTCCACCAGCTTAATCGCCAACAGTGAGTGGCCACCTAACGAAAAGAAGTTGTCATCCCTGCCCACTCGCTCAAGGCCGAGTAAATCTGCCCATAGGTGTGCAGTCATGGTTTCAGCCTCACCTATCGGTGCGCTGTATTCCTGCGCTTTGGCCCATTGTGGCTCAGGCAAAGCTTTGCTATCAACTTTACCATTGGCTGTCAGTGGCATTTTATCTAACACCACAAACGCATTGGGCACCATATAATCCGGTACATTTTCACCAAGTGCTTGAGCTAATTGCTGCTCATCTTGAATATTACCGGTAACATAAGCGACCAATTTATCGCCGGTCGCCAAGTGTTTCACTAATACTTTGGCTTCGCGCACTTGAGGTAAGCGTCTTAACTGCTCAGCAATTTCACCCAGCTCTATTCTAAACCCTCTGATCTGTACTTGATCATCGCTACGACCTAGGTATTCAATCTCACCGTTTTGATTCCAGCGCGCCAAATCACCAGTGCGGTACATCCTTTGGCCATTACCTAACACGCTGTCTGCAACAAAACGTTCGGCAGTTAAATCTGGTCGGGCAAAATACCCTCTGGCCAGCTGGATGCCTCCTATGTATAACTCACCAGTAACGCCCTCAGGCACTGGGTTTAAACTGGCATCTAAAATATAGGTATGGGTTTGTGAAATACCTCGGCCAATAGGCGCTAAGCTTCTATTGTCGTTAATAAAAGGCCAGTGGGTTACATGAATTGTGGTTTCTGTTGGCCCATACAAGTTGTTCATCACAACATCAGGCAGTGCCTTGTATGTGTCACGGAATAACTCAGCAGGTACGGCTTCACCACCACACATGATATGCCGCAGCGAGGTGCATTCGGCCACATCAGGTAGCTCGATAAAGGCCTGTAATAAAGCAGGAGGAAACGAGGTTATTGCAACGCTTTGTTGTTGGATAAGTCGCTTCAGTTCGAGCGGATCGCGTTGGTCACCAGGTTTTGCAACCACCACCGACATCCCTTCACTCAGAGGGAAGAAAATCTCCCAGCAAGACACGTCAAACCCAAAAGCGGCTTTGTGCAATACCGCTTCCTCAGGTTGTGGAGAATATTGTCTTGCCATCCATGCCATGCAGTTACTCAGTGCACGATGGCTGATCGCAGCCCCTTTCGGGCGACCCGTTGAGCCCGAAGTATAAATCATATAAGCCAATTGCTCGGGATGAATAGCCACGTCAAGCGGCTGGGCTGACAACGTTTGCCAAGGCAATTGTGCTAAGTTGACGACAGGCAAAGAAGCCAAATGGTGTGTGATCTGCGTATCTTTCAGCACCTCGGTTAATTTCGACTGTGCGTCAGGGTGAGTGATAATGGCTGTGAGTTGACTATTTTCTGCGATGTAAGCCAGTCGCTCTGGCGGATAATCTTGGTCCATAGGCACAAAGGCTGCGCCAGTTTTTAACACGCTTAACAACGTCACTACCGTATCCATACTGCGCTGTAGCGCCACACCGACTCTATCTTCGCGACCAATATTTAGGCTTTGAAGGTGCTGCGCAAGCTGATTTGAACGTTCATCCAGTTGTTTATAGCTCAAGGTTAAATCTGCAAATACCGCTGCCACTGCATCTGGCTGGGTGTGAGCCAAACGGCTAAACTTTTGTTGCACTGGGGTGGTGTCTTCTAGTTGTGGATTTAACCCCCAACGCTGCCATTGCTGCGTTTCACTATCGTCTAGCAAGTTAATGTCACCAAGGGCCATAGTCGGCTCAGTGAGCAAGGCAGCAAGCACCCGCTCAAAGTGCTGACTCATGCGAACAATGCGTTGCGTGGAGATGGCCTTTTGATCGTAAGTAAAAGTTAAAAAGCAAGCGCCCGCTCGGTTTTCATGAGCATCTAATACCAACTCAAACTGAACTTCTCCTGTGGTTGCAGGCAATTCACCCACTTTGAGCCCTGGCAACTGTTGTAACTGGCTTAAATCACCAAACTGATAGTTAAACAATATCTGAAATAACGGATGCACTTCGCTACTTCGCTCAGGTTGCAAAGCTTCAACCAATTGCTCAAAAGGTAAATCTTGATATTCTTGTGCTCCAAGTGTGGAAGCCTTTACCTGTGCTAAAACCTGTTGCAATGAAGTGCGGCTGTCAAAGCGGTTATCCTGCACTTGGGTGTTGACGAATAAGCCGACCAAATTGGCGACTTCAGCCCGTTGTCGATTCGCGATTGGCGTACCGACACGGATCTGCTCCATCCCGGTATAGCGCTGTAGCAATACCTGAAATGCCGTCAGCAATACCATGTACTGAGAAACCTGATGGCTGGTGGCAAAAGTACCTAGCTGCTGCGTTAAGCTCTGTGGTAATTGCCAAGCGTGTGAGGCACCGCGAGCATTGCCGTGCTCTGAGTGTTGAGCTAAACCATTATCCACCTTAAGTTGTAACACCGGTTGTTCGTCACCGAGCTTTTGCTGCCAATACGCTAACTGACGCTCAAGCTCACCGGCCGTCATCCAGTCTTTTTGCCATTTAGCATAATCACCATAGGCAATATTCAGTGCCGGTAGCGCTGATTGAGCCAGCTGACTCGATAAATCTCCCGGTGCAATTTCAGCGCTAAGCAATTGGCTATACAGCGCGGCAAATTCTCCCACTAAAATCTGTAATGAACCACCATCAGCAATAATATGATGTAGTACCACCACCAGTTGATATTGATTTGGCGCAAGCGTGAGTAACCCCACGCGGATTAAGTTGCCTTGGGTGAGGTTAAACGGTGTGTTTAACCATTGCTGACGCACCGCATCAATGTTATCACCCGCTCCTACCTCTACCTGAAAATCATTGGCAATCTCGATTGGTAGCACCTGCTGCTTTACCTCAGCATCAACTTGTACAAATTGCGTGCGAAGTGAACTGTGACGAGCAATTAATAGCTGAAAAGCACGTGTCAACGCACTCAGGTTTACCTCACCTTCAAGCTGTAACCCCCCAGTGATGTGATACGCTGCACTGCCTGGGTCTAAATGCCATAAAAACCATTGACGTTGCTGTGCATAAGACAGCTCAGCAGCCTCAGCTGAGTGATGAAAAGGTAAAACGGGAAACTGACGCATGTTCAGCCCATCGGCTTGCACCTTTTGATAGACCAGCTGACGTTTTTCTTGAGGTAACTGATGAAAGCGCTCAGCAATGCGTTGGATGACCTCACTGCTCATTATAGGTTCTCCATAAATGCTTCTAAGTCGAGCAAGGCATCTTCTTGCTCTGGATTTGTTTGTGCTGAAATAATTGCAGCTAAGTCTTTTAGTATTGGATTAGCAAAAGCATCCCGCACCGCAATGTCTACACCAAATTGTGCTTGGATTTGGCTCAGGGTTTCCACCGCAAGTAAAGAATGTCCGCCAAGTGCAAAAAAGTTGTCGTCACGTCCGACTTTTTCAAGTTGCAGCACCTGCTGCCATATCTTGGCCAGTCCACTTTCGATTTCACCTTGTGGTGCCGCAAACGTTGAAAATTGCTGTAACGATGGCTCAGGTAAAGCTTTACGATCTAGCTTGCCATTCACAGTGAGCGGCAATTTTTCAAGCTGCACAAACACACTAGGGATCATATATTGCGGCAACTGAGTAGTAAGTTGCGAGTTAAGCGTATCAGGCTCAAGCTCAGCGCCATTTGCTAGCACCAGGTATGCCACTAATTGCTCGCCACCAACGCTATTTTTCACTAACACCGCAGCATCAACTACATTGGCTAATTGCCTTAGTTGGCTCTCTATTTCGCCCAATTCAATCCGCAAACCACGGATCTTCACTTGCTGATCTAAGCGGCCTAAAAACTCAAGTTGACCTTCATCATTCCAAACTACCTTGTCGCCAGTGCGATACATTCTAGCGCCTTGGCTGTTACTATCGGCAAATGGATTCGCGACAAAACGATCAGCACTGAGATCCGGTCTAGATAAGTAACCGCGCGCCAAGCACTCACCGGCGAGATATAACTCTCCTGCCACCCCTATCGGCACTTGATTGAGCGCACCATCCAATACATAAGCTTGTACGCCAGAGATAGGTTTACCAATTGGAATAACGTCATCTTGCTGGTGACACTGCCAGCTTGTCACCTCTATCGCCGTTTCTGTCGGTCCATAAAGATTGTGCAGTGCCGTTTGTTCAAAGTAGCTAAAAAATTGCTGTTGGGTTTGCAAGGTAAGCATTTCACCGCTCGTAAATACTTGGCGTAAACTTGGACATAAGGTTTTTCCGCCCAGCGCTTCGCGTGAGCTGCTTATCCCCGTCATAAATGCTTGCAACATGGAGGGAACAAAGTGACAAACCGTCACCGCTTCTGTTTCAATAAGTTGCCGAATTTGTGTCGGTTCTTTGTGTTGTTCTGGCGCTGCTAATACTAGGCTTGCACCTTGCGTTAATGGCCAGAAAAACTCCCAAATAGAAACATCAAAACCAAATGGCGTTTTTTGCAACACCCTATCACTGCCTTGAAGCTGATAGCGAGCTTGCCCCCAAGCCAAACGATTTGCGACGCCGCGATGTACACATGCAACCCCTTTGGGCTTGCCCGTCGAGCCTGAGGTATAAATCACATAGGCTAAGTTATCTAAATGGATTGTCACATTGGGTGCTGTGGTTGGATAAGCGCTTAACTCTAAGTGCTCAAGCCATGTTACTTGAGCGCAGATATTCTCTGCCAGCTGCGCTTTTACTGGAGCATGACTCAAGATACATGCACAGGCGCTTTGCTCAATAATATAGTGTAAGCGAGCCTCGGGCAGTTGAGGCTCGATTGGTACGTAAGCCGCGCCAGCTTGAAGCGTAGCTAGCATCGCCACCACCATCTCAATGCTGCGCTCAAATAGCAATGCCACTTTCGACTCATGGCTGATATTTTGCGCCACCAAATACTGTGCTAATTGATTTACCCGTTGCTGTAATTCAGCATAGGTGACTGACTCGCCCGCAAACCTTAACGCAATCGCGTCTGGGGTTTTCTGTGCCTGAAGCGTAAATGCTTGAGGTACGCTAAGCAAGCTTGCTGAAGTTTTACCACCGGATTCAAGCGCCGCTAAAGCCGCTTTCCGTTCGGCACTGTTCAGTGAAAGATCGCGAATTTGAGTCTCTGGAGCTTGGCAAAAGGTGCGCAGGAGCGACTGATATTGCTCATCAAATGTGGAGATCCAAGCCGCTGAAAGTTTACTACTATCAACACGCCATTGTAATTGCACGCCACCATCACTTAGCTCGGTTGTATCTAACGCAAGGTCGCACATTACGCCCTGAGTCAAGCTTAAGTAATTGGTCAACGAGACACCGTGCAATTGTGCTAAACCACTGCTGCTATCTTTGAGATGATTGAACATCACTTGATAAGGCGTTGCGCCCTGCAAGTTAGGTTGAAAACGCTTCATCAGTGAGTCTATGGGGATGTCTTGTTGCGCTTGGATTGCTAATGACTGTTTGGCACAGTTGCGCAATAGCTGCTGCAGCGTTAATTCACCAGCAACAGGCAAGCGCATCAGCTGTATATTAACAAAAAAGCCAACCACACTATGGGTAGCAAACTGGTTCCGATTTGCCACCGGAACCGCCGTCAGCAGCTCATCTTCGTTTGTGTATCTATGCAGCAAAGCTTGATACGCAGTCAATAACACGACGAATAGCGAGACTCCTTGTTCACGCGCAAATTGTGTGACTTGTGCTGCCAATTGCGCGGGTAACTGAGTAACGAGTTGCTCTGCCTTAGGTACGTTATTCGCTGAGTTTGTCACACCGAGTTCAACCACAGGCAAGTGACCTGTGAGTTGTTGCTGCCAAAATTGCCACTGCTGCTGCACTTGCTCAGCATCACTGTTAAGCCAATCATTTTGCCACTGAGCAAAGTCAGTATAATCTAACCGGTTCGCGTCATGGGTGATGGGTTGAGCGAGACTCGCTTTTTGATAAATTTCAACGAAGTCTTTAATAATCAAACTCTTCGACCACGCATCACTAATTATGTGGTGCATCACGACTAAGAGTACATGCTGCTCTGGAGCAAACTGCAACCACTGCATTCGCATCAAAGGACCTGTCCGTAAATCAAAGGGCGTTGCAGCGAAGCGCGCTAACCTTGCTTTATAAACCTGTTCCTGCGCTTGTTCGCGACTCAGCTCTGTATCATGTGCTTGCAGTGCTGCGACTTCAGCGACTAATTCATGTTGCTCTACCGATTCCAGCGGTAAGCTCAGTGTCGGCAAAACCACTTGCGCAGGTTTGGCGCCTTCCCCTTCAACAAACTGAGTACGCAACCCAGCATGGCGCTCGGCTAAGTGATCTAAGCTTGCACGCAGCGCGTCTTTGTCTAGATGGCCACTTAAACACATCCCCCCACCAAGGTGGTATGCGGTATTTTCAGGGTTGATCAACCACTCAAACCACAGCCTTTGCTGTGCCGCCGATAACGGCGCTTGAAGTTTGCCAAGTTTTTTAATTACTGGCGCACTCGACTGAACTGGCTGTTTATCCTCGAGCTGTTTAAGCATGGCTTTTTTCTGCGCCAGTGTCATATTGCCTTTGCGCGCTGCCAATAGTGCATTGATCGACATGCTTATTTCGCTCCCTCAGCCAGCTCTTCGGCCAGCTCTTGCTGTAGCTCTTGTATTAGAATGGCTTCTATTACTCGAGCAAGCCCCAAAATGGTTGGCTCTTTAAAAAAGGAAGCTGGTGACAAGGTCACTTCAAATTTATTGCTTAGTTGCGACATGATTTGTACCCCCATTAAGGAGTCACCGCCCAGCTCAAACAAATTATCGTGAATGCCTATTTGCTCTATCCCCAACATGGCGCTCCAGACTTGCGCAATACCAACTTGTAAATCATCTTCTGGCGCAACATATGGCGTTGATAACTCAGGACGCTCATAGCCACCACTGCGAGGTGCCGCATCTGCCATAGTCAATTCTGCATCTAACAGGTTACCTTTGGTGGCTTCTAATCGTGCAGGAAGGTCGAGCGTTGAAACCGCAACTTGCGGCAATATTGGTGCGCTGAGTATGCGCGCCATAACTTCAATCCCTTGCTGAGGCGCGATGCCGACTCCGTCAGGCATATCCATATCACCAGCCATGCCGACCTCTCGCCAACTGTCCCAGTTAACAGCCAGTATTGGATAACCGCCCGTTTGCACCAATCGCTGTGCGTATTGTTGTGCGATGCCATCTAGATAGGCATTGGCTGAAGCGTAGGCGGCCTTAGATAAACCACCTGCAATGCTAGCAAGCGATGAGCACAACACCATAAAGTCCAGTGACTGCTCGTTAAATAAAGCCAACAAATGTTGCGTACCCACAACTTTGGCAGCAAACATCTGCTCGACAAACGCTGCATCCGTCGAACTAATTAAGGACGTTGCACCACTCCCAGCGGCGTGGATCACCCCATTGATCTGCCCAAACTGCTGATGTGCTTGTGCGACAACCTCTGCCATTTGTTCAAAGTCCGCCACATCCGCTTGTTTAACCAGTACCTGCGCACCAAAAGATTGCAATTGTGCTAATTTTTGCTGTTGTGCTTCTGAAGGCGTGCTGCGACCAAGCAACACTAATTTAGCCTGGTAGTGCTCCGCCAAATGCTCAGCCATTACCAAACCAACGCCACCTAAACCGCCGGTAATTAAGTACACCCCACCTTGGCGATAAATCGCTTCATTTTGCTTAGGTTTGGCCGTTGCTTCAAAGCCCATCAGCCAGCGATGATAAGACCGATAAGCAACCACCTCGCCCGCTTCGCCATGCTGCTCTGACAACAACCAATCTACCCAGTCACCGTAAAGTTGTGCACCAAAATCAACCAATTGACATTGAATGTGTGGGAACTCCTGCGGGATGACTTTACATGGGCCAAGTAACATCGACTGAGCGGGTGAAATCTCATCATTACCCGACACATCGGCCAACCCTTGGCTCACTACGCTCAAATTAACCGGCTGACCTAACTGTTGCGATTCAAGTGCTTGAGCAAGTGCGATTAAACTCATCATGCCCTGTTGTTGAGTTTGGTTTAAATCAGCAGGCTCGCTGGTCGGCAAGCTCCACAAATGGAATATATGCGATACAGGACCGTGAATTTGATTCACGCTTGCAATAAGTTGCTGATAGTCGCTCAACTGAGCCGCGCGGATCACAAACTCATTATCCGATTCTTGCTGAAATGCTTGCCCTAATTTGACCCGAATTAGCTTATCGCTCTGCGTGTGCAGCTTATCAAGGAGCAGATCGCAGGCCTTATGCTGTGTTTCAAATAGCAAAGTACAACCCAGTTCAACGGGCTGAGTTAAATCAGGAACCGAGCGCTTATACGAAGGGATGTAACACCACTGTTCAATCGGCTTTGGTGCTAAGGCGTTATGGTTGTTTTGCGCCACAATATTTGCATCGGCTTCAATCCAAAAACGTTTTCGCTCAAACGGGTAAACAGGTAAGGCGACGCGATGAGGCGTCTGCTCATACAAGGCATCCCAATCAATCTCTACGCCTTCAATCCATAAACGCCCCAAGGCTAAGGCAAAGTGCTGCTCTGTCTCTTGCGCTTTTCTTGGGTGTGGTAGCGAAGTGACAATGCTCGTTTGCGCTTTTACTTCTGCATCCCGTCCGGCAAGTTGACTTAGCGTATTACTTGGCCCCACTTCGAGTAGCACAGTTTGCTCTAAGCCATTTTCTGACGCTGGATTGTCAAGATTGACGATAGTGCGCAGACCTTGGTTAAAGCGAACCGCTTGTGCTAAATGCTGCGCCCAATATTGAGGGTCGGTCGCTTGTTGGTCGGTTATCCAAGTACCTGTTACATTCGATACAAATGGAATGCTTGGGGCATTGCGCTGAACCTGAGCAATCAACTTAGCCAGTTGCTCACCTGCATCACTCACCAAGGACGAATGGAACGCATGGGAAACATGTAAAGGCTGTACTACGACCCCTTGCTCTGTGAGCCTATTTGATAGTGCCGCTATCGCTTGCTCTGAGCCCGATACAACACAGTTTTCAGGGCTATTCACCGCTGCTAGCTCAACTTTATGCTCAAGATTGTCGGTATCAAGATAAGGAGCTAAAGCGGCTTCTGAGAGCGCCACCGATAACATACAGCCCGGTGCTTGCGCCTGAATAAATTCGCCCCGCTTAGCGACCAGATATAATGCATCCTCTAAACTAAACACCCCCGCAATACACGCGGCGACGTATTCGCCGATACTGTGGCCAATCATAGCGCTGGGCTTCACTCCCCACGCCAACCACTGCTGCGCCAATGCATATTCCATAGCAAATAATACCGGCTGAGTGACTGAGGTTTGTTTTAGTTGCGCCGCACCGTGCTCAACGTCCGCTTCATCAACAAAAATAAGATCTTTAATATCTTGCCCAACGTGCGCTATCAGACCCTCTCGGCAGCGGTCAAATGCATCTCTAAACACACTTTCTGACTCATACAGTGCGCGGGCCATATTGATATGCTGCGAACCTTGCCCTGGGAACATAAAGGTAACGGGTCTGTCACCCGAAACTGTTAACTGCCCTTGCGCTCTTAATGTGCTGGTGTCGTCAGCCAGTGCTGCAATCGCTTGCTCATTATTTTGCGCCACCACGACAGCACGATGGGTTAGGCCTTTCCTACCGACTTGCAAAGTGTAAGCACTGTCTTGCCACAAAGGCTGAGTGCTTGCTTGCTTAAACCAAGTTGCTAACTGCTCGCGGCGACTGGCCAGTGCAGTTTTGGTATGGCCTGACAGCGGTAAGATTTGCCAGTTGCGCTGCGACTGCGTCGCACGTTGAACAGGTGGCTCCTCAAGGACCACATGCACATTGGTGCCACCAATACCGAATGAACTCACCCCAGCACGGCGTGGGCCTGTTTCATTTGACCAAGGCGTCAGCTTATCCGCGACATAAAACGGGCTATTGGCAAAGTCAATTTCTGGGTTAGCTTGCTTGTAGTGCAAACTCGGCGGGATTTGTCCGTGCTTCACTGTCAGCGCGGCCTTAATTAGCCCGGTAACCCCTGCGGCTGCATCTAGGTGACCAACATTCGATTTTACCGAGCCTACAGCACAATATTGCGTTTGCTCAGTATCCATTCGGTAGGCGCGGGTGAGCGCAGCAATTTCAATGGGGTCCCCAATCACCGTGCCGGTACCATGCGCTTCAACGTAACCAATGCTCTCTGCTGGGGTGTCAGCCATTTCCAGTGCCGCGGCGATAACTTCAGCCTGCCCATCCACACTAGGTGCGGTGTAACCAGCTTTAGTATTACCGTCATTATTCATTGCAGAGCCCTTGATCACGGCATAAATGGTATCGCCATCAGCCATCGCATCTTCAAGGCGTTTGAGCACCACGACACCAGAGCCAGAACCAATTACCGTCCCTTGAGAATCTGCGTCAAACGGACGACAGTGACCATCTGGAGACAAAATTGCGCCAGGTTGATATACATAACCGCCCTGATGCAAAAAGTTCAACCACGAGCCGCCAGCCAAGGTCATATCTGACTCATAATTCAATAATGAACGTGTCGCCATGTGGACTGCAGCCAAAGAGGTTGAGCACGCTGTTTGTACCGTTACCGCCGGACCCTTTAGGTTTAGTTTGTAGGCCAATGTCATGGTCATGGCATCTTTGTTATTACCGTTCATCAGCGCTTGTAGCTGTGAGATATTACCGAGATCGCTAAAACGGCCACTTTGCATCAAATTAGAGATTAGATAAGTGTTTACGCCACAGCCGCCATAGACACCTATTGGAAAGTCACACTTGTCACCATCGTAGCCAGCATTTTCCAGCGCCTGCCAAGCAGTTTCTAAAAAGAGACGTTGCTGTGGGTCAAGCTCTTCGGCTTCACGCGGTGAATAGCCAAAAAATGACGCGTCAAACTTGTCTTGATCAGGCAACAATGCACACCGAGGGACAAAGTTGGGGTCAGCAATAGTCGCTTCCGGCACCCCAAGTTCACGTAATTCTGCCTCTGTGAAGGTTTTGATTGATTCCACCCCGTTTTTTAGGTTTTCCCATAGGGCATCTACGTTCTCAGCTCCTGGGAAACGACCTGCTAGGCCGACAATGGCAATATCTGTGCTTGAATAAGTTTCTGTAGTCATGCTTAGCTTTCCACTTTAGTGCGTGTTTTTTTCAAGAAGGCTTGGCGCTGGCGTTGACCGCGCGCCGATGCTTTTTTCATCTCTTTGGCAACTGCTTGCTGTGCATTTGCAGCGCCTTCAGGTGTACGTTGTTCAAAGTAAGTGGCCATGGCACTTACGGTTGTCATATGAAACAGTTCTAACATGGTCAATTTACAGCTAAATTCGGCTTCAAGACGTTGCTGAATTTGACCAAACAATAGGGAGTGACCGCCCAAGTCAAAGAAGTTGTCATGCAGGCCAATTTGTTTCGCATCTAGACCTAGCACTTCCGCCCAAATCGCAGCGACTTTCTTTGCTAAGCCGCCTGTTGGTACTTGATGGCTTTCACCACTCCCCCACTGAGGTTCGGGTAAATGATGACGGTCAATTTTGCCATTGGCCGTCACTGGCAAGTTTGCCAATACGGTGATACAGCTCGGAACCATGTAGTCTGGTAGTTTTTGCAGTAAACTTTGCTTCAGTGTTTGCGCGCTTGGTAATACGCCTTGGCCATTCGCCTCAGCGCCAACATAAGCCACTAAATGTGTCCCTGAATGACCATGTTGACCATCCCCATCTTTGGCCAATACAACCGCTTCTTTAATATGTGGGAGTGCCATTAATTGCGCTTCAACTTCACCAAGCTCTATCCGGAAACCACGAATTTTGACTTGATGATCGATACGCCCTAAATATTCCAGTTCATCGCGTTGATTCCAACGAACCAAGTCTCCCGTTCGATATAAGACTTCGCCATCGCTACTGAATGGATTGGCAACAAAGCGCTCTGCGGTCAGGGCTGGACGCCCCAAATAACCACGAGCAACACCACGACCACCCACGTAAAGCTCACCGCTTGCTCCTTGTGGTACAGGATTCAGATCGGCGTCTAAAATATAGGCCTCACGCTCACCAATCGGCTTGCCAATTGGTACAGTGCTAACCTCATGTAGCTCACCCGGCAAACTGATCCATGCCGTTGGTGTAATAATGGTTTCAGTTGGCCCATAGGCGTTGACAATCCGAGGCGCGGAAAACGCCCGATGAGCGTCTTGATAATCTGTGCGGCTAAATTCTTCACCGCCGACAATACAGGTGCGAATTTGTTTACAGTCGTGTAAATGCGGCGTCAAAAGGCGCAAATAGGCGGGCGGTAGATGCAGTGCCGTCACCTTATGCACGTTTATTAATTCACTGACGGCCTCCACATTGAGTTGCGCTTTAGTCGCCAGCACTAACGCCCCTCCTTTGATCAGTGGCGTCATCCACTGCTCACCTGCGGCATCAAAGTTAATCGAAAAGAACTGCAGCTCCGTGTGCTCGCTATCCACTCCGTATACGTCAACCATATTTTGAATATGCATGGACAATGGGCCATGCGTAACGGCAACCCCTTTGGGCAACCCGGTCGAACCTGAGGTGTAAATAACATAAGCCAAGTGCTGGGAGTGTGATGCAATCGTAGGGTTAGTCGTTGCAAAGTCGCCAAGCGCTATATGCTCGTATGCAAGCACAGGGATGTCGTTTTCAGCGTTTGGAATATGCGCCACGAGCGCAGCATTCGTCAGCACCAACTTCACCCCGCTATCCTTCACCATATGAACAAGCCTGTCCTCCGGGTACGTCGGATCGAGTGGCACATAGGCGGCTCCCGCTTTCCAAATCGCAAATAGGGTGACATACATCTCAATACCGCGCTCAAGCGCCATACCAACGCAATCTTCCGGCCCAATACCTCGACTTTTTAAATAGTGCGCGAGCTGGTTGGCTCGTTGATTTAATGCGTCATAACTTACGGTTTGTTGGTTGAAGATAAGCGCGGGCGCATCTGGCGTGCGCTTCACTTGCTGCTCAAACAGTTGATAAATGGTGGAGTCATCCGTTGCAACCGCAGGCCCTTTGGCAACCTGAGTCAACCACGCTTGCTCTGCCGTAGTTTGCACACATAGCTGCGCAAATGGCGTTGCGCCAGACTCAAGCTGGGCATGTAGTAGAGCAACATATTGCTCAGCCATACGCGCTATCGTTTGCGGCAAAAATAGTGCTCTGGGATAAACAAACTCTAGCGCTACTTGATCCTCTTCCAGCTCGTAAGTTTCGAGCGTTAAGTCAAATTGCGGCGCCACTTCTAGCGGCTGCCAAGCCCGAGCTGATAAGTTAGTATCCGTTGCGACCAACGGCTGCCATGCACGAGTATCATGCTCCGTATGGCTAAACATTACCTGGAAAAGCGGATGCGTATCGACGCTACGTTCCGGCGCTAGTGCTTCGACTAGATACTCAAAAGGAACATCTTGATTTGCTTGTGCGCCCAAGACTGCAGTTTTGACTTGCGCCACAATATCTTGCAAACAAACCTGACCCGAAAACTTCGCAGGGATCACTTGGGTATTTACAAAAAAGCCAACTAACTCTTGGAGTTGAGGCAAATGGCGGTTCGCAACTGGTATCCCCACTCGAATGTCATGTTGCCCAGTATGACGATAAAGCAACGCATGAAAACTGGCTAACATCACCATAAATAAGCTGGCGTTTTGTTTGGCCGCTTGGCGACGAAGTTGCTTAACCAGTTGAGCCGGTAAGACGACACTGTGATTTGCACCTAACAGTTGCTTGTTATTTTCAGGAGAGTGCGCTTTATTGACTCGAGGGAAATCTGTGCATAACTGCAAAATAGGTTGCTCATCGCAGGCGAGCTGTGCTTGCCACCACGCTAATTGTGCTTGCGCTGCATCGGAGGTGAGATATGAGCGCTGCCACAAAGAAAAATCTTGATAGGTGATTGCGTCCTCTCGCACTTTACTCGCGCTCAAGGTTCCCAAATAAATATGTGCAAGTTGGTCTAGTAATATTTGCATCGATACGCCATCGGAAACGATGTGATGCATCACTAGGATCAACTGATAGCCTTGCTCACCGAGATTAATTAGCGCCGCGTTGACGACATCCCCTTTAGTTAAATCAAATGCGTATTGACTCACTGTGGCAACCAATTCAGCCAATGCCGAAGCTTGCTGCGGTGCTTCAACATTACTTAAGTCAAATTGTTGCAGCGGCCAATGACCCGTTTTCGCAACCACTTGGATTGCCGTACCGAGTTCATCGGTATCAAAGCGTGTGCGCAGCGCTTGGTGTTCAGCCACCAGAGTATTTAATGCGTTTTGCAAGCGCGTAGCGTCTATATCTGAGTGTAGGTTGATGCGCGCACCAATATTGTAAGCACTGCTATGGGGCTCTAGTTGCCATAAAAACCATAGTCTCGCTTGCGCATGAGACATTGGAACGGCCTGCTCAACTCCATACTCATTGGCAATAATGGAATTGATTGATGACACGTCGGAAGCTTCTTTAGCCACCAGCTGTTGACGTTGTGACGCGGCCAAAATAGCATCGGCTTGCTCGCCTAAGCGCAAACAATGAAATATTTCTGTAGGATCAAACTTCACTTGCCAGTGCTGCTCAATGGCGTGAATTAACTGCACCGCTTTTAACGAATTACCGCCTTCTGCTAGAAAGTGTGCGTCGCGACTAAAATCACTCTTACGGTTGAGCACGGCTTGCCAGATATTGGCCAGTGCTTGCTCGTGTTCTGATAAAGGTGCTGGGGCCAAAGTATCTGCCAGTGTTTGACCACGCACCAGCTGATTATGAGCATAAATCGCATAAGCCTTATCAGCATTATCTTCTGACAGTTCCGCAGCAGCACTCAGTTCAGCGGCTTGCGTCCACATTTGCTTGCAGGCGCTACGCTGCAATTTGCCACTGGACGTTTTTGGCAAGCTTGCAGGTTGCATCATCAAAACGCCTGTGACGGACTCATCACAATATTCTGCAACGATTTCCTTTAAGCGATTAACCAACAACTGCGGACTCACTTGGCGCTGAACCTTGCGCGCAATTTCTAGGGCCACGCCAACGCCTTCGCTATGGTTATCCGTGGCTGCAAATACCGCGATCCGACCTTTACGGGCGAACTCAAATTCTGCTTCGATAATTTTTTCAATATCCTGAGGGTAAATATTGCGACCATGAGAAATGATCAAATCCTTGATGCGGCCAACAATGTATAGTTGATTATCTTGCCACACTCCTAAGTCCCCGGTGCGAAGCCAGCGCGCTTGCTCATGTTCTACAAAGGTGTCAGCCGTTGCAGCTGGGTTTTGCCAATAGCCCTGAGCAATACTCGGCCCCGATACCCAAATTTCACCCACATGTCCTGCCGGCAATGCCGCCTTGGTCGTGCTGTCAGTGATCCGTATACTATGATGTGAAGCAGGTACGCCACAGGCTACCTGTTTTACGCCGTGCTCAGCTTGTTGTGCGATACCTTGTGCAAGTGAGGCAGCAGAAAGTGACTGTACCATTAGGCCAGATTGTCTTTTTGGCCCAGTAACAAATAAGGTTGCTTCAGCCAATCCATAACAAGGGTATATGGCTTGAGGATTAAAACCTGCAGGCGTGGCTTGTGCAAAAAAGCTATCAAGCGTATCAACCCTTACAGGCTCTGCGCCACTAAAGGCCACTTGCCAAGAAGACAGATCCAAATTCGCCATTGCGCTTGGTCTTATCCTTTCAACACACAAGCGATAACCAAAATCTGGACCACCGCTTGACGTACCTCGGTGTCTAGCAATTGCTTCAAGCCAGCGAATTGGTTTTTCAAGGAAGTAGCGAGGCGACATCAAGACACATTTTGAGCCATTGAATAAAGGCAAAATCAAGCCAGCCATTAATCCCATATCGTGGTACAGAGGCAACCAAGACACCACAACCTCGTCAGCTATCACCCCACTCCCTTCGCTGATGGCAATTTCATTTGCAATCAAATTACCGTGACTCACCATAACGCCCTTTGGTGCTGCCGTTGAGCCTGAGGTATATTGTAGAAATGCCAACTCTTGTGGTTGTGGCGTATGCGCTTGCCAGTAGGTATTCTCTTGATAATTTAACTGGTCAACAAACATTAAACTTGCAGCATTCAGACCGCTGTTGCTCATTTCTTGTTTGGCTAGTTCAACTAACTGATGATCTGCAGAATGCGCTAAAATAGCGGTTGCTTGACAATTTAACGCAATCCCAACAACGCGCTGAATATGCTGAGAACGTGAAGATTCGGGAACAAATAAAGGGACCGCGATAAGACCTGCATAAAGGCATGCGAAGAAGCTGATAACATAGTGCTCATTGTTATCTAGCATCAACAGCACGCGATCACCTTGACGACACTGTAGCTGCAGCTCGGCCGCTAGTCTTTTAATCTGTATATCTAATTCACCATAGGTAAATGAGCGCTCATCCAGCACACCTTCTTTGTCACTAACGACCACCAGCGCGGTTTTATCCGCTTGGATCTGGGCAAGGTGTTGTAAACGCTCAACCATGCTGTGGGGCGTCTCGCCCGTGAGATACGGGTTTAGTTGTAATGGCTTGTGTTGCATATTGCAGCTCTACCTCAATTTTTCTAAATGGGCTCGCGACTAGAGACAAGATTAAAAAGCGAACCGACTAAACAATTAATGTCACCAAGTGTTTAATGCTGTGTGATAACCCAAGTCCTCAAGTGCAGCGCTTGGTTTTACTCTCAACAACTGACCAAAGAAGCCGCTGATGCATTGTTGCGACTCAATGTTTGCTCAAGCGCAGACAACACTGAGGCTTGGGCACTGTGAATATAAAAATGCCCACCAGCGAAACCTTGTTGCGATAATGGATGACGGGCGTGCTGCTGCCAGGCCAGCACTTCGCTAACACTGATTAAGTCATCGTGGCCATAAAAAGTGGTTACCGGCACGGTTATTCGCGAAGGGCTCGGTGGCGTAAACGAGCGCAATGCGCGATAATCAGCGGCCAGCACCTCAAGCGTCATCTGCAATAAATCAGCATTGTCAAATAGCATGTCTGGCGTTCCTCCCTGCGCTCGCAATTCAGTAATGAGCGCTTGCCTATCGTTAGGCTCTGGGTAGCGCTCGGGATGAATAAACTGTGGCGCAGGACACGCCGATAGCATCAAGGTCTTAGGCAAAGGTAAATTCTGCTGTTGCAACTGCAGTGTTACGCCATAGGCAAGCAAAGCTCCCATGCTATGGCCAAAAAAAGCATAATCACCGGTCATCTCATGCTGATAACATTGGAGGATCGCATTCACTTGTTCGCGATAGTTTTCGACTTTCGGTTCATCTAACCTTGGGCCTCTCCCTGCAAGCTCAATGGGTACTAACTTTATCCAGCTAGGTAATTGCCGACTCCAACGTAAGTACATGGAGGCACTCGCCCCAGCACAAGGCAGGCACAGCAGCTTGATGCTTGGCGTGCTCACGCGTCACCTTGTTGCGCTTGCTCAGCCATCCACTGACGCAAAGAGGCAGGACGCATATCGGTCCAGTGCTCGTTAATGTAGTTTTGCACGTGGGCCTTATCGCCCTGAACGCCAGCTACGGCTTGCCAACCTGCAGGTACTGCTTTCCACTCGGGCCAAATTGAATATTGTTCTTCTTGATTAATAAGCACGATGAAGGTTTCATCTTCGCGGTCAAAACAGCTCACAGACATGACATCTCCTGATAAATATTGCACTGCTACTAGAGGCAGTTGGTTTACATTCTGATGAGATTGGGTAGCCATGAGGTATGTATCTCCGTGCTACCGTCTCAACATGCCAATAAATTTGGCGATATTGCCTCTGTAGACGAATAGAAATGCGAATTGTTTAAAGAAAAAAGCGCCTATATTCTGATTTTTTACCAGTGCAGATAATTGAACGCGTATAGGAGGGGGGGTTGCGGACTGAATATGCTTAACTGCCAGGCTGTTATCAAGTTGAACGCAGTGGCAGTGTCAACTGGCACTGCGCTCAACTTTAACCACTCAGGCTATTTTTGCAGCGGCCTCTTCACGCTGATAAAGTTGGCCGTGTTCCATCCGCAATAGTCGATCGGCACAGTCAAAATACTTATCGTCATGAGAGATAACCAACAGCGTTTTACCCTGCGCTTTAAGCTCAGGTAATAACTGGCGATAAAACACCTCTTTAAATATAGGATCTTGATCCGCCGCCCATTCATCAAAGACCAAAAACGGACGCTGCTCTAAATGGGCAACCACCATTGCCAAGCGTTTTCTTTGCCCCTGAGATAACGCACGCGTTGAAAATGCGCCGTTGGCGACATGCACTTTACGATTAAGTTGGAGCTTTTCTAGCAATGAGTTTGCAGCCGCATCTAATTCAGCCGAAGGGATATCCAGTAACTCTTCAAACAAATAAAAATCAGAGAAAATTGCGGTGAAAAGCTGCCTATACTCATCTAGATCTTCTGGGTTAATGGTTTTGCCATCTAAGCGAAGTTGACCAGTATTACTCTTGTATAATCCGACCAACATCTTAGCCAGCGTGGTTTTGCCACTGCCATTACCGCCAACCAAAAAGACAATTTCCCCCGGTTTAAACGATAAATCGATAGGCCCAAGTGTGAATAAATCATCAGAAGGTTCATGATAAAACTGGTGTGTTAATCCGCTTAATTCAAGCTGCTTAAACGAAGATGTCGCATTCGGTAAGTGCTTTTCTTTCGCTCCTTCGGATAAATGCGCGGTGACAGCTTCAATGCGCTCAGCTGATGCTTTCGCTATATTGGCCGCGGGCAGAGCCTTTAGTAAATTCTCTAAAGGCGCAATCATGTATATAAAGACCAACGCAAAGCCCGTTAGTATTTGAGTGCGCTGCGCTGAGTCTGCTACCAGCGCGAACAAAACCGCGCCAATAAATGCGTAGATTAAGAAATTTCCCCAAGCGGTAGAAATAACAAAGACAGACATGCCCACCGTCCGTTGCTTACGTACAGACTCAATAGAGTCTCCAAGCACGTTATCTGCAAATCGCTTTCTTTTACCAGCATGTAAGCGTAGCTCTTTGGCACCGTCAACCAAAGCACTAAAGTGTCCAAACAAGCGATCTTGCTCTTTTGCGGCACCATTTAAATAGCCAATGGCCTTGAGATGAACCAAGTGATAACCAATAGAACCTAAGCCCAAGACCACCAGCGCCATCACAAATACATCCATCGATAACCAAGCGATATAAGCCATACAGCCTATTACAATAATACCGTTGACGACGATCACCGGTAACCGGACGAAAAACTCGGCAACTTTTAAGCAGTGTTCAGACAGCGCTGATTGCACCTTGGCTCCACCCACTTCTTCAAGTTGGCGATAATCTGCTTGCAGCACCTTGTCTGAAATATGTCTTCTCAGCACAGCGTGCGCCTGTTGGCTCAATCGCTCAAACAATGTTGAAGCCACCACCTGAAAAAACAACACAGCCACCACCAAGGCGACAAAAATACCAAAAAATTGATTGGCTTCTTGTTGTGATGAATTCAATACATTATTAATTTGCGTGAGTAACAATACGGCACACATACCGCAGATTGCACTCGTGAATACAGCCGCACCTAACAGCCATTTTGATTGACGAATTAAATACCCAAGCACACGATTTCCTCATAATTCAATTACTGAGTCTGATAGCAACAAGACGAAGCACTTATAAAGTTGTTTAACGAAAGTCTAAAAAAAACTAAATTTATACCAATTTACCTAAATGTTAAGGCAAGAAAACCTTATCGATAGTCCGGCCTAAACTTTGCTATTTAGTTGTTCTAAATGATAAATTTTTAACACAGATCGCGTCAGGTTTACTCCCTCAAATTGAGCAAGTATGAAGTCAAACTGGTATTGTCTGCCTGACAGCGAGCAACTTACTCACCAGCGGGCAAGTTAAGGTGTTGCTTAGCGCCAAAAAAATCACTGAGCACCGTTAAATAAATCTGCTCGATTTCCAGTAAGTCATTTATGGGTAAACACTCATTGGCTTGGTGTATCGTGTCGTTTTTAACACCACATTCAATCGTTTGGGTGTGGCCATTGGCAAAAAAACGCCCATCAGACGTGCCTCCAGCGGTGTTTACTATGGGGTATCTCGCAGTACACTGCACGATGGCGTTTTCCACTAGGTTTAAGAACGAATTTTCCATATCTGCACTGGTATAGTACGGGTTACATGCCCTTGACCAATCTAGACTCAGGTTGTCTTTAAATCTTGCTAAGTGATTTTCGATAATGCCGATGATCTCTTGATTACTATACCCATGGCTGTATCTAATATTGAAATTAACCTGGCACGCTTCAGGTACGATATTATCCACATCAGTCGTCGTATTGACGCCCGTGACTTGAAGGGTTGTTTTGACATCTGGTTGGTCTTTTTGCCACTTTAAACCGCACAGTGTCGCCACTATTTTACCCGCGATATGCGCCGCATTGACCGTTTGTTCGGGATAAGCGACATGACCTGCTTTCCCTTCAATTTTTATGGCACCTGAGATTGAGCCGCGGCGACCATTTCGGATCACATCACCTACTCGATTGTGCGACGTAGGCTCTCCAACAAGGCAAGCGTCAATCGTTACACCATCTTGACTGAGTCGCTCAACTATTCGCTTGGTACCAAATTCAGCTTCCCCCTCTTCATCGGATGTCAGCAACCAATAGAAAGTGCCTTTAAGCTTTTGCTTCGAAGCCAGTAAGACTCGTGTGGCACTCAGCATGGCAGCAATGCCCCCTTTCATATCGGACACGCCCCTGCCATAAATAACATCGTTTACGACAGTCGCTTTAAATGGATCGGAATGCCAATGCTCCTGCTCAGCGGGGACAACATCAACATGACCAGAGAATGCAAAACTTGGCCCTTCAGAAAAAACCTGCTTGGCTATAAGGTTACGCACTCCATTTTCTTCAAACCATGAGGCTTCAAACCCGAGTTCCTCAAGATATCGAGCGATTGTTAAAATCAACCCAGCATCACAAGGCGTCACCGACGGCGCTGCAATGAACTCCTGTAAAAGACTTATAGAGGTACTTATTTGGGTTATTTTTTTAGTTAGTTCTTGCATGTAGAGCCTAGTTCCCAAGCCGAATATTTGTTTTTGTTGCACACCACTTTTAGGCAGCAACCACGACACTCAGACTAGTGACGAAACTAAACTAAATTTTTTTACATAAGATTATTGATTTGTCGGCGTTCGGTATTTTTTACCCCGCCAAAACATCTAATTTGACCATTAACTGCATTTTTCTAGCGCCATTTTTGGTAGATAACAACCGAACAAAATAAGTACTAAGGTAATGTGGCATTTTGAGACTAAAAAACGGTATTAAATTAATGAAGTTGCGCTTCGTCATTAACCATAAACCTCTATAGCTGTTCGTTTCAATGCTGCCGAATTTAGTGCCTTTTTTTAAGCCACCTTATGATACATATGCACAAGGTGTTGACCTCAACCCTTTACGATCTACTGCGACTTTTTCTGAGTTATTAGAGTCACCACATTTTATCGACCATGTAGCTCGTTTTAGCCTAGAAAAAGGCGTAACGAAATCAAGGGCTCAAGCCTCCGTGTGGCATATGTATTACACCTTCAATATTTTCCCAAGCATCATTGTGAGCCATTCGTTATTGCTAACACCATTGCCACTAAAGCTTTGCGAGTTGAGCTACCACCCTGAGCAGCTCAGCATTTTATTGCCTCATCAAGGCAAAGCACTCGTAAACAGTGACACAGAAACACGCTATCACGATTTATTATTCAATCACTTATCACCGCTTCACGACCTGCTACATCAAGCTTTTGGCGTAAAAGAGCGGACGCTATGGAGTAATTGCTTTTATCGCTTGAATGACTTTTTCGATATTATTATGGGGCTTGTGGGTGCGCATCCAACATTGCTTGAAGATAAACAAATATTGACTAAATCCTCCCACTTTGGGGCGCTAAATAATCCGCTAAAGTTTGCCGAAATAGTCGCGCATGATCCGAGTGGCAAGTATCAAATCCGTCCTGAATGCTGCCTTCTACACAACCGAGAAAATGGCAATTACTGCCGCGACTGTCCCAAACACAAGCACAATGTGGTGCAAAGAAAAGCCGCGTTAAGTAACCTAAGCAAACTGAGGAAAAACGTCTCGATAGAATGAAGCTTTCTCAGCCATCACTAACGCAGCACGCTTATGAGGAAAATCAAATTCAAACTGGCTATGATAGCCAAGTTCTGCAATGCGAGTGAGTAACCTTGCATTATCATGGCGAGGCTCTAGTACAATGCGCTGAGTATCTTCATGCCCTAAATAAATAAGGTGACTTAAACTGGTCATCCAAGCACGAAAATTTTCGGGACCTCTGCATGATTGCTCGCCAACTAATAAATGGATGCCTCTATCTTTGGGCTGCCACTCATAATAACCAGCTAACTTATCTAACTCAGCCCAATAGACTTCAACATAGCCAAATGGCTGTTCATCAAAATACATGATAAGCGGCAAACTATAGTTGTCGGCTAAGCGTTCGCTAAGATACTGCCACTGCTTTTCTTCTGACCACGCCTGCTGCCAAAAATGTGCAACTCGAGGATCGTTCATCCACTGACAAAATAATGGTAAATCCGCTTTTGAGATCAACTTAAAGCGCACAGTCTTATTGAGCTGTGAGTTGTAATACGAGGCGAGCTCTGTACCTTGCTGCACGGTTTTGCCGGCACAAGGAAATTGCTGCCACAAAGGATGAATTGAATACATACTCTTCCATTTAAATTATACAAACGACCGTCATTAAAGCGACAAAGTGCGTTTGAAAAACCTTAATTAAATTATCTATTTTGAGGCGAGAAAATCTTGTCAATAACACCACTATCGCATCCTGCTATCGCCAAAGTACCTACATCTATGTAGACAAAGCAAAAATTTCTTATTTAGTTGCGCTGAAAAAGAAATTTTTAACGCTGTTAGCGTCAGGTTCGTAGCTTCAAATTGAGCAAGTATTATGACAAATTGGTATTAATAACAGAGCCATGAGATCACATGTACTCTGCTTAGTGGACGATGACTAAGGGAATTAATTTAAGGAAAGCACTATTTTGTCGGCAATCTAGGTCATTTTTTTCTGGTACATATGTTTGTCCGCTCGAGCAAATAAGCTAGCCATACTTTCGAACTTATTATCGCTCTTGGCAAACCCAGCTGAAAAACCACACTTGGGGAGTTTTTTCTCTTTTAACGCTTGATAGAAATTAGCCTCACTTTGAAAAATAAAGTCGTTTACTTCCTCTTCATTATCTCGTTGTACAATAGCCAAGAACTCATCACCGCCATAGCGCCCGATAATATCATCTTCGCCGCTTGTGGCCCTCAACGCTTCAGCCAAGCTTTGTAACACTTGATCACCAATCTTATGACCATAGCTGTCATTTATTGGTTTAAAACCATCTAAATCAAGAAAGATACAGTAAATAGCTCCGCCAAGTTTTAAGACAATATCACGCTTATGTTCACCGAGTATTTCGGTCGCGCGACGATTCAACACTTCAGTCAACGGGTCTTGCATTGCAATAGCTTTGATTTTGCTATAACGCTCAATCATCACCAAATCATCTTCTAGCATATCGCGTAAGTGCTCTATAAACTCGACCAACGAAGCGTTGTAATTTGTAGGCTTAAAATCCATCACACACAAAGTGCCAAACGACTTCCCATTGGGCCAGTGGATAGGTACGCCCAAGTATGACTCAAAACCATCATCGGCAACCTCAGGGTTATCGTCCCATTGATAGTTCGCACTAGCATTTTGCTCATATAAATTACGGTTATTAGCAACAACATGCTTGCAGAAAATATTGGTTTCTTGCGGTATAAAACCACCAGCAGGATACGGATTTTCTTCTTGGTTGCTTGCAATCATCACTGCAAAACCATCTTCTTTTTTTTGCACTACAAACGCAGCAGGCGCCGAAAAAATCTTTGCCATTAAATCGACCGTTTTTTGCCATTTTAATAATGTTTGTTGCGAGGACTCTGGTTTGAGCAAGTCTGCATAGGGCACAGTGATACCATTTCGTTCAATTACAATGTTATCTAAACAGTATAGCGAACAGCTGAAAAGAGGATGAATTATTGTTTAAAAAGAAAGCTGTATAAACAGCACGCTGACCGGTAAATCAGCGTGTACTACAAAATTATGGCTTTAATGCTACTTTTCTATCGTTGTAATAAGCAATCAAATCATCAACGGTTTGCTGACAATACTCACGGATCCCTGAAACTAACATGTGCTTTTCACCATAGCCGACTTTAGTGCCGTTAGACAGCAAGTTAAAACGCAGGTTGATCTTGCCACGTTTGCCTTCATAGCTAAACTCTGGCTTAGCTGCTTCCAATGTTACTTCCGATACCGATATATCATCCATATGGATAGACATAGATTCGTAAATCACCATTGGCCTTGCAGGATTGATCATTACTTCTTGCTCACCCATCAATGGGATGATCACATGAGGAAAGGTAGTGCCTGAAAATTCAACGTAATTTCTCGTCAAACTATTGATGAGTGTTGGACAAGTGCTAGTTTCGCCAGTGCGCGACACAGACAGCATCACTTTATCATTTGCGGTAATATCAAATTGTGCAGCACCATCTGGCAATACGAGCTTTGTCGTTTCGTCCACCATGCCCACAAAGCTAAACTCCATATTTTCGCTTAAGCCGTAGTGCTTTAACACTAAGGAGAAAAGTAGATCACCCGGTACACAAAACTTCTTTGCATCGATGTCGTGCAATGGGTTGTAATCGTCCGCGACTCCTTTTGCAAACAAGCTCCCCTGTTCTCTGGTAATGGTGATTTCATTTGCTTGTTGTTGATAATACGGCTCTAACATCGCTACTTTTCTCTAACCTCTATGATAAAACTGCGCCATGTTACCAGAATTTTCTGAAATAGAGGTCATATCTGTTACGATAATCTGTTAACAAATATTACACTAGCCGGACTTGGTATTAAAAGTGAGTGAGGTTATTGAAAACAATAACCTCGCTCACTTTTGTTTAGAGTAGAGTTACATTAACCCTTGTAATGGCTCGGCGCCCCACGTAAAGAGTAATAAAGCTGAAAGTGCAATAAAGATAAGGTATGCAACAACACCCGATTTCATAACAGGCGTGCTGACTGCATTTTCTTGCTTACCAGTAACTAACGTCTTTACTAGGTTTTGACCTTTTAGGCGATACACCACAATAGCAAATATATGCAGTGCAATGGCCGCGATTAACAGCTCAATATTGGTGTGATGTATATCATCTGCTAATTCAACTAAGTCGTAAGATACATATTGTGCAAGCGGTCCTTCCACCAAAATATCATCGGTTGTCATCAAGCCAGATACGAGCTGTACAAGGATCAGCACAAAAAATAGTAGCACCATCAAACTGCCTGCGGGGTTATGCCCTACATGACTTTGTTTTGATTTAATGGCCGATAAAATCGCTTTAGGTGAATGAAATAAAGCGCTTAATTTAGCGGTTTGGCTACCAATGACACCCCAAATTAATCGCGTTGCCATCAGTGCTAGCACTAAATAGCCAGTAACAAAGTGAAGATCCATCATGCCTTCTTCACCGGTAATATATAAGGTTACTAGTCCTGCTACGAGCAGCCAGTGAAACCCGCGGATAAATCCATCCCACACTTTGGTCATCATTTATTTGCCCCATAGGTAAAAATCATTGCAATGATGACAGGTTATAAAACTCAGCACAAAGAGTTAAGGTTAAATAACCGCTTATCTTGATATAGCACCCAATTTTGAATGCTAATTAAGCATAATGTTCTATAGTAAACAGGAGTCAGCTTTACTTAGTTGGAGCAATAATGAAATATTTACTGCTAATGCTGCTGTTGTTTTGTGTCTGCTGCGACGCAAAAATATTGCTGATCTCGAATGAGCCTGCCGATGAGCAAAGACTTTTTACCAAACAACCCCATAGTTTAGAGTCCGATACCAACAACTTGCTTTTAAACCAGTTCGGCCGAGATTACTTCGATTTTAACATTGTCACCCCAGCCGAACTCAACCAATTGCTGGCAAGTGAAGACCCAGTGTGCGCAGTGTCTCGCCTAAAAACCCCAAGCCGCCAGCAAGCCTTCTTGTTTACCATCCCCATTCACCTCTATCCAAGCCATAGATTATATTACTTCAAGCAACGCACTCCTATTGATGCCAGCCTTGTGAACAGCACCGGTAAGCTGACGTCGCTTGCAAGCTTAATGGCTTACTATCCTCAAGCCACCATCATCAAGGAGATCGGCAAGTCTTACGGTAATACCATTGACTCCGCATTAGCGCTGCTTGACCCAAAAAATGTTGCCACCAAACCATATAAAACGTCAGCACAAACCATTATGGAACACTTCAGCGCAGGAAGGGTCGACTTTATATTAGCCTACCCCGCTATTTTTCAGCAAAGCTTTCCTAAGGACAAAGCCCATCAAGTGGGGTCATTACCAATAGCAAATAATCTTCCTCACCTGGAGGGCCATATCGCTTGCAGCCATACCCAAGAAACCCAAGCATTTATCGAAAAGGCCAATCACATGATCCGTGCACTTTACTCCACTAATACCTACCTCAACACACACTTAAAATATCTCCCTAAACAAGATCACGCTTTGATCACCAGACGACTTGCGATGCTAAACGCCAAGTATCAACGTACTGCAGCAAAATAATCTCAACAGCTATTGCACAAAGGTCATACCTGGTTTAAATTAAATCGCACACGATTAAATCACAAGAGATTAAAAATGACGACGCTATATCAGTTTGAAGCAAACACATTACAAGGTCAGACATATCACTTTACCGACTTACAAGGTAAAGTTGTGCTTATTGTTAACACGGCCAGTGAGTGTGGATTAACCCCACAATACGAAGGGCTACAAAAATTACATCAAAAATATGCGGACCAAGGCCTTGTTATCATCGGCTTTCCCTGCAACCAGTTTGGTAAACAAGAGCCTGGTGATGCAAAACAAATTCAACAAGGCTGTTTAATCAACTATGGTGTCGATTTTCAGATGATGGAAAAGATAGAAGTTAATGGCGACAACACACACCCACTTTATCAATACCTAAAATCTGCACTTCCAGGGCTATTTGGTAATAAAATCAAGTGGAACTTCACTAAGTTTTTATTCAACCAACAGGGTGAACCGATTAAGCGCTATGCTCCAATCACCAAACCAGAACAAATAGCCAAAGATATTGAAAAGTTATTAAATGAGTAAATCTAATCCGCAGCTCAACCTCGATCATCAGATCTGCTTTCGGCTATATAGTGCATCAAGACAGGTTACCCGACTCTACCAGCCGTTACTCAAAGAGATTGGGCTCACGTACCCGCAATATATAGTGTTATTGATTTTATGGGAGCAAGATGGACTGCTCGTGAAAGAAATAGGCGAGCGAGCTGAACTCAATAGCAACACCTTAACACCGCTTCTTAAGCGATTAGCAGAACGAGGTCTAGTTACCCGCAGCAAAAACCCTGATGACGAACGGCAAACCTTCATTTACTTAACTGAAGCAGGTAAAGCACTGGAGCAATCATGCACATGTATCCCAGCACAAATGATGGCAAAAGCGGGCTTAAATATGGTGCAAGTTCAACAGTTAAAGCAGTCTCTTGATATGTTATTAAAATCCAGCGCTGCAACACCATAAGAAAAAGCAAAACACAGCAAAGCTCAATAGTGCTTAATTTGAGCATTCAAGCATAAAAAAACCCATGCATAGCATGGGTTTTTTCTCTTTCACTTGATTATGCAAACAATGCGTTTGCTTTTTCAACGATATTTTCTACCGTAAAGCCAAATAGCTTGAATAGCTCATCAGCAGGCGCTGACTCACCAAACGTTGTCATACCAACGATCGCACCATTTAGGCCTACATATTTGTACCAGAAGTCCTCGATACCCGCTTCGATAGCGACGCGACGCGTTACTGAGCTTGGTAGTACACTTTCTTTGTATTCAGGAGATTGCGCATCAAAAATGTCAGTTGAAGGCATAGACACAACACGTACCTTTTTACCTTCTGCACGAAGCTTATCCGCAGACTCAACCGCAAGTTGCACTTCAGAACCTGTCGCAATAAGAATAATTTCAGGCTCACCATCACAAGATAGCACATAACCACCTTGCTTAATTGCTGCAACCTGCTCAGCGGTACGTGGCTGCTGCGCAAGACCTTGACGAGTAAATACAAGTGCAGATGGACCATCAGCGCGTTCAACCGCTTGCTGCCAAGCAACTGCTGACTCAACTTGGTCACATGGACGCCAGCTCGCTAGGTTTGGCGTAGTGCGTAAGTTCGCCATTTGTTCTACTGGTTGGTGCGTTGGACCGTCTTCACCAAGACCGATTGAATCATGGGTATACACAAAGATACTTCTTTGCTTCATCAATGCAGCCATACGTACGGCATTACGTGCGTATTCCATAAACATTAGGAATGTCGCACCGTAAGGGATAAAACCTCTGTGCAATGCAATACCATTCATGATGGCAGACATACCAAACTCGCGCACACCGTAGAAGATATAGTTACCCGCAGCATCTTCTGCCGTTAAGCCTTTAGATTGATCCCAAAGTGTCAAGTTAGAACCCGCAAGGTCAGCAGAGCCACCCATAAACTCAGGTAGAATTGGACCATAGGCATTCAATGCATTTTGTGATGCTTTACGTGTTGCAGGGTTTGCAGGATTCGCTTGAAGCTCTGCAATATACGCTTCAGTTTTCTCTGACCAATCTGCTGGAAGTTCGCCTTTCATGCGACGCTCAAATTCAGCAGCAAGCTCAGGATAATGCATTTGGTATTCAGTGAACTTAATCAACCAGTCACTTTGTTGATTTTGACCACGTGCTGTTGCGTCCCATTTAGCGTACACATCTTCTGGTATTTCAAATGCACCGTGTTCCCAACCAAGGAATTCACGAGCAGCTTTGATTTCATCCTCGCCCAGTGGTGCACCGTGACAATCATGGCTACCTGATTTATTTGGTGAACCATAACCAATAACCGTTTTACAACAAATAAGCGTTGGCTTGTCAGACTCTGCTTGCGCCGCTTCGATTGCAGCTTTAATCGCATCGCTATCGTGGCCATCAACACCGGCGATAACATGCCAGCCATAAGACTCAAAGCGTTTTGGTGTATCGTCGCTAAACCAACCTTCAACTTCACCGTCGATTGAAATGCCGTTGTCATCCCAAAATGCAATCAGTTTGCCAAGACCAAGCGTACCCGCAAGTGAACAAGCTTCGTGTGAGATACCTTCCATCAAACAGCCATCACCTAAGAATGTATAGGTATAGTGGTTAACGATGTCGTAATCTTCACGGTTAAACTGTGCAGCCAATGCTTTTTCAGCAATCGCCATACCTACCGCATTAGTAATACCCTGACCTAATGGGCCTGTAGTCGTTTCAATACCTGGCGCGTAACCATATTCTGGGTGGCCTGGTGTTTTTGAATGTAGCTGACGAAAGTTTTTGATGTCATCAATTGATAAGTCATAACCCGACAAATGCAACAATGAATAAATTAACATTGAGCCGTGACCGTTTGACAATACAAAGCGATCTCTGTCGAACCACTCAGGGTTACTTGGGTTGTGCTTTAAAAAATCGCGCCAAAGTACTTCTGCGATGTCCGCCATGCCCATCGGGGCTCCTGGGTGGCCAGACTTGGCCTTTTGTACAGCGTCCATGGAAAGAACGCGAATTGCATTAGCAAGTTCTTTGCGAGATGGCATGAATTCTCCTACCTTTAAATGTGTTTCGCGGGGTTTGAGCCCATTCTTACTTATTTATATGGCTAACTGCAACGGCAAAGGCCATAAAAAAACGGGTACAGACAGACTTTTTCCGACCAATAAAAAAGTTTGCACAATTTTGGACGTCTAGGCGTAAAATAACTAGTCAATGCCTAGGTTTTTTGGTTAGAATACGCCCCTTAATTTTTCGCGCTGTCCCTGATGTTTGTGAAGCGCAATATTTGTGAGCATAAATACAATGGCTAAACATTTATTTACTTCTGAATCTGTTTCTGAGGGCCATCCAGATAAAATCGCCGATCAGATCTCTGATGCGGTTCTAGATGCCATCCTTGAGCAAGATCCAAAAGCACGTGTTGCGTGTGAAACTTACGTTAAAACCGGTATGGTTATGGTTGGTGGTGAAATCACGACTAGCGCTTGGGTTGATATCGAGGAATTAACTCGTAAGACCGTGCGTGAAATTGGTTACACGCATTCTGACATGGGCTTTGACGCTGATTCATGTGCAATCCTAAATACCATTGGTAAGCAATCACCTGATATTAACCAAGGTGTTGACCGTACTCGCCCAGAAGAGCAAGGTGCTGGTGACCAAGGTCTAATGTTTGGTTACGCGTGTAACGAAACCGACGTACTGATGCCTGCTCCAATCACATACTCACACCGTTTAGTTCAGCGCCAAGCGCAAGTTCGTAAAGACGGCACACTACCTTGGTTACGCCCAGACGCTAAGTCTCAGGTAACATTCGCGTACGAAAACGGTAAAGCTGTAGGTATCGACGCAGTTGTATTATCTACACAGCACTGTGATTCTGTTTCACAAGCAGACCTTGTAGAAGCTGTGATGGAAACTATCATCAAGCCTACATTACCTGCAGAGCTTATCACTGAAGCAACTAAGTTCTTCATCAACCCAACTGGCCGTTTCGTTATCGGTGGCCCTATGGGTGACTGTGGTCTAACAGGTCGTAAAATCATCGTAGATACATACGGCGGTATGGCACGTCACGGTGGTGGTGCATTCTCTGGTAAAGATCCATCAAAAGTTGACCGTTCTGCAGCGTACGCAGCACGTTACGTTGCGAAGAACATTGTTGCCGCTGGCCTTGCTGACAAGTGTGAGATCCAAGTGTCTTACGCAATCGGTGTTGCTGAGCCAACCTCTATCAGCGTAGAAACTTTCGGTACAGCTAAGCTTGATGAGTCGCGTTTAATCGAACTTATCCGCGCGCACTTCGACTTACGCCCTTACGGTCTAATCACTATGCTAGACCTTGAGCGTCCAATTTATCAGCCTACTGCTGCTTACGGCCACTTTGGTCGTGAAGAGTTCCCTTGGGAAGCAACAGATAAAGCTGACGCACTGCGTGCAGCTGCAGGCCTATAATCCCCTGCTGCAAAAAGTAAAAAAGGCGCCTAGTGCGCCTTTTTTAATGCCTACGGTTAATCCTCTACCCGATAAATACTTCGTCGACATCATCTTTCAAGTTTTGATACTCATCTTCATGCAAATTAAGCTCAATCATCACCTTATCTTTAAATAAATACCAATCCGCTGCGCTTCTAAAGTGTTTTGCTTCAAAACACAGGTTTTCAGCCAGTTTAAGTGCCGCAAAGGTTTGCACATATTGCGCATTTTTTTGCTCTTCAAGATAGCTTACGTCATGGTGACGCAAAATCATCTGACATATTTCTTTGGGTAAGTGCCAAGATGTCGCAAGAAAGTAACCTATTACTGTATGTGGCACTGGATATTTTTGCTGCTCATAATAAATCAGTGTTTGCTCAGGTCGCTCTATGGACTGTTTTATTACCTCAGCGTAATCAGGGTATTTTACGGCCATTGCAGGGATCCCGGCATCATGAAACAGTCCGAGCAACTGTAAATTCTCCATCGGTAATGATGACTTTAAGTGATGTCCAACTACCATTGCAGCTTTTGAAATATCAGCAGCGTTATCCCAAAATTGCTGCAGTGAAATACAGCATTTGGACTGCTCAAACGCGTTTTTCAGCAAATATCCTGTCACGAGCTGCGTAATACAGGTAACGCCCAAAAACATCACAGCTTGTTTAATGTCTGTAATAGTGCGGGCAAGGCCATACGCTGGTGAATTAATCACCTTTAACACCGCAGCTGATGCACCAACATCTGCTGCAATAATATCCGCAACAGCAAATAACTCAGGTTCTGGTTTTGATAATTCATTTTGTAAGGCTTGTAATATTTCAGGCTTAGCAGGTAAGTTAAACCCGCCGCGCAGATCATTCAGCACTTTATCGTCAATATCGATCATTGGGCTACCTCTGAATTGATAAATCCAAGTTTAGTTCATCGCCTGATATTTGCAGTATTGAAGTTAAAATACTCGAGTGAATAAGCTATCATCGAGATTAAGTATTAAATAACAAAGTGTATTTAAATGTCGAATGGTAGCTTAGCACCGTTTTTACTGGCGTTAAAAAGTGCGAACATCGAAAAAATAAAAGCCGTGTACACAGACGCTCCCAAAGACGAGCAGATTGAAGTCCTAAAGTTTCTTTTCAAAAGCGCACAGAGTGACGATGCACGCTATGGCCACTATCAAGATATAGCGAGTATTTGCTTACAAGCTGCGCGCTTTCCAGAAGCGATGATAGCTGCGATTAACTCCTTAGAAAAGTTTGCCTTTTTCTCACCCCCTTTGATCCAAGCTGAGCAAATCAACAACCTCAACCAGCAAGGGAATAACATACTGCACATTCTTTTATCGCAAATCGCAGCGAAAGATAACGGCCTCAACTACCTCAGAACCTTATTACACTTTGAAAGTAAAGAACTACTACAAAACGCACTTAGTCAAAGAAATGCAAAAAAGTTAACACCTCTCGAATGCTACTTAGCTTTTAATAGCCATACTACCCCGCTTAGCATTCAAGAATTAAGTGCGTTACTCGGCTTGATAGAAATCGAACGACGACATATAAGCGTTGTAGAACTCCACAACGCTAAAATGATTGAGTCACATCTCATACAACAAAATCGATTCAGCGAGTATAAACAATTTCTGTTAGCTACTTACTACCAAGGCAATACAGGATGAGTTTTCCCAAACTTTGGATTAAGAGGCTGGCAAACTGGTGATGTATTCACTTGCCGTCATACGGTGATAAGTGACTTGCTCGTAAAGTAAGTGCGCAGGGTTTGGGTCAACCACTTCAATTGGAATAGCTTTGTGCCTTGCTATTTCCAAGGCCATTTGAGTGATATTGACACTAAAGGAAGTACCTATAAAAATCATGCGATCCGCGGCATACATTCGTGACTGTGCTTCGCTAATACGATACAGATCGGTGTAGTATTCGTCGAATAGCAATACATAGGGTTTAAGTGACACGCCTTTTTCTGGGCCTCGCTGCGCGATCTTGAAAAGTGCTAACAGCGACTCAGCTAATCGACTTTCGTCCACCTCATCCCAAGGGGCAGTAAAGCACTCCGTGGGCTCACCTTGGGTATGAAAGGGAGTCACCTGATCAACACGGCCATGGATCGCAATAAAATGATTATTTCCCGCTTTACCATCTAAACCGTCGATATTTTGCGTGATCACATTTTTATCACTAAGCCATTGATGAACTTGATTGGGGCCGTGATTACGATAAGTCACAAAACGATGGTAATACCATTTTAAGAATTCCGCCGGTTGTGATTTATACATTGCGCGCGTAGCCATTTCTTGAGGAGTGTAGTTAGCCGAACCTATCGTCCAAAATCCATCCTCTCCCCGGAAAGTCGGAATACCACTTTCAGCACTTACACCAGCACCTGTGATATATAACGTTTGCGACATAATACGCCCTCAATCCACGTAAGTTCGACTCACGATAACGTAAAGTAAACACCCACAGCGAGTAATACAAGTATGCCCACAAGCCCAAACATTGGCAGCTTACTGACTGACTCGGGTTTTTTGAGTGCATTATTCGTGACTGCGGCTTCATTCTCAGAAGGTTTATCATCTAGCACTCCCCCTGCGGGGTTAGTTGATTGAGGCAAAGACTGCTTTGAGGTCTGAGCTTCTGTCGTTCCCTCAAAGGCCGTACATGGGATCTGCCATTGATACCCTTTTCTCGAAAAGGTTTTGATAGCATCATCCCCAAATAAAGCGCGTAAATGCCCGATATTTTGAAATACGACCTGATCCGTTACTTTTCTATCTGGCCATACCTTTTCTAAAATATCTTCTTTACTGTGAATGGTTTGAGGAGCAGTTAAAAATAGCTCCAATATCTGAGCTGGCTTTTGTTTTAGATTTAGCTTTCTATCATCTTTATAAAGCTTGAGTTCTTTGCTATCAAACAAAAAATCCTTAAAAGCAAATTTCATTTCCCTAGTTCCCAACTTGGTCTTAAATACTATAATAATTATTGTTTTTTTCGAATTTACTACGACATAGCATTGCATTTATAACGAAACATGCCACGAAAATACAGGCTAATGTTACATCGGTTTACAAACTATTGATAAAATCGGCCCTTAGTATAGAGCGATCGTTCAGAAAATCACTACCTAATCCTTAGAATAATTCGAATAGACTCAAAACCTAAGCGTATATAAACTGCGTTTCTCGTAATTGTAGGACTGACGCATGTTACTAGCTTTCATCTATTCCATCGTGTTGATTAAAACCTCATTACTGGGTTTAGGAAGCGTGAGTATTTTGCTCTCAGTAGTCTTTACCGTCGCGTTACACCTCAACCTCCCAGCGCTACCTGTCAATGCAAAAAGTAAATTTATAAAATCCTTTAGGTTTGCGCTCTTCGCACACCTGCTCGGGTATTTGCTGTTATTGAGTAAACTTTTGTTTATTGCTGGCTGGCAAGATGTGCCTATGTTCATTGCAAGTCATTTGGTCATGCATCACATATGGAGTGGGCTTATTGCTGCAATTTTAACATTTTTCACCATAATGAAATATCAAATATTCATTACGAAACCTAAGACACCAACAAGCACTTAGCAAGTGCAACTATTTAGATTTGTAAAATAAATAAAACCAAATTCGACGCCTTCTTACACTTTATGACAGCCCCCCAACAGACCTTGACACCCACCCTATTTATACTGTCTTCAAGTTAACCACAACGGACATTGATTATGAAACTTAAAGCGCTTTTATCTCTTGCATTACTCACAACAAGCTTATCGTCTTTTGCAGAGCAAAAGGACGAGACACACCGTGTCGGTTTAGACATTTCTGGCGGTGGCGCCTCTTATAAAAGCTCAAGCAAAGATGGTGATGGTGTAGGTCAAGCCTACCTGTATTACAACTATCACTTTACGCCAATTTTGGCGCTTGAATTAGGTTATAACAGCGGTGAAGACTTAGATGATTGGAAGTGTGAAGACGAAAACGATCGCAAATTTACCTGCACACAAAACAACAAAACTTTGTTTGGTCTTGGTGCTAATAACTTAGAATTTGATAACTTCGTCGTTGCGGCTAAAGGCTACTATCAAATTTCTGACAATAGCTATTTTTACGGTAAATTAGGGGCGAACTATTACGATTACGAAATCACTCGTGGCCGCACCAAATTAGTTACTGACGACGGTATCGGTTTTGTTGCTGAGGCCGGTTGGCAATATGACTGGGATAACGGTATAGCAGTTAACCTTGGCTACAAGTACCTTGATATGGGTGACTTGGATACATCAAACTTATCTCTTGGTGTCAGCTATCGCTTTTAATACCAGTTGTATTAAGTAAATGATCTATCTTGAAACGGGGAAATAGCTTTAGTAGCACCGCTCTCGCGTCCTGCTACCGCTAAGGTACCTATATCCATATAGGCAAGGCAAAAATTTTGCTATTTAGTTGTTCTAAATGAGAAATTTTTAACGAAGCTAATATGCTATTTCACCCTTCAAATTGATTAGAGAATTAATTCAATTGGTATAAAGCAACCTACCCAACCAATAAAAAAGCATGTGATGGCCACATGCTTTTTTATTCTTTAAAGCCGACGTTTTAGCCCTAAGCTTTAATCAAACGCTTTTGTAAGATCTGAACTTGATCTCGCGCTTGAGCTGCTTTTTCAAACTCAAGCTCTTTTGCAAACTTCATCATTTGTGCTTCAAGTCGGTCTATTTCTTTGGCGATCTCTTTCGCATCCATTGCAGGCATACCAGGTTTAAATTTGGCATCGATATCCACCACTTTGTCATCAGCCACTTCCTCACCGAGGTCCATCACATCCGTGATCTTCTTATTGAGCGCCGTTGGTGTAATGCCATTAGCCTCATTATACGCCTCTTGCTTTTCTCTACGTCTTTGCGTTTCATCTATCGCTTGGCGCATCGAGTTCGTTACTCTATCGCCGTACAAAATCGCTTTACCATTTAAGTGACGTGCCGCGCGGCCAATTGTCTGAATAAGAGAGCGCGTAGAACGTAAAAAGCCTTCTTTATCCGCATCAAGTATGGCAACCAATGAAACCTCAGGCATATCCAAGCCCTCTCGTAACAAGTTGATGCCGACTAGTACATCAAAAACACCTTTACGTAGGTCTCGAATGATCTCCATACGTTCAACGGTATCGATATCAGAGTGTAAGTAACGCACCTTAACATTATGATCGTTAAGATAATCGGTCAGATCTTCTGACATGCGTTTTGTTAGCGTAGTAACCAGCACACGCTCATTCACTTCAACCCGTTTGTAGATCTCAGAGAGCAAATCGTCAACTTGAGTTGCAACTGGACGCACCTCTACTTCTGGATCTAATAGCCCAGTTGGGCGGATCACTTGCTCGGCAACATCACCCGCTGATTTATTCAATTCATAATCACCGGGAGTCGCCGAAACATAAATGGTCTGTGGCGAAATCGCTTCGAACTCTTCAAACTTTAGTGGTCTATTATCCAGCGCAGACGGTAATCTAAAACCATATTCAACTAAGTTTTCTTTACGACTGCGGTCACCTTTATACATCGCCCCTACCTGCGAAACGGTAACGTGAGATTCGTCGATGATCATAAGCGCGTCATCCGGCAAATAATCTAACAAAGTTGGGGGTGGCTCGCCTGGTGCACGTCCCGATAAATATCGACTGTAATTCTCAATACCAGAGCAATAGCCAAGCTCTGTCATCATTTCAATATCGTATTGTGTACGTTGAGCAATGCGCTGCTCTTCGACTAAGCGACTTTTATCCAGTAATTGAGTGCGGCGCTCTTTGAGTTCGACCTTGATACGCTCAATGGCATCAAGGATCTTTTCTCTTGGCGTCACATAGTGAGTTTTTGGATAAATAGTCGCGCGAACGAGATGTTTTTCAATGGCACCCGTCAAGGGATCAAACAGGCTGATCCTCTCTATCTCATCGTCAAACATCTCGACTCGTACCGCGATGGTTTCTGACTCGGCAGGAAAAATATCAATAACTTCACCACGAACTCGATAAGTACCACGGCTAAAATCCATATCATTACGTGTGTACTGTAGCTCTGCCAAACGTCTTAACATGTCACGCTGATCGATAGTTTCACCGACTTTCAGTAACAGCATCATTTTCATGTAAGAGTCGGGATCGCCAAGGCCATAAATCGCTGAAACTGAGGCTACGATGATAGTGTCTCTGCGCTCAAGCAAGGCCTTGGTCGCAGATAGACGCATTTGCTCTATATGATCGTTGATAGAGGCGTCTTTCTCAATAAATGTGTCGCTAGCAACAACATAGGCTTCGGGTTGGTAATAGTCGTAATAAGAAACGAAATACTCAACCGCATTATGAGGAAAGAACTCTTTCATTTCGCCGTACAACTGTGCAGCCAGCGTTTTGTTATGCGCCATAATAATCGTCGGACGGTTGAGGTTATTAATGATGTTAGCCATGGTAAAGGTTTTACCCGTCCCGGTAGCCCCCAGCAAGGTTTGATGTGCAAGGCCTGATTCTAAGCCATCGCACAGCTGAGCAATCGCTGTTGGTTGATCTCCGCTTGGCTGAAACTCAGAAACTAGCTGAAACTTATCTTCCATTATGCCTCCTTTTGAACCTCACTTGCTGCAATTTCATTAATGACTTTCTTAAACCAATTGTAGGCAATGGCTGCAGTAAATAAATTTCCCAAAGCAGCGCCAGCAAATAATCCTGGCAATCCAGCCAACAGTGAGCCTAAATAAGCAATAGGTACATAGAATATGAACAACCGGATCACACTTAGAATGAGTGCATTCATCGGTTTATGCAACGCATTAAATGACGAATTGGTTAATATGATCACGCCTTGAAGACCGTATCCTAACGGCATGATATAAATAAATAGCTGTATGGTTTCAACAACAGCCGGCTCATTACCAAAAGTATGACTTATATAGTAAGCGCTCAATACCAGCAATAAGTAGACCGCAAATTGAAAACCAAGCACAAATTTAAGTGTTTGGGTATAGGCATCAGACACACGCTGATAGTGCTTTGCACCAAAGTTCTGGCTGACAAATGGCGGCAAGGTCATAGAAAGCGCTAAAACCACCAGACTTGCGATCGACTCAATACGACTGCCAACACCAAATGCGGCCACAGCTTCAGGTCCATAACTAGCTATAAGTGCTGTCATTACCGCCATTGCTAAAGGTGTCAGCATATTTGCACCAGCTGCAGGCAGGCCTATAGTGAGAATTTTTTTCGCCGCATTTGTGAAGCTGGTGTATTTTGCAGACAGTGAGATAAGACGCTTTTTAACTATCAGCAAATATAAAATGATAGTTACCCCAAGACTCCAAGACAACACACTGGCCACTGCAGCCCCTTTCACACCCATTGCATCAATAGGCCCAAATCCGAAGATTAATATCGGGTCCAGCACCGCATTGACTAATCCTCCGAGTCCCATGACTAAACTTGGCGTTTTGGTGTCACCACTGGCACGCAACACTGAATTACCAATCATCGGTGTTATCAATAAAATCGAGCCAATAAACCACACCGACATATAGTCGTGGATAAATGGCATAACCGCTTCACCTGCACCGAGGAGAATAAAGATCTCATCGACAAAAATAAAACCAAGAATAGAAAGTAATGAAACTAATATCGCAGAGATAATAATAGCCACTGCGGCATCAAATTTAGCTTCATCAAGCAAATTGCTACCCAAAGCCTTAGCGATAACGGCAGATGTTCCGATGCCTAGCCCAATGGCCAAGCTAATTACAGTAAAGGTAACAGGGAAAGTGAAACTGATCGCTGCGAGCGGCTCGGTGCCTAGCATACTAATAAAGAAAGTATCAACGAGATTAAACATCATCAGCGTGATCATCCCGAATATCATGGGGATCGTCATTCGCTTTAAAGTCGCCCCAATATCACCAAAAAGGATATCGTTGCCATTGGAATTTGACTTAGCTTGAGTCATAACAACCTATTTCTGATACTTTAAGCGGCTCATTGTATGCTATTCAAGATGTTGACGCTATGCGGGAAACGTCAAGAGTCGTGATAAAGTCTAAATTAGCAACAGTTACTTATAAAAAGCTGGTATTAAGTCATAGGATTAAGATTTAGTGTTAAAAATAACGATTCAGTAAGTTTTGACAAAAAAGTTACAATCCACCTCGCAAAGTAGCATGTTTTTTGCACAACCAAATTGGCCAAAAGTTCATAAAAGCTTCACACTGAATAACAAATAAACAAAAATACCCAACCAAACATAACCCATTGATATTAATAGATTTAAATATTTATCGAATTTTACTTGAAACGGCCGCAGCGCCCTATTTTCATAGTCTTGCAATACTTCTCAAATAATAATAAACAATGTTATCCACAGATTCCGTGGATAAGTCGCTCCAAGCCAGTAGAATAAAGGTTTTCAGCTTGGAGTAATTTTGATCAACGGTGCATTTAGTATGATCGTTCTTAAAACAACAACTGGATCAATTTAGATCTGTAGACTAACCTTGCTTCTGGAAGTAAAAATCTTCATATATTCCAAAATTAACCAGCCAAACATATCCATTTGTTTTAACTGGTCTTTTTATTAAGTTATTGATTTTCAATTTATTGATAGTAACTACTTACTGCTAGCCCCACTGCACTTAAGTCGAGATTATTAATACAACACTATTTATACTCAATGATCCCATCCAAGTGACAATTGCACTAATTTAAAGATCTTGAGAAAACATCATAAAATGAGCTGTTAAGGATACAATTCGAGCAAAACGTTCAAAAAATACATGAAACTAAAAAACCAACTGTACGAATACACAGTGAAGATTATATATGTTAATTTTATTCGTTTTAGCTTTGGTTCGACTCTCTTACTTGGTATCGCGAGCCACATTCACACAACAAGTAAATGTAAAATGCGCCGTTTTAACGCGATAAAATGCGTTGAACAAGCTAAAAAGCCAACAAATAGCGCATTAATTCATCGCTTAGTAGAGTTTTTTACGTTTCTGTGATTTTAGTGGTTGACACCTTGCAATGTCGTCATTAATATTTCGCCCCGTTGAGAGATACGCTTCCCCCTTAGCTCAGTTGGTTAGAGCGACGGACTGTTAATCCGCAGGTCCCCCGTTCGAGTCGGGGAGGGGGAGCCAATTCCACGAAAGCATTAGACTTTTTCAAGCATTTACACTACTCTACAAGCAATATTCTCACTGCACTTGCTCAAACAACAACCTGCTCTGTAATTTATCGCTCAGACGAAAATCAAACCGATGAATTTGATAAAGAATTTGGCAATGCACCCGATACTATGGAATAACCCTCTTTAAGAAGCGTACTATGGCTGGTTTTAAAAAACTTATCGTACTCCAAGTCACCTCTTGGCTATTATTCTCCTTGATTGGTAGCTTTTTTTTCGCAACAAGTTTTGACTCTGCAATAAATAAAGCGCAGCAAAGCGCACACACTATGGTAACAGAGTATATAAAAGACAAAAAAATCACTGAAGTGACCCCAGAACACATTCGCCAAGCACTAAATAGCGGAGATGTTTTCTCAACTTTTATTATAAGAGATTTTGACGGTCAAACCGTTTTACAAGTCAATACGCCAAGCAATCTTCCTTTTATCGCTGAAATTATTGAATCAAACATCAATGCTATTCGTCCTCAATTTGCTGTTAACGATAGCAAAGACATCAAAATCGAATTCTTGATCAATGCACAAAGCCAGGCGCAACTACTGCAACAAGCCCTACTATTGCTCATTATTATTTCTGCACTGGTCGCTTTTATTCCCGTCTTCTTTATGCAAGGCGTCTATAAGAAGCTTAACCGTAACGTCAGTATGACCGTCGCCAGTGCTGTAGATTCATACATCACACAAAACCAAGTCACCGACAACATTGAGTTTGATTTTAACGATGGCAAAGTAGCAGAACTTGGGCATGATTTAGTCCCCTCTTTTAAACGCTTAGCCAGCTTTTTAAAGTCAAAGCAAGAAGACATTAAAAATGCCGCCCACACTATTAAGCAAGAAGCGTATAAAGATGTGGTCACCGATCTTGGCAACCGCAATATGTTCGTTGAACACTACGAGCAATATATTGAGTCGTCTGCCAAAAAGGCATTTGGCTCACTGGCGATGATCCGTTGCTCTGAATTGCAAGTCATTAACCAAACCCGTGGCTATCAAAAAGGCGATGAATATATTAAGTCAGTATCGGATATCATCAAGCACGTCACCGGTACTTATGCAGGCAGCCAAGTGTTCCGTTTAAATAGCTCGGATTTTGCGGTGATCTTACCCAACGTGCCAAGTAAAGAAGCGGAAGAGTTTGGTGAAACTCTACAAGCGCGCTTCACTCAGTTCCAGCAAAACCAAGAACTATCATCGGTTGCAAACACTGGGATTGTGCCTTATGAGAACGGTAAACCACTTGGAGAGCTACTCTCAGTTGTTGATAATGCGATGAGTATGGCGCAGAGCAAACAAGCCAATGCTTGGCATATTCAACGTGAGTCTGACTTAGTGAATAATGTCAGTGCTGGATTTGGCAACCAAAACTGGCGTCGCGTGATCCGCGATGTGATCAGCAGCAAGCGTGTTAGTTTGATGATGCAAAATATCATGCCAATTGGTAAAAATTCTAAGGCCTATGCAGAGATCCAATCCCGCTTCAAAACCGAAGAGGGGCAAATGCTACCAACGGCCTCATTCCTTGCCATGGCTGAAAAGCTAGAAATGGCCATTGAGATTGATCAGTTGATCATAGACACCTCGCTAGAACTTATTAAAACGCGTAACTTTAACGAAAAGTATTTTGGGATCAACGTTACCGCATCGAGCGCTCATAACGATCAATTTGTGATCTGGTTAGAGCGTCGTTTGTTAAAAGAAACCAATCTAGCCTCTAAATTGGTATTTGAAGTTAGCGAGTTTGGCTTACAGCAAAATATTAAAGCCAGTAAGCGTTTTATTGATATGGTGCATCGTGCTGGCGCTCGTATCACCGTTGAGCGCTTTGGTGTGGGCTTAACATCGTTTAAGTTCTTTAGAGACCTAAAGCCTGACTATATCAAAATGGATGCAAGCTATACTCGTGGCCTTGAAGAAGACAAGAATAATCAATACTTTATGCGCTTGATGGTTGACCTTGCACACCGTATCGGTGTCAACGTATTTGCCGAAGGTATCGAGAGTCAAGAAGAGAAGCACATAGTCGAAACGCTCTGTTTGGATGGTGTACAAGGCTACTACATCGAAAAACCGAAAGAAATCTAGGTAACCTGAGCTCGGATAATTCAAGGCTTATCCGAGCTCAACAAAAACTCCAAGGGCAACTTGTTTGCCCTGCCCTATTCTCCAGCGTCATTGCGCTTACTTTCATACACTATCATTTGCCACACCTATTGCAATCTGTGTTACTATTGGCAGGAATTATCATTCAAATTTATCCATGCACTATAAGAAGTTCACAAAGATAGTCATGGAGATTATTTCGGCACTAACAACTAACCAGAGTTCAGTAAGATTAAAACATCTATCACATTGATTTTTATAAAATAAAATCAATAAACTGCTTAGTAAACGAGCTTTGAGTTAGGGTTATTTGCCAATAATTAAATGAAAGCTGCTAGCATGAGACCTTAAGCAAAAGCCTTACGAAATCAGAGACCATAACTCTGTTGATTGCAAAGTATGTTTTTTCATTTAGAAACACAGAGCGAAACGGTGCTATCGATTTAATTATACTGAAAAGTGCTTTTAGCAAAATTAAATCAAATCAAAATTTGCACCCAGTAAATTCTTTAATACAGTTAACTATCACCTCGATTTATCGGGAGTAGCCCGAATAAAGTGACTAAGTTATAGAGGCAGGAATGACCGAATACATTTTGTTGCTCATTGGCACAGTGCTGGTGAATAACTTCGTTTTAGTTCAGTTTTTGGGTTTATGCCCATTTATGGGGGTATCTGGAAAATTAGATACCGCAGTGGGAATGTCTTTAGCGACAACATTTGTTCTCACCCTAGCTTCAGTCACCAGCTATTTGGTCAATCAATATATCTTGTTGCCGCTTGACCTCACTTTTTTAAGAACGATGAGTTTTATTTTGGTTATCGCAGTGGTTGTGCAATTTACTGAAATGGTGGTGCGTAAAACCAGCCCAACCTTGTATCGGTTGCTGGGAATTTTCTTGCCTTTAATTACAACTAATTGTGCAGTACTAGGTGTTGCATTACTTAATATTAAGAAAGACCATACCTTTTTAGAGTCTGCAGTTTATGGTTTTGGCGCAGCGGTTGGTTTTTCTATGGTTCTGGTGCTATTTGCCGCCTTGCGTGAGCGCTTAGCTGTCGCTGACGTGCCAACCCCCTTTAAAGGAGCATCGATAGCGATGATCACCGCAGGACTCATGTCGCTTGCGTTTATGGGCTTTTCTGGATTGGTTAAGTTTTAGATATGACATTACTTTACGCATTACTTGCACTTGGTGCGCTGGCGCTCATTTTTGGTATTGTGCTTGGCTATGCAGCAGTGAAATACCGAGTTGAAAGCAACCCAATTGTTGAACAGATAGACGCCATTCTGCCACAAACTCAATGCGGCCAGTGCGGCTATCCCGGCTGTCGACCGTACGCTGAAGCGATTGCGAATGGCGATGACGTAAATAAATGCCCTCCCGGCGGTGAAGCTACAGTGAAAAAACTGGCGGACTTAATGGGCGTAGAAGCAAAGCCATTGGCTGGTGGAGAAGACGCAGAGCCGGTCAAGAAGGTGGCTTACATTCGTGAAGACGAATGTATTGGCTGTACCAAATGCATTCAAGCTTGCCCCGTTGATGCCATTGTTGGTGCAACCAGACAAATGCACACCGTACTCGTTGACGAGTGCACAGGCTGCGATCTGTGTGTCGAACCCTGCCCGGTTGATTGTATTGATATGATCCCAGTTGCACAGACCAAGCAAACGTGGAAATGGCAGCTAGACGCCATTCCTGTGACACAGATTGATTAAGAGGTTTAAGTGGAAACATTACTTGAACAAATAGAAAGTGGAAAACTGTGGCAGTTCCCAGGTGGCATCCATCCACCAGAGCAAAAAACGTTATCTAACCAACAACCGATTGCTCGTTTACCTTTGCCGGATAAACTCATTCTCCCGTTAAAGCAACATATAGGTGCAAACGGCAGTTTACTAGTACAGTCGGGCGAGCACGTGCTTAAAGGGCAAGCATTGACGGCTCCCGGCACGAACTGGTCGCTTCCTATTCATGCGCCCACATCTGGCACCATTGAAGCGATAAAACCGATGCCATCGGCGCATCCATCCGCGCTACCTGAGCTCAGTATTATTTTGCGCCCAGACGGTGAAGATAGGTGGACACCACTGAATCCTATTAGTGACCTAAACACGCTTGATAACAAACAGCTTATTGATATTATCCACCAAGCTGGTATTGCCGGTATGGGCGGTGCGGGATTCCCAACTTATGTCAAAGCAGACAGTCCAAAACCTATTGAGTTTTTAGTCGTTAATGGCATTGAGTGCGAACCGTATATCACAGCCGACGATCGTTTGATGCGTGAACACGCCAAAGAAATCGTCGCAGGCGTCGAAGTGCTACAAGGTATATTGAAACCACAAAAAGTGTTGTTTGGCATTGAAGATAATAAACCTGAAGCTATTGCGGCGATCACCGCAGCGGCTCAGCATAATCAGGATATCTTAGTCCGTAGTGTGCCAACCAAATATCCCTCTGGCGGTGAAAAGCAACTGGTTAAGGTATTAACCTCTAAAGAAGTACCGAGTACTGGGATCCCTGCTGATATCGGCGTACTAGTGCAGAACGTCGGAACGCTGTTCGCAATTTGGCAAGCCATTTTTGAGGGGAAACCCCTTATTGAGCGCGTAGTTACCGTGACCGGTAATACCATTACTCAACCAAGCAATGTGTGGGCTTTACTCGGCACTGAAATAAAGCATCTGCTTGACTCGCAAGGCTTTTCACCAGTAGAGGCGCAGCGCGTCGTCATGGGCGGTCCAATGATGGGCTTTACCTTGCCATCGGTTAGGATCCCTGTGGTCAAAACCACCAACTGTATACTCGCGCCAGACAACCAAGAACTTGCGATCCCAGGTGATGAAAAGGCATGTATTCGCTGTAGTGCCTGTGCAGATGCCTGCCCTCAAAGCTTATTACCACAACAGTTACAATGGTTTGCTAAAGGCAAAGAGTACCAAAAATTAGAGGAATACAACCTCTTTGACTGTATCGAATGCGGTGCGTGCTCTTATGTTTGTCCAAGCGAAATCCCCTTGGTGCAATACTACCGAGTGGCCAAAGCCGACATTCGCGAACAAAAACTTGAACAAGTCAAAGCTGAGCGTGCTAAAGAGCGTTTTGAAGCAAGAAAAGAGCGCTTAGAGCGAGAACAGGAAGAGCGTCAAAATAAACATAAACGCCGTTCAGCTGGTGCTGCGCCAAAAGCCGCAGATAAAGAAAAAGTACAAGAAGCACTATCACGCGTTAAAGATAAGCAGTCAGATAAATCCGCGGTCCAAGCTGCGATTGCACGCGCCAAAGCCAAACGGGGTGAGAATGGCGAGTTAGAGCCGGACAACAGCTCCATTGCTGAAGAGCGTGCAAAACGCAAAGCGCAAGCGCGTAAATATAAAGAAGAAAAAACAGACCAGTCTGAAAGCACAGATAAAAAAGATGCAGTAGCCGCCGCCATTGCCCGTGCAAAGGCGAAAAAGGCCGCAGCCCAAACCGCGCCTGAATCTGAGCCAGCTGCAGCAGATGATAAAAAGGCAGCCGTAGCTGCTGCAATCGCCCGGGCTAAAGCCAAAAAAGAAGCCGCAGAAGACACCCCAGAACCTGAAGTCAATGCAGCGCCAAGCGATAAAAAGGCAGCTGTTGCCGCCGCAATTGCAAGAGCTAAGGCCAAAAAAGCCGCTAAACAGGCGGAAGAAGCTGGCGAGAGCAATCAAGCAGACGCTTCACAAAGTGCTCAAACCGATAATACTGACGAAGATCCACGCAAAGCCGCCGTTGCCGCTGCAATCGCCAGAGCTAAGGCCAAGAAAGTCGCTAAACAGGCTGAAGAAGTAGGCGCAAGCGTGAGCGAACAAGCAGAAGCCGCTCCAACGGAAAGCCCCGAGGAAGATCCACGCAAAGCCGCCGTTGCCGCCGCAATTGCCAGAGCTAAGGCCAAGAAAGCTGCTAAAGAGGCACAAGAAGCTGGCGAGAGCACAGTCGAGCAAGCAGAAGCCGCTCCAACGGAAAGCGCCGAGGAAGATCCACGCAAAGCCGCCGTTGCTGCCGCAATTGCCAGAGCTAAGGCCAAGAAAGCTGCTAAAGAGGCTGAAGAAGCTGGCGCAAGCGTGAGCGAACAAGCAAAAGCCGCTCCAACGGAAAGCGCCGAGGAAGATCCACGTAAAGCCGCTGTTGCTGCAGCAATCGCTAGAGCCAAGGCCAAGAAAGCCGCTAAAGAGGCACAAGAAGCTGGCGAGAGTACAGTCGAGCAAGCAGACGCTGCTCAAAGCGCTCCAACGGAAAGCGCCGAGGAAGATCCACGTAAAGCCGCTGTTACTGCAGCAATCGCTAGAGCCAAGGCCAAGAAAGCCGCTAAAGAGGCACAAGAAGCTGGCGAAAGTATGAATGAGCAAGACAAAGAAGTAAATGAGCCAACGGCGGGATCAGAAACAGACTCCAGCGGTACAGAGCAAGATGCTGAGGGCACATCTGAGCAGCAACGAGCACTTAGCCCTGAAGCACGTAAAAAAGCCGCCGTTAAAGCCGCAATTGCGAGAGCAAAAGCGAAGAAGCAAGCGAAAGAACAAGAAGGAAATGAACCGTCATGAAACTAACCATGGCCTCATCCCCGCACAATCATAGCCATAAGTCGGTCAACAAAATCATGATGACCGTCATGGCAGCCTGTATTCCCGGGATCTTAGTCCAAACCTACTATTTTGGTTTTGGTGTATTGATCCAGTTGGCTTTGGCGCTTATTACCGCAAGCCTTGCTGAAGCGCTAGTGCTAAAGCTAAGAGGTCGAGCGATATGGCCTAGCCTCAGCGACGGCAGTGCTTGGCTCACCGCTGTGCTGCTGGCCATCAGTATTCCGCCGCTAGCCCCTTGGTGGATAACCGTCATTGGTGCATTTTTTGCCATCGCTATTGTAAAACAGCTATACGGTGGCCTAGGCTTTAATCTTTTCAACCCAGCCATGGCGGCCTATGTATTATTGCTGATCTCCTTCCCTGTACAAATGACTTCATGGTCACCTATTCAAGCACTCACGCTAGAGTCGCTAAGCTTTGTCGACCAACTCGCGATGATCTTTACCGAGTCCAGCAGCCAAGGTGTTACACTTGACGTATGGCGTGCAGGGGTGATTGACGGCGCGACTGGCGCAACGCCATTAGACTCGGTAAAAACCGCAGTCTCACAAGGTTTAACCGTTAATGAGGCGATGAGTAAGCAGGGTTTTGGAGCGCTTGCGGGACTTGGTTGGCAATATGTTAACCTCGCCTTTTTGCTGGGCGGCCTTTACCTGCTAAAAGCCAAAGTGATCAACTGGCATATTCCTGTAGCCTTTATTGCCAGTCTTGGCCTTGCTAGTGCAATTGGCTATATCATTGCGCCTGAGTCAGAGCCCGGCACCCTATTCCACTTGTTAAGTGGCGGCGCTATGCTTGGTGCCTTCTTTATTGCCACCGATCCGGTGTCGGCCTCTACCACTAACTTAGGTCGTCTGATTTACGGCGCGGCAATCGGCTTTACTGTCTATGTTATTCGTCAATTTGGTGGCTATCCAGACGCCGTTGCATTTGCAGTTGTGATCATGAATATGGCAGTACCACTTATCGATCATTACACTCAGCCTCGTACTTATGGTCATGGAGCTAAATCATGATAATTCAATCGATGCAGAAAAATGGCCTTATCCTCGCGGCATTTGCACTGGCAACAACAGGAGCGGTCGCACTGATTAATGACCTCACTAAAGATAAGATTGCCAGCCAAGAGCAGCAACACCTGATGCAACTACTTTCTCAGGTGATTGCAGCAGATAAGTACGACAATACTCTGTATTTGGATTGCACCACCAGCAACGCCTTAGAACTCGGCCCAGGCGGTCCGCACACGATTTACAGAGCCAGACTCAATGGCGAACCCTCAGCTCTTTTAGTGAGACACATCACCCCAAAAGGCTACAGTGGCAATATTGATGTCTTAACCGCTGTCGATAGACAAGGTCTGATCTCAGGCGTGCGTGTAACGCGCCATGAAGAAACCCCTGGCCTTGGTGATAAGGTAGAGCTGGCAAAATCGGCTTGGGTAACGACGTTCAACGGCGTTCAAGTTGAAGGTGAAGCAGACCCTAAAATGAATGTGAAAAAAGACGGCGGTCAATTTGATTCATTTACCGGCGCAACCATTACCCCACGCGCCGTGGTAACTTCGGTAAATCAGGCAGCATGGTTTGCCAAAACTCATTTTGATGCGCTATTTAACGCGCCTAATACTTGCGAGGTGTCGCAATGAGTCAGTTAAAATCGCTCTTTCAAGAAGGTACATGGCAAAATAACCCTGCACTGGTACAGCTTTTAGGGCTGTGTCCGCTCCTTGCGGTGACTTCAACGGTAACCAATGCCTTAGGGCTTGGTATTGCCACATTACTGGTACTGGTTGGTTCTAACTTTACCGTATCGGTGGTTAGAAACTGGGTGCCAAAAGACATTCGTATTCCCGTGTTTGTCATGATCATCGCCGCCTTTGTTACGGTTATTCAACTACTCATGAACGCTTATACCTTTGGTCTGTATCAATCCCTTGGCATATTTATACCGTTGATCGTGACCAACTGCGCCATTATTGGTCGTGCTGAGGCATTCGCTTCGAAGAATAGTCCGTTGTTATCGGTTTGGGATGGTTTAATGATGGGACTGGGTTTTGCACTGGTGCTATTTGTACTGGGTGCAATGCGCGAACTCATTGGTCAAGGAACACTATTTGATGGTGCCGAGCTACTCCTTGGCAACTGGGCAAGTGTATTGCGTATTGAGATCTTCTCGTTCGATCATCAATTCTTAGTTGCTATCCTGCCTCCGGGCGCCTTTTTAGGCCTTGGTTTTTTGATTGCGGCTAAAAACATTATCGACGCTCAGCTCAAAGCCAAAGCTACACCAACAGCCGAAGAAGTAAAAGGCCCAAGAGCACGGGTCACTAACTTAAACTAATGCGGTAATAATGCCAATTTGCAGCGATACCGTCACTATCGCTGCTTAATGAAATAACCGCATGCTACCGTCATTGAATTTAGCAAGTAAATCTTATGAATAAACAAAAACGTATAGAAATACTCACGCGACTCAGGGACGAAAATCCGCACCCTGAAACTGAGCTAGAATACTCGTCACCATTCGAGCTTTTAGTTGCCGTTACCCTCTCAGCACAAGCCACTGATGTTGGGGTAAACAAAGCGACACGCAAACTCTTCCCTGTTGCCAACACACCTGAGAAAATTCTGGAGCTTGGCCTTGAAGGCTTAAGAGACTATATCAAAACCATTGGTTTATTTAATTCAAAAGCCAATAACGTCTATAAAATGTGTCAGATCCTCGTCGACAAACACGGCTCCGAAGTCCCCGAAAACCGTGAAGCACTAGAGGCACTACCAGGCGTGGGTCGCAAAACCGCCAACGTGGTACTAAACTGCGCCTTTGGCTGGCCGACTATCGCTGTAGACACCCACATCTTTCGCGTTTCTAACCGCACTAAGTTTGCCATGGGTAAAGATGTAGTGGCAGTCGAGCAAAAGCTAGAAAAGGTGGTACCAAAAGAGTTTAAAGTGGATGTCCACCACTGGCTTATTCTCCATGGCCGCTATGTGTGCACCGCGCGCAAACCTAAATGTGGTTCATGCCTCATTGAAGACTTGTGTGAGTTTAAAGAGAAGACTGATTAGTCTTCTCTTTTTATGGAGCTTTAATTTTTTAAAAAATAATTAATCTACCGCTTCAATTGGCCGATTAATTTTTTCATGAAAGTGACTAAGAGACCTCCCTCCTGTTTGAACTAAAATAAACTCACCTAACTTTGTTTTTATAATATAACCGTTTCCTAAATTTATAACCTCTGAAACGCCCTCTATTTGATTAATACCATTTGAAAAGTAATCTGCATCTAACTCTCTTTCGCTATCACGTTCATAATAGGTAGTGAGCTTACCTTCTTTATCCGTAATTAGCATGAAATTGTCTACTAGGTTTATATCTTTAACAGAGGGTAATGTCTTTGGATTATTTTGTGTAATAAGTAAAGCCGAACCGTCCTCTTTAACAACTACGCCATTAGAATGATCAGAAGGAACACTATACGCTATGTTATCAAAAGAAAACTCTGGGAACTGTTCAGGTAAGTATTCGCTCCAATAGCTATCTAAATAATGAATATTACCTTCAACATCCAACAGAACATACATCCAACTAATTTTAAGTAAGTCTTTTACCTTAATCTCAGTGTTTAGACTCGAAACATGGTAGGTTAAACCAGAACCTCTGATTGAAAAGCTACCATCTTTTTTTATCGCAAGAATAGCTTTTGAACCTAACGGACTGATAATACGGGCTACATTTTGTAAATCTCCAAAACCTGTAGCATATTCTCCATTTTCTAGTGTAGATAAAAACGGCTCATTACTACATGTCCAAATTTCTACATTATCTTGTTCATCAAATATTGCGACAGCATCGTACCCACCACCGCCAGCATAGCTAACGGCTTGAATCTTACTTACACCCGTTTTTTCTACTCGCTTATAACTATGTTGGTGCGAGCCTTTTTTATCCCACCAAAATCCGTCGATAACAAGAAGTCCAGAGTTGTAAAGCACTGCTGAAGTATTTGCAGAGCTGCTACAGTCATAAAGTGAATGCAAAACTTGTTTTACATCGTTAAGCTCTGTTTGGGATAATTGGGCTTTACTGTATTCAAAATTACCTGAATCATCGAGAGTGTTATCCCAAGTAATAATTTTTCCATCACTTGTTAAAACGTGCTCACCGTAGAAATCTAGCCAGTAACTTTTCACGTTATTTATTTTTTCTTTTATATCTTCAAAGCTACTTTCTTTTTCATGAGAATAAAATTCTCTGCCGTCACCATATTTAAAAAACTTCCCTTTAGTATCTTGAGCTAAAACCGTCCCCCATACATGTTTTCCATAATAAGCATTAACGAAGTCACTCTTGCCATCTTCCGGCTGTATTCCATGGCTACTATCAAAAATCAGCTCGCCGTTAGACATCAAAACATACTTATCTGATAGGTATATATTTCCACTGATTGGAGTCGGCTTGATAAAGTCAAATGAAGTTGTTTCACTAACAATGTTATCAATACTAGTCACCTTTGCTTTTATAGTGATTGGCTTATCAAAGTTATTTAAGTCTGGTGTAAACGACGTTCCAGTTGCAACCAACTTCTCGCCTATAAACCATTGCATTGATATTGTTTCTGACAGGCAATTATCACAGGTAAAATCCGCTAGGGTTGTCGTGTTTGGCGTATGTTTCCCTGTAAGTTCTAGCGACTCGACTTTGGTTTTGCGTGAAATAATCTCAGCCTGATAGGAAATTTCATCACTCATCACCTGATCAATACTTGGTACTTGAACCGTGATCACAACCGTCTTATCCAAATGCTCAAAATCAGGAGTAAATGAACTAGATTGACTCACAACAACATTATCAACTTCCCAGCGATAAATAGCTTTATCTTTCAAACAATCAACACACTCTATTATTGCGCTGGTACTTTGGTCTCTGATCAGTTCAGAGTTTAAGCTAATTTTTTCTATTTTAGTTTTACGTGAAATAACCTCAGCCTGATAGGAGACTTCATCACTCATCACCTGATCAATACTTGGTACTTGAACCGTGATCACAACCACCTTATCCAAATGCTCAAAATCAGGAGTAAATGAACTAGATTGACTCACTACAACATTATCAATTTCCCAGCGATAAATGGCCTTATCTTTCAAACAATCAACACACTCTATTATTGCGCTGGTACTTTGGCCTCTGACCAGTTCAGAGTTTAAGCTAATTTTTTCTATTTTAGTTGTAAGTTTAGGTTCATCCGAAGACGAGCTACCTCCACAAGCTACTAAAAGGAATGTGGTGATTAATATAATATATTTGAAAAGTTTCATATCTAAGAGTCCATTACAGTAAGTAAATAGTGTGCAAATCCGGTTTATATCTTCAAAGCGGCTTAGTGTATATTTTTATTAAAAAATTGACAATATTCATACAGTTAAAGCAGGTGATTACGAACTTAGTTATCTACTTTCCTTATACTTCGGCAAGCCGACTATTACTGTAGACACCCATATATTCCGCGTCTCCAACCGCACCAAGTTTGCTATGGATAAAAATGTGGTGGCAGTCGAGCAAAAGCTGGAAAAGGTTGTACCAAAAGAGTTCAAGGTAGATGTCCACCACTGGCTTATTCTCCATGGCCGCTATGTGCACACCGCGCGTAAACACCAAAGTGTGGTAGCTGTATTATTGAAGACTTATGTGAGTTTAAAGAGAAGACTGATAGTTAATCTTTGTTTTAGCATAAGCACAACTTTTATTTATGGGGATTGTTGCTACTTTTTTGTTTCGTTGAATTATCTGGAAACACAGATCGCTGCGTAAAGCATCTCCTAGACGCGATACATAACCTCTGGTGGGATCCGCTTTACGCGGAGGGCTTTTACTAAATCGCGATGTAAAATCGCCCTACATCCGTTTTACAATTTCTGGAACATTTTCAAAGTATTGATTTCACAAATCACTGCGCTTTCTTTATGCTAATGAAAGTCTTTAAATTTTAATGCGAATATCATTATGCTACCTGTCCTTCGTATCTTGTTAATAGAGCAAGAGCCGGCCGTATTACAAGCGCTCTCGAGCAATCTATCAAAAACGATCCCTAATTTTGAGCGAGAGGATGTTCAAATCGATATTATTGAATGCCTCGAACTTTCAAAAGCCTTGGAGCATGTCACTGAAGATGGTGATATTCAAGCTGTCGTGCTGAGTTGGGATGTGCACAGCAAAAGTGGCGAGCAAACCTATAGTCGCTTTATCGAGCAATTAAAATGTATTCGTCTAGAATTACCGGTTTACGTTATTGGCGATGACACTAAAGGGCTTGAGATAGTCAACGAATCCGAGGAAATCGAATCTTTCTTCTTTAAAGATGAAGTTATCTCAGACCCTGAAGCCATTTTGGGATATATGATCAATGACTTTGATGACAGAGCCGAGACGCCATTTTGGACCGCGTATCGCAGTTATGTCGGCGAAGCGAACGACTCCTGGCATACTCCGGGTCACAGCGGCGGTTCGAGCTTTAGAAACTCTCCTTATATCAAAGATTTTTATCAATTCTATGGCCGTAATGTATTTGTCGGAGACTTGTCTGTATCGGTTGATTCGCTAGGTTCACTGTCAGACAGCACCAATACCATTGGCCGCGCTCAGGAATCTGCAGCGGCAACGTTTGAGGTTAAACGCACCTACTTTGTAACTAATGGATCGTCCACCTCGAATAAAATCATTTTGCAAACCCTACTTCGCAAAGGCGATAAGGTGATCATCGACCGCAACTGTCATAAGTCAGTGCACTACGGCATTTTGCAATCGGCCAGTTTCCCTATCTATTTATCGAGTATTTTAAATCCAAAATATGGCATATTCGCACCGCCCTCACTGGCTGATATCAAGCAAGCGATAGAACAAAATACCGATGCAAAACTACTGGTGCTCACAGGCTGTACCTATGATGGTTTGCTGAGCGACCTGAAACAAGTCGTAGAATTTGCCCATCAGCATGGCATCAAAGTCTTTATTGATGAAGCTTGGTTTGCTTACTCGCTATTTCACCCTAGCTTGCGCCATTATTCCGCCATTCATGCAGGTGCAGATTATGTCACTCATTCGGCGCATAAAGTCGTATCGGCATTTTCGCAGGCGTCTTATATCCATATTAACGACCCTGATTTTGATGCTGATTTTTTCCGTGAGATTTACAGTATCTACGCCAGCACCTCGCCCAAATACCAGCTTATTGCGTCTTTGGATGTGTGCCAAAAGCAGTTGGAGATGGAAGGCTATAAGTTACTCAATGCGCTGCTGAACCATGTTGCAGAGTTTAAACAGCAGATGTCCTCGCTCAAACATATTAAAGTGCTTGATAAGCAAGACTTTATGAACATATTCCCACATTTTAGTGGCGATAATATGGGGCATGATCCGCTTAAAATCCTCATCGATATTAGTGAACTACCGTACTCATTAAAGGATATTCATAAATTCCTGTTAGACGAAATTGGGCTGGAGATTGAGAAATACACCCACAGTACTATCTTAGTCTTACTAACCTTGGGTGGTACACGCTCAAAGATCATTCGCTTATACAATGCCTTAAAGAAACTTGATGGCGGCAAGATAAAACTATCGAAGTCAACGCGACGCTCGCGCTTGCCTGAGAATTTACCCGCAATTGACCTTGCTTGTATTCCTAGCGATGCCTTCTACGGTGAACGTGAATCTGTGCCTATTAGCAAGAGCAACAACCGTATTTGTGCAGGTTTAGTCACCCCGTATCCTCCGGGTATTCCGCTTTTGGTGCCGGGTCAACATATTACCCAAGAGCATATTGAATATCTCAAGGAACTGGCAGGGCAAGGATTGACCATTCAAGGTAGTTTTGATGGTGAGATCTACGTGCTGAAAGAAGACAAATAACGCGAGCTAATACCATTATCCAGTACTAGGCAGCCCTGCTGTAAGATATCGCTGCCTAGTATAAACAACTTAAAGCACTTTATTTTTCTCTCCATATCCCAAATACTTATTAACCGATTTAATGTTAACTACCCACTAATTCAAGCACTCTTTTGGCACAGCTATTGCTTATAAAATCACAGATGTCATTTTTTTGATTTGGAGTTTTGTATGGAATTTGCGTTGCTTGCTATTTTGGCTCTAGTGGTCGTTGCTTCCATTGTCGCTTCTAAGTACACCGATGTGGGTGGCAATCCTTATCCGTTTAATCGTAAAGAATCAGTTTTTACTACCGTTGAAGCATCGTTTCTACATTTATTAGAACGTGCTGTTGGCGATAGATATAAAATCGTAAGCCGCATTAAACTCATTGATGTGATTGAGTGCAAACCGGGGATCTCTCCAAAAGCACGTCGTGCCGCGGTAACTAAAGCTAAGAACAAACAGCTGGATTATGTCTTGGTAGATAAAGAGACACTGAAAATTGTTGCCGCTGTTGATTTAGTTAACAACGCCAATAAAAACGGCCATAAAGCACAAAAAGATTGGTTTGTCAGTGGCGCTCTGGAATCTGCGGGTATTCCACACATTCGCATGAAAATCAAAAGTGGCTACCAAAGTGCTGAGGTTCGTGCGGCAATCCTATTCAAGCTTGGCCAAAAAGTGGAGATGCCAAAGAAAACCAGAAATCGCACCTACAAACCTGCGGTACTGTCCCCTTCACAGGCAAAAGCACAGTCAACTCAGTTGGCAGAAATATAGCAAAACGGGCGTCAGCCCGTTTTTTGTTTTACCTATCAAAACCCCTTTCGTATAATAAAAGCAATTTTGACACTGGGGCTTTCCCCACCACAAATTAGGAATCTTTTGATGAAAGTAGGCATTATCGGCGCAATGGAGCAAGAAGTTACCATTTTGCGTAACACCATGGAAAACCCGCAAACATTGACCAAAGGTGGCTTTACTTTTTATACCGGCAAACTAGCTGGTCTTGACGTAACGCTTGTACAGTCTGGCATTGGTAAAGTGGCAGCAACAGTTGCGACAACTTTGCTTATCGACAACTTTGCGCCAGATTGCGTGATCAACACGGGTTCTGCTGGTGGTTTTGAGCCTTCACTAAACGTCGGCGATGTGGTTATTTCAAATGAAGTACGTCATCACGATGTTGATGTTACTGCATTTGGCTATGAAATTGGTCAAGTTCCACAAATGCCTGCTGCGTTCACTTCGCATGCAAAATTAGTTGAGGCAGCAGAGCAAAGCGTACATGAACTTGAAGGCATTCAAACTATGGTTGGCTTGATCTGTACGGGTGACTCATTTATGTGCGATCCGGTACGCATCGACAAGGCGCGTGCAGACTTCCCTACTATGTTAGCAGTAGAAATGGAAGGCGCAGCAATTGCGCAGGCTTGTCATTCTCTAAACACGCCATTTGTTGTGATCCGCTCGCTATCTGATATCGCCGGCAAAGAATCACCGCAATCATTCGAGGAGTATCTAGAAGTCGCTTCGGTTAACTCTTCTAAAATGGTGATGGCACTACTTAATAAGCTGGATAAGGTTACGCTTTAGTGCTCGACAGCTTGCTTCAGGCCCATGAGGGCCTGATCATTTTCTTACTGGCGATTTTTGCCAGCCTAGGGGTAAGGTTATCAACACTTTATCACCCTAATCTTATTCTTAGCCTTGTTTTTAAAGCCATTGCCGAAAGAGTTTATCGCCCCAAAGCGGCTTCTAGTTATCAACTATTATCAGGCACACTGGGATTCTTCCTCCCTATATTAACCATCACCGTATTAACTTATGCGATTATTAGCTTTGCTTTTTATCCTAATTGGCTCGGTGGGCTGGTGTTGTTTTTATGCTTAGATATTAGCCATGAAAGCCGTGCTAAGCGTATTTCCGCGCTGATAAAATCAAAGCAAAAAGTAACCGCAAGAGCGGTGTTGCAAGGAATGGTAGCAAGAGATGTCGAGAAGCTAACAGAGCTTGGTATTTGTAAAGCCGCCATAGATAGCACCGCATTAAATACCCTGCGCCATTTTTTTGTCATTGCTGTACTGTATCTAGCAGCAGGCCCCTATCTCGCGCTATTTTATAAGCTATTACTGCTATGCGACCATGCATGGCGGCAAGTAATGCCCCCCTCAACCCGTTTTATGGCAAGCCTTTCCCGCGTAATTTGGCTTATAGAGTTTATGCCTATTCGGTTGTTAATTACCTGCTTTTCGTTGCTACTTAGACCGAAGCAAACTTGGCACTACATTAAATACTACGGCCGTCACTTTAGCCAAACAAATACGGGATGGGCACTGAGCTTTTTTGCCGCAAATTTACATACGCAGCTCGCAGGGCCACGTTTTTATTTTGGCGAACGTTATGATGTGATGCGGGTGGGTGCAAAAGCGCAGCCCTCTGCTGAACATATTCAGCATTTGCTTGGACTACTCAATCAAATGCGCTGGCTATTTATTGCCACTTCCGCCTTACTACTCGTGATTATAAATTTTGCTAGCTTAATGTTGTAACAACCACAAAAAAGGCCAGTAAAGCACTGACCTCTTCGGCTATAACAAGTAGATTAGCTTGTTTAGTTTACTGTTACTTTCGCAAACTTACGCTTGCCTACTTGATAGATTTCGCAAGAACCTTTAGTAACTTCTAATTTGGTATCCGTTACTTTGTCTTCGCCGTTAAGTTTTACTGCGCCTTGCTTGATCATGCGCATCGCCTCTGAAGTACTTGCCACTAAGCCAGCTTCTTTGAGCAAATTAGTGATAAACGTGCTTTCACCCTCAATAGTTACAGTGACTTCAGGGATTTCATCAGGTAAAGCATTTTTTTGGAAACGCTTGATAAAGTCTTGATGTGCCGCTTCAGCGTCAGCTTCACTGTGGAATCGAGCAATCATTTCTTTTGCAAATTCAATTTTAATGTCACGAGGATTACGGCCGCCCGCCACTTCTTCTTTAAGTGCGGCGATATCATCCAGTGTTTTCGCACTTAGTAATTCGTAGTAACGCCACATTAAATCATCAGAAATCGACATCACTTTACCAAACATGTCGTTTGGCGCGTCAGTAATACCGATGTAGTTACCTAATGACTTAGACATTTTCTGTACGCCGTCGGTGCCTTCAAGTAGTGGCATCATCAGTACTGTTTGCGGCTTTTGCCCTTCGTCTTTTTGTAGCTCACGACCCATTAATAGGTTAAAGCGCTGATCGGTACCACCGAGCTCAACATCCGCCTCTAATGCAACCGAGTCCCAACCTTGAACCAGTGGGTATAAGAACTCGTGGATTGCGATTGCTTGGCCATTTGCATAACGCTTTTTAAAGTCGTCGCGCTCAAGCATACGTGCCACAGTTTGACGTGCAGCAAGCTTGATCATACCGGCTGTGCCTAGCTTTTCCATCCACTCTGAGTTGAATGCAACTGTGGTTTTGGCAGGATCAAGGATTTTGAAAACCTGTTCTTTGTATGTTTCTGCATTTGCCAGTACATCTTCACGAGTGAGTGGCTTACGAGTTACATTTTTGCCCGTTGGGTCGCCAATCATACCGGTGAAATCACCAATCAAGAAAATCACCTCATGACCTAAGTCTTGAAAGGTTTTCATTTTATTGATTAGCACCGTGTGTCCTAAATGCAAATCAGGCGCTGTTGGATCGAAACCCGCTTTAATACGTAGTTTTTTACCTGACTTCAGCTTTTCTTTTAATTCATCCTGCAACAGAATTTCTTCTGCACCACGGCTAATCTCTGCAAATGCAGTTTCTAAATCCACAATTCTCACTCCAACAGCTATAACTTGTAATCGCTCGATTCTAGCCTATATTTATCCGAGTTTAAATGCACAAAACGCTGGTATTACGGGTTTATTACGTATATCCTGCAATATTATCTACAATAATTCTTGACAGCAGAAAAGGCGCATTATGGTTCATGTGGTTCATAAGCTCCCCAAAAAGCACAAAGTGCTCATCATCGGCTTCCTATCTGCGATGGTCGGAATTGCCCTGATCCCCTCTGAAAAAGCAACGGCTTCAAAAGACAATGACGGAAAAGCTTTAGAAGTTGGGAAACGTTATGAGTTGCCAGTAAAAATATCAGAAAAAACAGAGCAACTTACTGAATTAGATGCAGCGCCAGCCATCACGCCTGAGTCTGCCCCTAAACAACCTGTATTTGAATTTAAAGACCACAAAGTTAAGTCTGGTGACAGTCTAGCCGTGATTTTTAAACGCGCAGGTTATTCTGCCAAAACGTTACACAATCTGGTCAATACCAACGCAGAAACCCGCAAGCTGACTAAAATCCACCCGGGAGAAGTGCTTAGCTTTGCTAGCAATGATGGTGGTGAATTAGCTCAATTAAAATACATCTTGTCAAAAACGGACACCTTATTGGTGACCTTAAACGACGAGGGTAGCTACGAAACTAAAATCGAAAGTAAAGAAATCGAAACTCGCGAAAAATCAGCAGGTGGCGAGATCAGCTCCAGCTTCTGGAGCGCAGGTATTTCAGCCGGTCTTAGCGAACGTCAAATAATGAACTTTGCCGATATTTTTGGTTGGGATGTCGACTTTGCAAACGATATTCGTAAGGGCGACTCTTTCGCATTAGTGTTTGAAAAGCACTATGTAGACGGTGAAGAAATCGGTAATGGCAAAATTATTGCAGCCGAATTTATCAACCAAGGCGAGCGCTACAGTGCGGTTCGTCATACTGATGATGAGTTCTATACCCCTGAAGGCCGCAGCATGAAAAAAGCCTTCTTAAGAGCACCGGTTAACTTCAAATATATCAGCTCCAGCTTTAATCCGCGTCGCCTTCACCCTGTGACTGGTCGGGTGTCGTCTCACAATGGTATAGACTATGCGGCACGCGTAGGCACACCGGTGGTTTCCTCAGGTAACGGTAAAGTACTTAAGTCTGGCTACAATAGGCTCAATGGTAACTATGTATTTATTCAGCACGGTAGCAAGTATGTGACCAAGTACTTACACTTGAATAAACGTGCCGTGAAAACAGGTCAAAAAGTGAAGCAAGGACAAAAAATTGGTACCGTCGGTGCAACCGGCCGTGTAACGGGTCCTCATCTTCATTATGAGTTTTTAGTAAACGGTGTACACCGTAACCCTAAAACGGTAAAACTGCCGAAGTCTGAACCATTACCTCAGTCTGAGCTCGCTAAGTTCAAACCCATTGCGGATGCAATGCTGGTAAAACTAGAGCGTAATAGAGAGTTAATGCTTGCAGCAGCAAACAAAGACTAAAAACTAAAAAAGGTAGCCGCGGCTACCTTTTTACTATGCTAGCTAAAGTTTATTTTTGATTAAATAAAGCAAGTGCACTATTGGTCATTGCTCTTACTCCTGTCGCGATGGCGATAGGATAATCCGGCGCAAATTTACTAGAGTGTAATGAAGGTAAAGGCTCACCGCTTTTTTGTGCCGCATCGAATACCGCTTGATTAACCCCCCCTAGCCAAAAAATGGTAATTGGAACATTGTCATCAGTACGGCCATATAAGCCAAAATCTTCACCAGCCATCACCGGCTGAGATTGTTCAACATTTTCTGCACCAATTTCCTGCTTAATGGCGCTAGTTACAAATTCAGCCAACTCAGGGTTATTATACGTAGATGGAATGCTTTCGCTTTCATGAACAATAACCTCAGGTACAAGACTGTCTTCCAACCCTGCACTTTTTGCTATACCTGCTGTCAGGCGTTTGATAGCCGCAATTTGTTGCTCACGCACATCTGGATTATAAGAGCGTAGAGTCAGTTGTAGCTTGACTTCATTTGAAATGATGTTGTGCTTAGAGCCACCGTGAATAGAGCCTACCGTGATCACTGACGGTTCTAACGGAGAGATCTCTCGTGATGTAATGGTCTGCAGCCCCAAAACAATCCGCGATGCCAGTACTACAGGGTCGATGGTAGTATGTGGGTAGGCTCCATGTCCTCCTTTACCCTTAACGATAATGTCAACTGAGTCAACATTAGCCAATGCATAGCCTGGTGCAATCGCCACTTTACCGGCAGGAACGGCCGCGCTTACATGCAAACCAAGCACATGATCAGGTTTAGCAAACTGAGTATACAATCCTTCCTTTAACATCGCTTTTGCGCCGCCTCCCACTTCTTCAGCGGGCTGAGCAACGAGCATCAATGTACCTTGCCACTTTTCCTTATTAGTCATTAGCTGTTTTGCTGTACCGACTAGGCTGGTCATATGAATATCATGACCACAACCGTGCATCACACCGACTTCATTCCCCGCATCATCTTTCACTTTTACTTTTGACGCGTATGGCTTTCCTGTTTCTTCAATAATTGGCAAACCATCAGTGTCGGCTCGGATCATCACAGTTGGACCATCACCATTTTTCAGCATGCCAACAACACCAAAACCACCCACATTTTCAGTCACGTCATAACCTAGCCTGCGCATTTCATCCGCCAAACGCCCTGCTGTTTTTTCTTCTTTATAAGAGAGCTCAGGGTTTTGATGTAAATGTAGGTACAAAGATTCAAGTTCAGGCATAGACTCTGCAACTTGTTGTTTCAAATTAGCAGTTGCATGCCAAGATAAAGTGGCAATGAGACCTAATGCCAAGGGAGATAAGCGCATAAGTGAGACTCCTTTTTGTTTCTTTCAGGATGCGGGTTTATTGGGGGAAAATCAATCATATTTACGCTTTAGTTCTTTCTATTTGACCAAGCTTTGCTACGCTTAAAGACACAACCAAAGGAACCACCATGCCAGAGATTAATATTAATATCAGTGAGTTAGAGCCAGGTATGTTTGTTGTCGGTGTGACCAAACAGACAGGCTCAGTTGCGATTAAAACCAAGGGCTGGGTGAGAACGAAAGCAAGCATTACAAAGCTACAAAAGAGTGGTGTTTTAGAGGTAACGGTCGACCCCAGCAAACGCCTTTCAGAGCACGATCCTCATGACGAACCACCTCATGATGACCATATAGAAGAGCCACATAAACCAGACCATGACCCTTGGCAAACCAAGTGTAGTGTCGACGCAGAAATGCAACACGCAGTGACACTTTACGACGAAGCAAAAGCAATTCAAAGCAAAGCGTTTGCAGATATTAAAGCGGGTAAAGCGATAGAAGTAGAGGCTTTTAAAGCGACAGCAAGTGGCTTTATTGACTCCGTATTTCGCAATCAAGATGCGCTTTCCTGCATTGCTCGGATCAGGGAAAAAGACGCCTATTTATTGGAGCATTCTATTAATGTTTCTATCTTAATGGCTATTTTCTGTAAGCACCTTGGTTACTCAAGAGAATTAACCGAAGAGATGACCACAGGAGCACTTCTTCATGACATTGGTAAGATAGAAATTCCCGACAATATTTTACATAAGCCTGGAAAGTTGAGCTTAGATGAATACGGCATTATGAAATCACACGCAAAATATAGCTTTGATATTGTGCTCAATGCAGGTCTAGGACGAGTTGCATGCGAAATTGCGGGCTATCACCACGAGCGCCTAGATGGCACCGGGTATCCTTATGGCAAAACCGCGGACGAACTACCACAGCATGTCAGAATGGCCGCTATTGTGGATGTTTATGATGCATTGACCGCCGAGCGCGTCTATAAAGAGGGCATGACACCAATTAAAGCTTTTAAGTTAATGCGTGAAGGCTGCCCTCACCATTTTGACGAACAACTACTAAGCCGGTTTATTGCTTGCATTGGCGTATACCCTGTGGGCACCTTAGTAAAACTCACTAGTGGTAAGGTCGGTGTTATTGCCCAAAGTAACCCCAAAACGCCTTTAAAGCCTGTCGTGAAAGTATTTTATCACGCTAAGCACATGCATTACATTGAAGTTCAAGATATCGATTTAAGCGCGAAAAAAGTAAGCGATGAGCTAGAGTCAGCGATCAAGCCTGAAGAATTCAAGCTTGATCTTATCCGGTTTTTTAAACACTCAATGCTGCCTTGATATTAAGGCAGCCAGTCCTCCATTGCCTCGAGACTGAATTCAATGCCGTCGAAATCAAAACGTGTTTGCTCCGGTGTAATTTCTACAACGGTTAAAGCCCCTAAACTATCTCCCTCGTATAAAGGTCTATTGTTGATTTTTATCCACCTTTCATGAGAGTCAGTAGCATAAATATGCGCTTGATACCGCAAGCTTGGAATACTATTTTGCAATTGAGCAGGCAACAGCGCGATGGGTGTAGCAGAAGCCGAATCTTTGGTGGTAGATAACACTTCAGGTTCTTCATGCGGTGCGGTTTCCTTCACCGCCTCGGCAAACGCTTTTTTCAGCTCCTCCGATACCCCGGCAAGTTCATCATCTTGCTGTTTTGGTTTAGCACCAAATACGCGATAGCCGGCATACTCACCTGCCGTTTGAATTTCTCCAGGGGATGAATCTTGAATAACTTGAGTTGTTTGCACTGTATTTTGAGTCGGATGTGGCACGACTGAAGCCGCCTTAACAGATCCCACAGGGACTAATTGTTGTTGATATAAAGGTTTACCTTGATTATCAACGCCAATTTGCACAGATACCCACTGAAAGTGCTGCTCAGGCTCAGCTGCTTTTGTTTCTGGATTTGAGTTAAGATTGATATTGCTGTTTTGCGCCTGGTCAATAGTAGGTGTACTTACCTCTTGACTGGCAATATGGGCATTTTGCGCTTGCTGGTTTTCCGCAACCGGTTGCTCCGGTGTAAGTGTAGCTGAAAGCGCTATCTTACTTTCACTTGTAGGCTCAACTTCTGAAGTCAGTTGTAACTGTGCTTTTTCTGAAGTAGTGATCTTACCTATATAGTAACCAGCACCAAGTGATACTAAAGATAAAATACCTGCACCAGCATAGATGACGAGCTTCTTATAAAAAATGAGCTGGGCGTCTTGGCGTTGACTCAAATAGTCCTGTTCAGCATCTGAGCCTTGTTGCGACTGTTTCATTGCACTTGTTAAATACGACATGTTTCCCTCTACACCAATTTTGCCAAGCCAAAGCCTGCAACAAATAACACACCAAGCCAAGCTGTAAAAAATAGTGGCACTCGACTCTTTTCTTGTCTTGCTACTGGTACTAAATTAGTGGGTAGCGCCTCCTTTGCAGCTTGAACAGCAATTGCCTTTGTTACCTGAGTTTGTGAGGCCGAGTACGCTCCCAATAAACACCTGTCGGCCAGCAAATTTATTAATCTTGGGATCCCTGCTGTCACTTGATGTACATAGGCTACCGCATCATGGTGAAACAAAGCTTGCTGACAACCGGCTTTTTGCAATCGGTGCTGTATATAAGCAAACACTTGTGATTCGCTAAGTGGTAACAAGTGGTAACGCGCAGTGATCCTTTGTGCCAATTGACGCAGCTCGTTACGCTGTAACAAATGCTGTAGCTCAGGCTGACCTACTAATACTATCTGGAGCAATTTTTTATGATCTGTTTCCAAGTTTGTCAGCAGTCTTAGCTGCTCTAACACTTCTGGTGCTAAATGCTGAGCTTCATCAATGATCAGCATAGTATGCCCACCGCTGTGGTGGTTCTCTAATAACCTATGCTTTATGACATCAGTGAGTGATTTTAACGTCGCATTACTGTTGTCATAATTGATCCCCAACTCGTCACAAATCGTCGCAAGCAATTCAAGCTCCGATAGCGATGGATTAAGAATAAATGCGACTTGTGTCGATTCTGGCAATTGAGCCAACATACTCCGTGTGACTGTTGTTTTACCCGTACCCACTTCACCAGTTAGTAGTACAAAACCACCCGCGTCACCCAACCCATAGGTTAAATGTGCAAGTGCTTCCTTGTGACGTTCGCTAAGGAATAAAAATTCAGGATTTGGCGCAATCGAGAAGGGTTTTTCAGTTAAACCAAAATAGCGTAAATACACGACTTGTCTCTTTATTGTTATGATGCGCTCTATAATGGCAAAATCCGGTTCAAGATAAAACCTCGAATCGCAGAAAATGGAAAATAGCAAATGAAAATCTATCTCGTCGGCGGTGCAGTTAGAGACGAACTGCTAGGACGACCAATAAAAGAAAGAGATTATGTGGTGGTTGGCAGCACACCTGAGCAAATGAGCGAGCTTGGCTATCAGCAAGTCGGCAGCGACTTTCCCGTATTCTTACATCCTATCACCAAAGACGAACATGCTCTTGCTCGAACAGAGCGTAAAAGCGGTCAAGGATATACCGGATTTATTTGTGACTTCGGCCCTGAGATCACACTGGAAGAAGATTTACTTCGCCGAGATCTTACCGTTAATGCAATAGCTAAAGATGATGATGGTTCACTAATCGATCCTTATGGCGGTCAAAAAGATTTAGAAAGCAGAATATTACGCCATGTGAGCAAAGCGTTTAGTGAAGATCCACTTCGAGTGCTGCGAGTAGCTCGGTTTGCTGCTCGTTATCAAGATTATAATTTCACAATAGCTACAGAAACTTGGCAGCTGATGAGAACTATGGTTGCTCATGGCGAGTTACAAACCCTAACAAGAGAACGTATTTGGTTAGAAATAGAGAAAACAATACAAGATAACGGTCTGGGGCACTTTCTAGATACTATTTCAACGCTAGGTGCGCTTAAGTTGGTTGCTCCTTATATTCTAGCGTGGGATAAAACGGTATACAGGAAATTCCAAAACGCGCTCTCGAAACTTGAAGGAAACAATGAATTTGATGTTTTCGCCCAGTTTAGCCTTGCTGTTTTTTACTCAGGTGCCACCTTGTCATCTCTAGATGAAGCAAAACAATTTAAGGTTCCTAATCTTTATATTGAATGTAGTAAGGAATTACTTTCAAATATAACCTTGTTACACAAAGACAATAAAGCAGCAGAAGATTGGCTCAATATTTTACAAAATATTGATGCATGGCGCAGACCACACAAGCTAGCGCGATTTTGTTATATTTGTAGCAAGGTAAGTGATAAATTAAGCGTGCTTTGTGACAAACTTAATCAGAACTTTTTAGCAACTAGCAACATTGATGTACAAGAGATAATAGCCGAAGGATACCAAGGCCAAACAATCCAAGAACAATTAAAGTTGCGTCGCTTAAAAGCTATACGAGTTTAGTCCGAACGAGTTAAAAGGTAGGCTACTCTTTAGCCTATCTCAAAAAGTTCCCCACAAAATAAAGCCAAAAATGCTAAATGAGCACTTTTTACACACCACAAATTACACTCAAGTTACAAACCTGGCTACAAATCGGTTCAAATTTAGTACCAAAACTTGTACCAACCCAATCAAAGATAAAATAATTGTTTCTAAATTACTAACAAGCATTGTAAGCACTTACTCACCGTAAAAAATACATTACACAGCAACAAATAATAAGCAATTGATTTTAAAATAAAAAATCAAATTAAACACACTAAAATCACAGATTAAACGTTCTATACACACCTTCAACATCATCACAAAATCCATATTTAACAATTGTTTATGGTAAAAACTCAGCACCTATATTGCGAAACGCCTGTTTTGAGAATGAACAGGGCTATCGCTATAAACAAAGTAAATAAGGGTCAAAATGTTGAAGAAGTTAAATCTAGTTACTGCCAGCATCCAAATGGCGCTAATCGCCGGAGCGGTAAGTAGTTCGGTAGCTGTTGCTAATGAACAGACGGAAACCAAATCAGTTGAACGTATTCAAGTTACTGGTTCTCGTATCAAGCGCTTTAACCTAACGTCTCCTACTCCTGTTACCGTAATCGGTGGCGTAGAGCTTGAAAACCAAGGTATTACAAACGTAAACGACCTTTTAGCTGAAATGCCTCAAGCAACAGTTGGTTTATCTCCAGAAAACACAACTAGCTTTATTTATGCTTCAGGCTTGAATACTACTGACCTACGTGGTTTAGGTTCTGAGCGTACATTAGTACTAGTGAACGGTCGTCGCTTTGTGCCGGGTTCCGTTGGTGATACAGCCGTAGATTTAAACAACATCCCTACTAGCATTATTGAGCGCGTTGAAATTGCAACTGGTGGTGCAGCGGCGGTATATGGTGCCGACGCTGTTGCTGGTGTTGTAAACATCATCACTAAAAAGTCTTTCGATGGCATAGAAGTTGATATTTCGACTGTAAAGCCTGAGCAAAAAGGCGGTGAAGACCACACATTCTCAATTACCGGTGGCCAAGAACTAGATAAGCTATCGTTCATTGCATCGTTGAACTACACAAAGAACGAAAGTTACGCAAAATTAGACCGCGATTTCTACAGAAATTCAATGCGCTCTATTGCTAACCCTGCTGATACAGGAAGTAAAGATGGTATTCCAGGTAATATCGCGCTAAACGGTCAAACAGCCCTTGCTCGCTACTCTGAAAAAGGTGACTTCTTTGCTATCGCTCCTGGTGCAGATAAGACCCGCGATGTGTATTTAAACAACCACTTTGCCTTCCAAGAAGATGGCTCGTTGCAGCCATTTAACTATGGTCTAGGTTTAATCCCTGATCCAAACCCTAAAATTTCAGAGCTTGCTGCAGGTCGCTACTTCCATGACGAATATAACATGGGTGACGGTGTATTCACGCAAGGCGCAAAAAGCTATTTCAGAACCCCGCTAGAGCGTGTTATTGCTTCTACCTACGGTACATACGAGATCAATGATGATCACGCATTAACCTTCGACGCTACTTGGTCAAAAACAGAGTCAACAACTCAAAGTGGCCCTGCGTTCTTCGCTTATAAAATTCACCGCGATAATGCGTTCGTCAGTGACGAAATGGGCAAAATCATGGATGATGTTACCTACACAGATAAAGACGGTAACTTGGTGGAGGGTATTGATAGCGTTACATTATATCAAGCAAACTCAAACCTTTGGGGTGACCGTAATTACGAGCAGGAGCGCGAAGTATTCCGTTCATCTATTGGTCTTGAAGGCATCATTAATGATGACTGGGGTTACAGCACTTACTTCCAGTTTGGCCGCGTAGAGCAAGATACTACATGGACAGGCGAAGTGCTTGAGCAAAACCTACTAAACGCGGTTGATGCAACAGTGATCAATGGTCAAACGGTATGTGCTAAGCGTAACAGCGAAGGTGACATCATTGGTCAAATCGATGGCTGTGTACCGTTTAATCCGATGGGGGCGACTTCGGCAACCGCAGAGCAAATGGGTTATATTTCAACCGTTGCCACTCGTTTTGCAAGACATGACCAAGCTGTTTTTGCAGCAACCGTTGACGGTGTACTATTCGAACTACCAGCAGGATATGTAAGCGCAGCATTCACAGCTGAACATCGCCGTGAAGTGGCTGAAAAGACACCATCTGAGAACATGGCAAAAGGCCTGATCTTCGGTAACTCAAGTTTGCCTATGCATGGTGAAATTGAAGTCGATGAACTGTCGATGGAGCTTTCTGTTCCAATTCTTGTTGACGAGTTCCTTGCGTTAGATTTGACCTTCGAAGGTGCTTATCGTTACATGGATTACTCTGTAACAGGCGAAGATGATGCATGGAAACTTGCACTAAACTGGGGCGTAACAGAAGAACTAAGATTACGTGTAAACCGCTCAAAATCTGTTAGAGCACCAAGTTTAGGCGATCTGTTTGCACCTGCATCAACTCAGTTCAGTTCTGGCCGTGCTGATATTTGTCGTGCAGACAGTATCAAAAAGCTAAGCGATAGCTACGAGTATAAGAAAAATATCATTAAAAACTGTCAAGCAGATGGTTTACCTGAAGGTTGGATGCCATCTTCAGAGTGGCTGGCCGGTGGCAGCCTAGAAGGTTCAATCGTTGGTAATACAGAGCTTGAAAACGAAGTTTCTAACGACTTAACAGTTGGTCTTATCTATACTCCTGAATTTATTGAAGGCCTTGACTTTACAGTAGACTACTGGTCATTTGAAATAGATGGAGCAATTCAATATTTTGATCGTGAAAATACTGTAGAAAACTGCTACGAAAGCGAGTCACTTGACAACCTGTTTTGCAAAAACGTAATACGTGGTGAAAACGGTGATATCGAACACTTCTATCAGCGCCCAATTAACTCAGCACAAATCGTTAAAAAAGGTTACGACTTTGAGTCAGCATACCGATTCGACGCGATGAATGGTGAAATGGCGCTGAAATTAGCTACAACATACATTGCAAAAGATACTCAAAACTCAACTGGCTTAGCCAACGACCTGCGTAGTTTCACAGGACTTACTGACGACTCTCCACGTTGGAAAGGTCGTTTCACTGCAGTATATTCGCAAGATGAGTCAGTTTACGCGCTAACCGTGAACTATCGTCATAGCACTGTTGATGACAAAGGTTGGACAATTGAAGCCAACAACTTTAACGAAGTGCCTTCTTATACCACGGTAGACTTTATGTATAAGTCTTATGTGCTAGAAGACCTACAACTTCGTTTAGGCGTTAGCAACCTATTTGATAAAGAGCCACCTCGTACGCCTGAGACGTTTGACTCTGGCGAATTTTATGACGTAAATGGACGCAGATTCTCTTTGGGTCTGAAGTATAACTTCTAAGCCTATTTAGCATAATGTTCCTAAAGCCTCCAGCCGGAGGCTTTTATTTTTACCCCTTTTATCGTATTTTCAGCGCAATTGAGCAAACTTGAGTATTCACTTCTTCGTGCTTATGATTTAATACCAGTTGCATTAAGTAAATGAGCTATTTGAAGTAGGGAAATAGCTTTAGTAGCACCGCTCTCGCGTCTTGCTACCGCTAAGAAACCTAAATCTATATAAGAAAAGCCTAAAACTTTACTGTTTGGCTATTCTAAATGAAGGGTTTTGCAATGCGAATCGAAGGTATTTCACCTTTCTAATTGGTTTGAGAATTAATTCAATTTTGATAATAATCTGGCCTATGTTTTTGTAACCTGAATTTCGTGTAGCAAGGTAGCTAGTCATCCATGAAAACAAGTAAGTTAAGTATTCGACTCCTATGGTATATCACACCACTTGTGATACTTCCCTTGCTGTTTCTTGGCGGATTCACACTTACTAATGTAACAAGTTCAACACAAAAACAAGCAAAGCTTATTGTCAGCCGCTTTGTAGAGCAACAACAGCAAAAGATGTTCAATTACATTGAAATCTATCAATCTACAACTAAGCTACTTTCTACCTCTCCTGTACTCAGTGACTTTCTCAATTCAGCTAATCTTGAAAGGCTAGAAAAGACCAGGCGCTTGGGTGCGTTAATGGATGTATTTGCGAGCTATAGTGAAGCCTACCCAGATATTATTAGTATCAACCTGTTATCCCCCAAAGGTGGCAGCTCAGCCTTTTACTCCAGTAATTTAGGAGAAGCGCCAAACTTATACCCTTTTGCGAATCAAATAATGCAGAGTAACCTCCGACAACATCAGTTTATGGTTGCATCCAGCTCAGGGACACAACTCTATTTTGTCCAGCAGGTTTATAGCGTTGACTACGAGCTAAAACAACCCAAACAGCAAGGTTACATTGTCGTTCAGGTTTCTCCCTCTTTACTTAGCACCAGCATTCTCGAAGCGCCCTATGACAACACACTCAACCTCTTGATGAGCATTGATGGTGAGGTACTCTTTAGTTCAGATAACAACCTTATTGGCCACTTTTTAAGTGCCAGCGAAGTTGAAGCTATTAGCGCGATTGCTGAATTAGGACAGTTAGATGCAATGAAGATAAGTAGCATAGATAATATAGAAAGAATGACCTATAGCGCGCAACTGAGTGGCGGGTACTTTTACATTTCTACTATTCCAAAATCTCTACTTTATCAGGCTGGCAAAACAATCAGTTTAATCACCGCGTTAATCGTTATTTTGTCTATTGTTACCTTGCCAATTTTAATCTTTATTGTTGTACGTAATCTTCTTCTTAATCCTATTGAATTACTTGGTGAAGCCAGCCAACGAGTCGGTGATGGCGACTTAATGGTCGCGCTGCCAGAACACAATACTGACGAAGTTGGGATATTGTTTAAAGATTTTAACCATATGATAGGGCAAATTCGTAACTTCCAAAGGGAACTTGAAGATTATAAAGAACACTTAGAAGAAAAAGTGGAAGATAGAACCAAAGAGCTTGAGAAGACCAATAGAAAACTTGAAGTGGCTATCGTTGAAGCCGAGCAGGCTAACCAACTTAAGAGTCGATTTTTAGCCAATATGAGTCATGAAATCCGTACCCCTCTCACCGCAATTATGGGCTTTACCGAACAACTGATACAGCATCCAGACTCAATAACTGCGAACCAGCATCTAGACACCATTTTAAGGAACTCTAAACATCTTCTAGAGCTAATTAATAACATCTTAGACCTCTCGAAAATTGAAGCTGAAAAACTAGATGTTGAAGAGTCAGAAGTCATACTTATGCCGCTCATCAATGATGTTGAATCCATCATTGAGCCAATGACCAATGAGAAGCTACTTAACTTTTCCACCGAGTTTGTCCTACCGTTACCTAACAAACTCTACACAGATATTACCCGTTTAAAGCAAATATTGCTTAATATCGCGACAAATGCGGTGAAGTTTACCGAGTACGGTGGCGTTCACCTCAAAGTAGAATTTAAGCCAGAATCGGAGATGTTTATCTTTAGTATTAAAGATACAGGTATTGGCATGTCACAAAGTGAGCTACAACGTGCTTTTAAACCTTTTGAGCAGGCAGATACAACCACGACTCGACGTTTCGGGGGCACGGGGCTTGGCCTTTGTATTTCTAAAAACTTAGCTCAGTTGCTTGGTGGTGATGTTCATGTTCAAAGCCAACCGGGTGCTGGTAGCTTATTTTCGATTGAAGTTTCAGGTAACTTCCGTGACCGCACATTTACTTGGCTTAATGCGCTGGAACGAAGAAAGCAGCCTGAAGAAGATAAAACAGCGGTCGCTGCAGTGAAAGAGTTCGATGCCAAAGTATTAGTCGCTGAGGATAACCCTGACAACCAAGAGCTTATTACGCTGCTACTGTCTAACTGGGGCATAGTTCCTGATATTGCTAATAACGGTGCTGAAGCCGTTGAAATGGCGCTGGTTGAAGACTATCAGCTGATCCTAATGGATATGCAGATGCCCGTCATGGGTGGCGAAGAAGCAACACAAATGCTTAGACATTCTGCGTATGATGGACCAATCATCGCACTTACCGCAAACGTGATGAAACATGATATAGACAACCATATTAAATCCGGATGTGATGCAACACTCGGCAAGCCTATAGATAAAGAGCTATTGGGCAAATTACTACTTCAGTATCTTGAAATTCAAAATAATAAATCATCTTCTTGGGATGTTTTGCTACAAACCGAAAAGTTCTTGCAGATTAGCCGAAATTACGTTGAAAAGTTGCCATCTCAGCTTGATGAATTACAAAAGCTCTATGAAGCACAAGAGTGGGAATCTTTAAGATCGCTGGCACATAGCATCAAAGGCAGCGCAGGTTGCTTTGGCTTTATGAGTATTCATGAAGCCGCAGGAGAACTAGAAACAAGTTTGCAAAAAACACAAAACAGTAACCGCCATTACTATTTGCTGAAGCTCACTGAGGCTATGCGCTATACACTATCAATAGACCAGCCAACAGATAATAGTCACTTAGGCTAATGGTAAAGCCATGAGCATGGCGTCTTCACGACCACTCGCGCTCGGGTAGTAGTTTTTTCTCAAGCCCATTTCGACAAAGCCATAGCGATGATATAACGCGATTGCTGCAGTGTTTGACGCTCTTACTTCAAGGAAGATATTTTCTGCCTGCAAGGTCTCCGCTTGCGCTAATAAATCTTCCATTAATGGCTTCGCGTAGCCCTTCCCTTGGTAGTTAGGACGAATACAAATATCCATCAAGGTTAAGTCTGGGCCCGCACGCTCTGCAACGTAGAAGCCCACCAGCGTATTACCATCGACAATAGCCGTGTTAAAGTAACGACCGTGAAGGCAAGACTGCATGGTTTTTTCACTCCAAGGAAAAGCATGACAGGCTTGTTCTACTTGCATAATCTCATTAAGTGGAAACTGCAGTAAACCACCTTGCTTAACTTGCATCTTGCTGACTCCAGATTAATTGCCACAACTCACGCTTTTGAGTTGTACTTAGTTGTGCACACGGCAAACTTAACTGATTATTCTCAAGTGCAATCGTGTTGCCCATGACAACCTCAATTTTTCTACCCATTGCCAATTCAAAGTCCTGCAACAAAACAGCTGGTAAAACGACCTGCTGAAGCTCATTCACACCAGTAGCAACAACAGCGTTAGGGTCAAGATGTGCAAATGTAGAATTTAGCTTTAGCGGTACAATATCGAGAATATTTGCGTAAATCGGATTCATAGCTAAGCAGTTTAATTTTTTAGGGAGTTTACTTTGAAAATATGCGAAGTGCAAAATAAGAAGTGGCAGGGGCGGCAGGACTCGAACCCGCAACCATCGGTTTTGGAGACCGCTGTTCTACCAATTGGAACTACGCCCCTGCAATGTCGACGCATTATAAAGCGCTTTTTTGAAAGGTAAAGTGAAAAAATCACTTTTTTGATTCAACTGCTTCTAAAACAAGCAAAATGGCGAATATTTATCATATTGGCCATTTTCTTAAGCTGATGCTAACTCATTTTAGAGTCATTATTCCCACTTGAAGATCAACAGAAGAAAATATATCTACATAGCAGCTAGTTAGAAAGCTCCCTGTTCTCGATACCATCACCTATACCATGCGCAGAACTTTTTGATTTTTTGCTGATCGGCGCTTTAGTTCAGCTTTGGCCCAAGCTTCGTCTTGCATACCAAGACGAAGCTCTTGTATCTCTTCAACACTCAGCCGTCGCGGACCCGAGGTAATCCTATCCATCTTGTGCCTCCAACTCATCGCAGTACATTCTAAAACGCATTAAAGCATAAATAGAGAAGCCAAAGACAGAAAATGTGACATTGATACCGAATTGGCCTTGTCAGCATTGTAAGGTAGGTATCTTGCGGCTAATTGGCGTATTCAAGTTAGATGCAACACCGACCAAAGTAGACCGAACGAGTTAGCAGCTTGATAGCTGCTCAAAATCAATTAGTTAACCTGCTTAATTGCTCAGGCTAGCGGCCTCTGTACGCTAAAAAATATAATTGCTTATTAAGGTAAATTTAGGTGTAATGAATACATAATGAGCGCTGAGCAATGCAGGGAAAGCTTACATAACACTAGCTAAACTGAATACACTAGCTAGGAAAGTGAGAGCCTCCAAAAAGCAAATTCCCTTAGCATAAATAACACCAACTCTGAGACATCGAGCGGGTAGCGGCTCAGTCCAACAAGCGATTATGCAACACAAACTGCGTGTCGCATAAATACTAAATTGTTAGGTAACCATGAGAGCTTTGAGCAAAATTTTATTTTCCCTACTTTTTGCCTATCTATCGGTATTGCTGTTAGTTGTAGGCTGGGAATATTACATGCTCGGAATTATAGAGCAGCCGAAAATGATTGAAGAATATAGGTTCGGATCTGAAGCAATGGTGTCAAATGGTGGAATGAAATATAAAACACACCAAGCATATGTTGCGCATAGCTTGAAGTTTGTTCTCATTACACTAACCTCCATTTTAGCTGGTTTATCAGTTCTAAAGTTCGCAAAAAAGAACAGTGTTTGGAAAGCTAATGCAATATTTGTGTTATCTATCTTGGTTCTGTTTATGTCGGGGTAGTTGGTTACCTAACAAGTGCCTAAACCAAAGGACGCAAAACAGCAGGCTTGCGCTCCTTTGTCGCTAATTGTAGCCTGCTATTTTTCGCCGGTTAGGCAAGCGTTAGCCCATAGAAATTTTTATGCGAAATTCGCCTAATAAAGCCGGCGACCTAAAACGTTTATGTTCAGAAACAAGTTACAGCTTCACCATAATCGGTTTGATATATGTGAAATGAGGTGCTATGCAGCCACGGCCTCCAAAAAATAGCAGGCCAGCATCACTATAAACATCACTGCGAAGAAACCAAATACCTCCGCAAGGTTTTTTAAGAAAGTAAGAATTCATAAAAAAGCCAGTCAGAAATACTGACTGGCTTTTTATTAATCTAACGAAAGCTAGGTTAGGTTTTTACAACCAAGTTTATTCCCACTCGATTGTCGCTGGCGGCTTACCTGATACATCGTAAACCACGCGAGAAATACCATCAATTTCGTTGATGATACGGTTTGAAACGTGGCCTAGTAGCTCGTATGGTAAATGCGACCAACGTGCTGTCATAAAGTCGATAGTTTCAACACAACGTAGTGAGATCACCCAATCGTATTTACGTGCATCGCCCATCACGCCAACAGAGCGTACTGGTAGGAACACGGCGAATGCCTGAGACACTTTGTGGTATAGATCCGCTTTATGTAGCTCTTCAATGAAGATAGCGTCAGCACGGCGCAGTAAGTCACAGTATTCTTTCTTGATTTCACCAAGTACACGAACACCAAGACCTGGACCTGGGAACGGGTGACGATAAAGCATGTCATATGGTAGGCCAAGCTCTAGACCAATCTTGCGAACTTCGTCTTTAAATAGTTCACGTAGTGGCTCAACCAGACCAAGCTCCATATCTTCAGGTAATCCACCCACATTGTGGTGAGATTTGATCACATGCGCTTTACCTGTTTTAGATGCTGCCGATTCGATAACATCAGGGTAAATTGTACCTTGCGCTAGCCATTTCGCATTCACACGTTGGCTTGCTTGCTCATCAAACACTTCAATAAAGGTGTGACCGATTGCTTTACGTTTGTCTTCAGGGTCATTTAAGCCGTTAAGCGCGTTAAGGAAACGCTCTTCAGCTTCTACTTTGATGATGTTCAGACCAAACTTATCACCGAACATATCCATTACTTGCTGGCCTTCGTTCAAGCGCAGCAGGCCATTATCAACAAATACACAGGTTAGCTTGTCGCCAATCGCACGGTGAATAAGCATTGCAACCACTGATGAATCAACACCACCAGATAACCCAAGGATAACCTCGTCATCCCCTACTTTCTCTTTGATACGCTCAATTGCATCTTCAATGATTTGCTCAGGCGTCCATAGTTTTTCACAACCACAGATATCAATTGCAAAACGCTCTAGTAATCGCAAACCTTGCTGAGTATGCGTTACTTCTGGGTGGAACTGTACACCGTAGAAACGCTTTTCTTCCCAAGACATTGCCGCATGTGGGCAAGTATCCGTTCTCGCTGAAGTTTTGAACGTGTCTGGAATTTTAGCAACTTTATCGCCATGGCTCATCCACACGTCTAGGTAACCTGCACCATCTTCGATGTGATCTTCAATCGCTTCAAATAGCTTACAGTCACCCACTTTCTCTACTTTTGCGTAGCCGAATTCTTTTTTATCTGAGCTATGTACCTGACCACCAAGCTGCATTGCCATCGTCTGCATACCGTAACAGATACCCAGTACAGGCACACCGGCTTCGAATACGTAATCTGGTGCTTTTGGGCTACCTTCAAGCGTTGTTGACTCTGGGCCACCTGATAGAATGATACCTTGCGGATTGAACTCACGGATTTGCTCTTCTGTCACATCCCAAGCCCAAAGTTCACAGTAAACACCAATTTCACGTACACGACGTGCAATTAGCTGAGTGTATTGCGAACCAAAGTCTAAGATCAAAATTCGGGAATCGTGGATATCTTTGCTCATTGATAATCTCGTTAGTTAGGAACTAAACAGGATAAAGCCGCATTGCGTCTCTATCAAAAGTAATAAGGGCTAGCAACTTGCTAGCCCAGAAACACGCCTTGAGGCTTAACCCATACGGTAGTTAGGCGCCTCTTTGGTGATCTGCACGTCATGTACGTGAGACTCACCCATACCCGCAGAAGTCACACGTACAAACTGCGGCTTAGTATTTAATTCTTCGATGGTTGCACATCCAGTTAAACCCATTGCACTGCGAATACCACCGATTTGCTGATGGATAATCGTTGCGATCGGTCCTTTGTATGCTACGCGACCTTCAATACCTTCAGGTACTAGTTTGTCAGCAGCATCACTCTTCTGGAAGTAACGGTCAGATGAACCTTCTTTTTGGTTCATCGCACCAAGAGAACCCATACCACGGTAAGACTTGTAGTAACGGCCTTGGTATAGTTCAACTTCACCAGGAGACTCTTCAGTACCCGCCAGCATTGAACCCACCATTACACATGCAGCACCAGCAACTAGCGCTTTTACGATATCACCAGAGAAACGGATACCGCCGTCGGCAATCACTGGAATATCACGACCTTTTAGGCCTTCTACTGCGTCTGAAATCGCAGTAATTTGTGGTACACCACAACCTGTAACGATACGAGTAGTACAGATAGAGCCTGGGCCAATACCCACTTTAACGGCGTCTGCACCAGCATCAGCCAATGCAATTGCGCCTTCAGCTGTTGCTACGTTACCTGCAACGATTTGTAGTTCTGGATAAGTTTCGCGCGTTGCTTTAACGCGATCAATAACGCCTTGAGAATGGCCGTGAGAAGTATCGATTAGTAGTACATCAACACCCGCTTCAACCAAAGCAGCAATACGCTCATCAGTGCCAGCACCAACACCAACAGCAGCACCAACACGAAGACGGCCTTGCTCATCTTTACATGCATTTGGTTTATCTTGCGCTTTTTGGTAATCCTTAACAGTGATCATGCCTTTTAGTGCAAATGCGTCATCAACCACAAGGATCTTTTCGATACGGTGTTCGTGCATTAGGCCAAGGATCTCTTCACGAGATGCCCCTTCTTTTACTGTCACTAAGTCATCTTTCTTGGTCATGACCGTTGAAACCGCTTTTTCTAGCTTAGTTTCAAAACGCATATCACGGCTAGTCACGATCCCTTCAAGTTGGTTGTTTGCACCAACAACCGGGAAACCTGAGAACCCTTTGTCCTGTGCAAGCTCCATTGCTTCTGCAATGGTAAGATCAGAAGTAACTGTCACAGGGAAAGAGATAATACCCGCTTCATACGTCTTAACTTTACGTACGTTGCGAGCTTGCTCTTCGATAGTCATGTTTTTGTGGATAAAACCAATACCACCTTCTTGTGCCAGAGCGATCGCTAGGCGCGCTTCTGTCACTGTATCCATTGAAGCGGAAACAAGCGGTAAGTTTAATTCAATCCCACGTGTCAAACGCGTTTTCAGGTTTGCGGTGTGAGGAAGAACAGTTGAATGAGCTGGTACTAAAAGTACGTCGTCAAAGGTAAGGGCTTCTTTTGCAATTCTTAGCATGTTCGCGGCTTCTCTCAAGTGAACTGAGTATAAGGAATTGCGTGCGAATTTTATCAGCGTTCCTTATGGGAGTAAATAAAATTTAGCAAAAAATGTGATAAAGTGACTGTGAATTTTTTATGGAGGCCAACATGGGATACCCCAATAATAACAAAACCTATTCTGTATCAAGACTTAACAGAGAAATACGCGCGCTCTTAGAACAAGGTTTTGCCTCTGTACAACTCACCGGAGAAATTTCAAACTTTGTTGCTCCGGCCTCAGGGCATTGGTATTTTTCTCTAAAAGATGACAAAGCCCAGATAAAAGCAGCCATGTGGCGAGGTAATAATCGTTATTGTAACCATCGCCCAGCCAACGGTCAGCAGGTAATGGTACAAGCTAGAGTGTCAGTGTATGAGCCTCGAGGCGACTATCAATTGATAGTCGAACAAATGGCCCCTGCCGGTGAAGGTTTGCTCAAGCAACAGTTTGACGCCCTTAAAATGCAGCTAGCCGCAGAAGGCCTGTTTTCGGCTAGTCACAAAAAGCCTTTGCCAAGTGTCATTAATCGCGTGGGGGTCGTCACCTCAGCGACAGGCGCTGCCATCAAGGATATTTTGACTGTACTCAAACGTCGCGCCCCACAGTTACAAGTCGTTATTTACCCAGCCCTAGTGCAAGGCGATGAAGCCAAGCAGCAGATTTGCAAACAAATCGCTCAGGCGAATGCTAGGCGCGAGGTAGACGTATTGATCGTTGGTAGAGGTGGCGGCTCATTAGAAGATTTATGGAGCTTTAACGAGGAGCCAGTCGCAAGGGCCATTTTTGCCAGCTTAATTCCGGTGATAAGCGCAGTAGGGCATGAAATAGATACTACCATTTCCGACTATGTCGCAGATATCAGAGCGCCAACCCCATCGGCGGCCGCCGAATTAGTGAGCCCAGACTCTGAAGCGCTAAAACAGCGTACTTCACAGTTACTACAATATCTCAATCAAGCTTTTAAACGTCGCCTTGAAGGTGCATCACAGCGTTTGGCAAACTTTGAAGCCCGACTGCAGCTACAACATCCTAAAAATCAACTAATGCAGCAAACACAGCGAGTTGATGAATTAGAACAGCGATTAATTCGTGCTCAAGCCCATCACTTACGTCAAAAGCAATCGCAATTTCATCTACTGCAGCATAGATTTGACCGATTACATCCAGAGCAAAGGATCGCTCAATTCAAGCAATTGGTCGCACAACTCGGTGATAAGTTGCAGTATGCAATGGAGCAAAAGCTTAACACACAAAGACATCAACTCGCGGTATCAAGCGCAAAACTAGACAGCGTCAGCCCACTGGCGGTGTTAGCTCGGGGTTATAGTATTGCCAAGCAGGAAGATAAAGTGATTAAGTCTGTGGCGGATGTCGACCCAGAAAAGCCGATAATCACACAACTTGCTGATGGTGAGGTGGTGTCTACGGTAAAAGCAACCCAATAAGAGGATATAAAAATGGGGAAGTGATTTCCCCATTTTTAATCTAATAACCTTACAGCATCGCCGAAGTGATAGACTCATTTTCGAGCCTATCATCGTCTTCTAAGAAGTTTTGGTTCATACTCTCTGCAGGACATGGGCACGACGGCTTACCAACCACCTTAGCTGGAACGCCCACCACAGTGGTATGCGGTGCAACAGGGCTAAGCACAACGGAACCGGCTCCAATTCGAGCGCCCTCTCCTACTTCAATGTTGCCAAGTACTTTGGCACCCGCACCAATCAATACGCCGGCACGAATTTTCGGGTGACGGTCCCCCTGCTCGTTACCCGTACCACCCAGTGTGACTGATTGCAGGATAGAAACATTGTCTTCAATAACTGCGGTTTCACCAATAACTATACCAGTCGCATGGTCAAACATAATACCATGACCGACTTTACAAGCAGGATGGATGTCAACACCAAATACTTCAGAGGTTCTACTCTGTATAAAGCGAGCCAACTCCTTTCTGTCTTGACGCCAGAGGCAGTATGCCAATCTATGTGCTTGGATTGCATGAAAACCTTTCAGATTTAAGATTACGTTGAGATAACTATCGGCAGCCGGGTCGCGATCTTTAACGGCTTTTATATCATGTGCAACATGAGTCAGCATGGTATCGCAGTGCACAAAGGCTTGATCGAATAGCTCACGAATTGTAAATGCTGACACCACGGCATCCGCCAATTTATTTGCAACGATAAAGCTTAATGCAGAACCAAGACACTCGTGATTTAAAATACTCGAGTAAACGTGACTAGCAAGTAATGGTTCGCGAGCAACCAATTCATTGGCTTCTTCGCGTAACTTATTCCAAATCTCATGTCTCATGTGACAAACTTCCGATAATACTGATACTGCTCATAGTGTAACGCTTAGAGTCATTAAGTGTCATGTATTATAAAAAATCAGACTTCAAACTCTTGGTTATATCTAATAACCAACATATTTTAATGCCGTTTTAAATACACCAAATTAGACCAAAGATTCTTACAATTTAGTACTGTCGAACTAGACAGATCTTCGTATAATAACGCCCCATTGAACACTACCAACGCAGGATCGCGAATATGTCGATAAAGATCAAGACAACGGATACCAACAAACCAAATGGCACAGGGCTTGCGCGAATAATAAAAGCAACGCATTGCTCAGCGAAAGGAATGAAAGCGGCATACAAAGAAGAGTCGGCATTTAGACAAGAAACGTGGTTACTGGTGGTGAGTCTTCCTTTATCAATCATATTGGCACAAAGTATTGCTCAATGGGCCTTATTGGTTGGTAGCGTATTGCTGATATTAGTCATCGAGCTTATCAACTCGGCAATCGAAGCGCTGACAGATAGAGTGAGTACCGAGCACCACTTGCTATCTGGTCGTGCAAAAGATATGGCATCAGCGGCCGTAACATTGACACTATTAATTAGTTCGTTAATTTGGATAGCCGCTGCAGTGGAGTGGTTCAACACCATAACCTAAAACTACGCGTGGTTTTGACACAAAAAAATGGCGGCTAAATTTTTAGCCGCCATTTTTTATTAAGCTGAATAATAGCTATTCAAACACTTTTTCTACATCTAACGTTTTAATATTCTTACTTGGAATATTGAGCGGGTATGTAGCAATTTCAGCATCTTCAGCCAGTAATGCGTCAGGCTTTTTCGTGTTATAAGTCATAGGAGATGACTGCTCAGCACTTAGACGCTTCGCCATATCTTTCGCATCACCTGTGATAAACACATAGTGAATATCTTCGGTTTGCAAATTCTCTTTGATAACACGGTTGATATCTTCAACAGACAGCGACGCTAGCTGCTTTGTTACATAGGCAACAAATTCGTCGGTATTATAGAACTGGCTATCAAGTGCATAACCTAGCTGCCTATCTTGGCTCGCCACCATTTGCGGCACAAAGTTGATTAAGAAGTTACGTGTTGCTTCAAAGTCTGCTTGGCTCATCCCTTCTTTGATCAGCTTATCGAGTTCAAACAATGCCGTACGCGTTGCAAAATGGGCATCGTTGTTAGAACGAAGTGGGCGCAACCAAACTTGGAAAATTTGCTCACTACGACCTAGGTTTGCATCTGGCTTAGTTTGGAACATACCACGAGGGAAGTATTCAATATAAGCGTAGTCACCATAGTTCATACCACGAACCTGACGGATACGCTGGTACAAGTGGCTGTTTGAACTGCGGTGCTCACCAAAGTATGAACGCACTAACCAAAGCGCAGCCCAATCTTTGCTGCTACGAACCGTGTCGATTGGAAAACCAAAAGAGACCGCTGTTGATTTTGCATTCTTTTCTACGATGGTTGCATGATGACCAGATAACTTAGGGGCATCAGGCACTTGTAAACGCGCTTCTTCGCCTTTAGGTAAAGCCGCAAGGTCGTTAAACATCGCTTCTTTTAGCTGTTTATCGAGTGCACCTGTGATACCCAGGTTGAGTTTAGCTTGAGTAAACTGCTGAGCGTAAAAAGCCTTAACGTCATCTAGAGTAATTGCTTCCAAGTCTGATAAATCACCAAAGTTATAGCTTTCGTATGGATGGCCTTTGTACAGCTCGTGATAAAGCACTTCTTTACCTAGCTCTTCATCATTTGACGCTTTCAAACCAGCCTTGATGCCATCAATTAGCTCTTTTTTCAGACGTTTAAAATCATCTTCTCTGAACCCTGGGCTCAAGAGCTGCTGGCTCACAATGCCATACCATTGATCAGCATTGTCTTTGTGAATACGACCACGTAAAGAAATCATTTCTTTATCGATTTGATAACCAAAGCTACCAGCGATCGGGTACAGCGCCTTTTGAATTTCTTTGTATGATTGCGACTCACTTCCGCCCTTGGCAATCATAGCCGCAGTAAGCGCAGCAAGACCTTTTTTACCCTCAGGATCTGCGGCAGCACCTGTGTAAAAAAGAAAATTCACATCTACCAGCGGTGAATTATTGGTCTTGTCTAACACGTTGAAATGACGCGTAACTGGCTTGTCCATTTTTGCGACTAATTTATCTAAGTTAACTTCCTTATCAAAACCAGAAACAGACTCAAGTGCAGACATAGTCACCGTGGTGCGGCTGCTGTCCACAAAGTATTTATTGGCAATATCACGAATATCTTTTGCAGTGACTTTATCAGCACTTGCATATAGCTCATTTATCACTTCAGGGTCACGCTCAAAGTGCATATAGCGCGCGAGTGTCGAAGCAATAGATTGTGATGAGTCAAGGCCGTTAATAAAGCTGTACTTTAGGTTTGATTTAAGTGCAGCAAGTTTGTTTTCATCTACCAGCTCGGTACGTGCTTTTGCGTAAGTGTTATTGATTGCATCACGCACGGTTGCCAAATCTTTTTCGTCTTCAACTTTAACGAAAACATGCAGAAGACCAGGGTCTTTGGTTTCAGGATTATAAGTAAACATTTGGCTTGCAAGCTGTTTGTCTACCACAAGCTCTTGATACAGCGCTGAGTTTTCAGAGAAATACAGCTGCGAGATGAGATCGAGTGCCGCACGGTCTTTTTTCTTCGGCTCCCATGCAGCGCCTTTATACGAAACTAGCAACCAGTGGCCCGGTAAGCCATCGTATTTTTCGTGAACATAACGCGCTTTTTCTTGCTTTGGCTCAACAGGAATATCAGCTTGGTAGTCACCCTTTTTCCAATTACCCCAATGCTTTTTCACCATAGCCATGGTTTCTTTTGGATCTACGTCACCCACAATAACAAGCGATACGTATTCTGGCTTGTAAAAACGCTCAAAGAAGGTTTTACCATAGGCCATTTGATCTGGCATTGCTTCGATGTCTTCAAAAAAGCCCATTGTCGTGTGTTTATAGGTATGTTTGTCAAATGCTTCTTTTCTTACCGCAGAAAGTAGCTTTCGAATTGGACTGGCATTATTTTTAAGGTATTCACCTTTCACGGTTAGTGCTTCGGTACGAAACTGCTCTTCACTGTAAGTCAGGTTTTGAAAGATATCCGCTTCGATTTCTAATACTTTATCTAAATGCTGCTTCGAGAAATTTAGGTGGTAGTTCGTGTAGTCATTGGTGGTGTAGGCACGATTATCAACACCTGAATTTTTCAAAATGTCCGAATAAACGTCTTGTGGATACTTTTCTGAGCCTTTGAACATCATATGCTCAAAGAAGTGAGCAAAGCCGGTTTTACCCGCTTCTACTTCATTACGCGAACCAACAGAAACCGGAATTTGTAGCGATACCACATCAGGATAGTTAGTTTTAACTACCATGACGCGAAGGCCGTTTTCTAGCTCTTCCAAAACATAATCTTGGGCGAATACTTTATTGGATTGGGCAGCTTGAGTACTTACAGCTGACTGTTGAGCTTGGTCTGAATTCGTCGCTGCACAGCCACTAAGCGCTAAGCTTACGGCAAAGCTGGTTGCTAGTAATTTGAATTTCATGAATTTGGTCCTAATCATATTTTTTATTCTAAGTAAGTCGTGTTCACTTACGTTAGTAAACCTCCTGATTATGCCCCAAAGCCATACTAATTCGCTAATTTCCAAGGTGATTTACCATCCTAATGTGTAAACAAATATGAAATTTTGATTAGAGTGCTTGAGATAAATTCATAATTATTGAAATTCTTTCATTAAAAAATCTATCTAGACGTCTAAATGGCTGCTATATTAATAAAGAGATACAGAAATGCTTTTGTGGAATGAGGATTATGGCTTTAACGCTTCAAGAGAAAATCATTGACCCTAACCAAGGGGTATATTTAATTGGTACCACACCACCTAAGATTGGCACTGACCCAGAGCAGTTAAAATCAATTGCCGCTAAGCTTTTGGGTCGTTTACATGAGATTGAATACGACGGCGTGATCATCTATGACATTCAAGATGAAAGCAGCCGTACTCAAGTACCACGTCCATTTCCTTTTAAGCACACCGTTGATCCGTGTGAATATAGCCAGTTGATCCGCGAATTATCACACCTTGATGTAATTACGTATAAAAGTGTGGCACAGCGCGATAGTGAAGCTTTTGGCAATTGGTTAAGCAGCACCAAACAGCAATATGGGTTAAACAATCTAGTATTAGTGGGCAGTCCGTCTTCACAAGGCGATATTAAGTTACCGCTTTCTGAAGCCTATGATGTATTGAAGCATCACCAAGATGACTTTTTCTTGGGTGGTGTAACCATCGCAGAACGTCACGCCAGTAAGCGCAATGAACACGAAAGATTAATTGATAAAACAGAGCAAGGCTGCCAGTTCTTTGTATCACAAGCGGTGTATGACGCTCAGGCAACCATAGATCTAATCACAAGTTATGCCCGCACTTGTAAACAGCAAGGGCAAACACCAAAACGCATTATTCTTACCTTTACTCCATGTGGTGGAGAAAAGACCTTGCAGTTTATGGAGTGGCTGGGGATCTCAGTACCTGAAGCAACCAAATGGCGCATGTTAGATGCAGAAAACACACTAAGTGAGTCAATTCGTATTTGTAGAGAGAATCTAGATCAAATCTTAAAAAGCTGCTCACATCTAGATATTTCGCTGGGCTTAAATATTGAGAGCTTAACAAACCGCAAAGAAGAAATTGACGCGTCGATAAACCTTTATAGGCTATTAAAGGCGACCATGGAACTATGCCTTGCGGAAAAGCAAATTGCTTAATGCAGTCTAAGCCAGCTTCATCAAGCTGGCTTTTCTGTTAACCTTGCTGACTTATCCAAAGCCCAGATTAACTTAGGCTCAAGAAAGCGATTAGCCCTACCCCAAGTAACAAGCGGTAAATGACAAATGGCATCATGCCCATGCGCTCTATGATTTTCAGGAAAAAGAAGATGCAGGCATAAGCTGAGATAAACGACAGTGCCGCACCACTTAATAGCGCATTCCAATCAACCACTTCATCGCCTGTAGCAAGCTCAAAACTGTAATACAGTCCCATCATTGAAATGACCGGAATAGACATTAAAAACGAAAAGCGCGCCGCGCTTTTCTTATCAAGCCCGAGTAATAAACCTGCGGTGATGGTAATACCTGAACGCGATGTGCCGGGAATAACAGCGGTAATTTGCGCAAGTCCCAATATCAGCGCGCTTTTCCAGTTTAAGGCAAATTCGTCTTTGATTTGTTTCGCTTTCACGTCGGCATACCAAAGCAGTAAACCAAATACTATCGTCGATGTTGCAATCACCCATGCACTACGTAAATAAACTTCTACGATGTCTTTAAGTAGTGGGGCTAAGATCACGAATGGAATGGTGGCAACCACAATACACCAAGTCAGCCGGCTTTCTTTCGAATGCGTACCTGAGAACGACTTGAACCATCCTGCCAGTAGGCTGACAATGTCTTTTCGAAAATAAATAACAACAGCCAACAAAGTCCCAACATGAACAGCAACATCAAAGGCAAGACCCTGATCTTGCCAACCTAGTACCTGAGAAGGTAGCAGTAAGTGGGCAGAACTCGAAATAGGTAAAAATTCAGTGAGACCTTGAATAATTGCAAGGACGACAATCTCAATAAAGCTCATTGCTTGGGAAACTCCACTTTCCATAATTTTTGAGTTGGGTTGTGATACTCCTGCCATAACTGAGCAATGGTTTTACCCTCAACAGGATGGATAAAATCAGGAGCTAGTTCAGCTAATGGCTGAAGCACGAAGGCATTTTTGGTTATTTCATCCCGAGGCAACTGAGCGGGTGATGAACAAATAAGGTGGTCATAAAAGAGAATATCGAGATCTAATGTGCGTGGACTAAACTTCTTTTCACTACAGCGACGACCATGATCGTATTCTATCGACTTGAGCAGTTTATACACTTCATCTAAAGACAGCGGTGTTTGTGCCGCAAAGACCGAGTTATAGAAGTTATTTCCTGCAAACCCGACGGCTTCACTCTCAAAAACACTTGAATGTTGAAAATCGGGAAAGTGTTCTATCAATACGCTCAAGCCACTCAGCAAGTTTTTTTCTTTTTCTATATTTGAGCCGAGGCTGATAAAAATTTGTGCCATGATAATTCTACTTCTTACGCACAATTTCTACACCAACCGTTTGTGCTTGTGGCACGGCAGCAGGTTTACTCACTTTTATAAGCACTTGTTGTACATTAAATTCATTTAGGATCATTGCAGCAAGTTGTTCAACTAAGGTTTCTAATAGCTCAACTGGTTTTGCTTGGGTATGCGCAATAATACGCTCACTCACTTTGGCATAATCAACCGCCAAATTAATATCATCATGACGAGCAGCAGCGCTAATATCGGTCAACATCTCAACATCAAAGTAAAGGCTTTGTTTACTTTCTTTTTCAAAGTCGTACACTCCTATTATGGCTTCGACGTGTAGCTGTGAGATATAGACTTTATCCATGTAAACTCCAAACATGTTTATCGCTGTAATTCACCCGCATTTTCTAATCGCAACTCGCGATCTGTGCAGGACTTAAGACCGCCGATCATAGCCCAAAACAACGCAATAAAAAATAAGGAAGACAGTGTTAATCAGTTTAATGTGCGTATGTGCTTATTTATTGGGATCGATTTCCTCAGCGATTCTGGTGTGTCGGTTATTCAACCTACCAGATCCACGCTTTAATGGTTCTAATAATCCGGGCGCAACCAATGTATTAAGGTTGGGAGGAAAGATCCCAGCTGCGCTGGTGCTCGTCTTCGATATTCTAAAGGGAACCATCCCAGTGTGGGGAGCCTACTTTCTGAAAATAGAGCCTGTATGGCTAGGTGCAATAGCCGTAAGCGCATGCCTTGGTCACATTTATCCTATTTTCTTCCACTTTAACGGTGGTAAAGCAGTAGCAACAGCATTCGGCGCGCTATTACCCATCGGCTTGTCATTGGGTGGGTTATTGATCAGTACTTGGCTCGTGGTGCTAGCGCTAACACGCTATTCTTCACTCGCAGCGATTGTCGCAGTCGCAGCTGCTCCACTCTACACGTGGTGGATAAAACCGCTTTATACGGTGCCGGTAAGCTTTTTAACTGTGGTGATTATTATTCGTCATAGGGCAAATATTAAAAGGCTCTTAAGTGGTAAAGAGCCCAAGGTGGGGAAAAAGTCTAAAGACTAGACTTTTTCTAGACTATCCAGCGGCCAACGCGGTTTAGTCTTCATATCAAGTGGCGCATGCTGACCTGCTTTTAGGCGCTGCATTCCTGCATAAGCTATCATCGCCCCATTGTCTGTACAAAATTCAGTGCGCGGGTAATAAACTCGCCCTTTCATACCAAGCATCATGCGCTCAAGCTTTTGCCTAAGTTCAGTATTGGCGCTGACGCCACCTGCAATCACTAGGCTTTTAATGCCTGTTTCTTTCAGTGCCCGCTTGCATTTAATCGCTAGCGTTTCGACGACCGCAGTTTGAAAGGCATGGGCGATATCTGCTTTCGTTTGCTCGTCATCGCCTTCATTACGAATCGTGTTTGCCGCTGCGGTTTTTAATCCACTGAAACTAAAATCCAGACCTGGTCTGTCTGTCATCGGTTTTGGAAAAGTAAATCGCCCCGCTTGGCCCTGTGTCGCCATTTTCGCAAGCATTGGACCACCAGGATAATCAAGACCGAGTAGCTTGGCAGTTTTATCAAATGCTTCACCAGCGGCATCATCCACTGACTCACCAAGTACCTCATACTCACCGATACCTGAGACTTTGACCATCATGGTATGGCCACCAGAGACTAGCAGCGCAACGAATGGGAACTCTGGTTTATCGTCTTCAAGCATTGGGGCAAGCAAATGGCCTTCCATATGATGTACGGCAACGGCTGGGATCCCCCAACCAAACGCTAACGAGCGACCAATTGAGGTGCCAACCAACAAAGCACCGACCAAGCCCGGCCCTGCGGTATAAGCAATGCCGTCAAGGTCTTCAGGACCACAACCCGCTTGCGCGAAAGCAGCTTCAATAAGGGGAATTGTTTTGCGTACATGATCACGAGAAGCAAGCTCAGGCACTACCCCACCATAATCGGCGTGTACTTTTACCTGAGAATATAATTGATGTGCCAACAGACCTTGCTCATCATCATAAATAGCAATACCCGTCTCATCACATGAGGATTCTATACCCAAAATACGCAAGTTACTTTCTCCAAACTCTTTACTGCAGCCGCTGATTATACGAAATCAACTACTCAAGTTCCAAACCAATATTTGTTTGGCCGTCAGCTAGTGCCAAGGCCTTTAGCGACTTCACCGATTCGCTGCTAATACGACCCATATTTTCCACATGCTCGATAAGCTCAGCGAGGATTTCAATTTCATACTGCATCTGTGGGTGCTCACGCACTAACTCATTCGTTGGAGATATATCTTCCGCCATCAACATAAACTCGATGTATTTAGCTACCGTTGCCTGAGAAATTTTGGCAACGCTTACAAACTCATGTTCATCTTTTGTCATCAGACCTTGCAACATGCCTAACAACGCTGTCGCTACGTCGATTGCGGGATAGGTACCAAACATATCAAACTCACTGAGCTCAGGTACATTTGGCTCTACCTTTTCAACCAGCTTTTCTAAGCTAATTTTGCTCTTTGGCAGTAATATTTTCTCCCAGATTAAATTCAACGCATTTCTGAGTACTTGCTCGTCGCCAAAACCTGTTGCCTCACTAAATAGCGAGTAATTTGGCAACATACGCTCAATAATGGCAGCACCTAGGACTGCCTTTTGAAGATAATTTAACTCTCTAATTCTTTGAAAGTTATTTGCTTTGCTCATGCTTATTTCCACATTGCCAGCAATATTCAAACGCTGGTCCATTTAATTCTGCACAGTGGTTACATAGCCAATCCGACAGTTCGGCAGCACTGCGATGACGTGATTTGTTATAGTTTACCAATATTTCCTGAGCCTCGGGTAATTTTATTGCATAAACAAAGAGCTTGATAGCAGCTTGCTCTGCTGGAATTTCACCAATTGCACCTAATAAATGCTCACCTTGTAAGCGAACCTGAATATTCGCTTGCTCTAGTTGCCCTTTGAGTAAATGCGCTTCAACAAAGCCACTGATAGCGCACAATTGCACCCAATGAAAAGACTGTTCACTCATTGCATTATCTTCACTATTGAATTCGCACTCAATGTGCTCATTTGTTTCTTGATAAAATCATTCATTGTCATCACACTTAAACATCAAGCTACTTCATTAAAATACAATTATGACTCTAACAACACCGGGCCTATTATTCCCAGCAATTTCTTTATTGCTACTCGCCTATACCAATCGTTTTTTGGTACTCGCACAATTGATCCGTGAATTAAACGCCCGAGAAGGCGACACCATAAGAACCTTGGTTAAAGCGCAAATCGAAAATTTAAGAAAACGAATTAGACTGATCAGACGAATGCAAGTATGGGGCGTAATCGCGTTTTTACTTTGCACATCTTCAATGTTTGCCTTATTTCTTGAAATATCCCTACTTGGCGTTACATTATTTGGTGCGAGCCTGTGTAGCTTGACCCTGTCATTGCTACTTTCTCTTTATGAAATCCACATTTCTTGCGATGCAATCGAACTAGAATTGCAAAATATCGAGAAAAAACCTCAACAAGATTAGCGGCCTTGTTACTGCCGACTATACTAACGTTGAGTCAGCATAAAAAAGAGGAGCGATCTGTGAGCGGATTTTTGTTCTCAGATGAAGTGCAAGAAAGCCCTACAAATAAAATGGCCGATACCTACTGGGATATTCTAGTTGTAGATGATGAAGAAGATATTCACCAAGTGACCAAATTGGTATTATCTGGCTTCAAATTTGAGAATAAGGCGCTGAGATTTCATCACGCCTACTCCGCACAGGAAGCAAAAGTCATCTTAGCTGCCGAGCAGAATATCTCTGTAGGTCTCATTGATGTCGTGATGGAAAGTAATCATGCAGGACTTGATTTGGTGCGATATATTCGCAATGAGTTAGCAAACTTTGATATTCGACTAGTCCTGCGCACAGGCCAGCCAGGTGAAGCCCCGGAAGAATCAGTCATTCGTGACTACGATATTAATGACTATAAAAACAAAACTGAGCTTACAGCCGTCAAACTCAAAACACTACTCTATTCCGCTTTACGCGCTCATCGGGATATTCAAACCATAGAAAAGCACAAAATGGGACTTGAACGCATTATTGATGCATCCTCTAATTTTTTGAAGTGTAGCAATATTCAGGATTTTGCATCAACTATATTATCCCATGTATCCGCTGTAATGGGATTATCTGACTCGGAAATATACTGTGCAGCAGCGGTAAATCACCAAGCCAACGAACCGACAAAGTTTAAACTACTTGCAGCCTCAGGAGCTGGCGTAGAGCCAAGTCACGTTACGTTGCCTGAAAACGTACAAAACCTGTTTATCGAAACACATAATAAAAAAGCATCGCTCAAAACCCGTAACGAATATATTGGTTACTTCCCGTCACGAGAAGGAAGTGAAACGATGCTTTATGTGAGTAAGGATAGCGATCTTCAGAGTATGGACTTTCAGCTACTTGAATTTTTTGCAAACAATATCGCACTAGCCTACGACAACTTAAAGTTGCGTGAAACCGTCAAAGACTCTCAAAAAGAGCTTTCTTACATTCTGGGAGAAGCCGTTGAAAAACGCTCAAAAGAAACGGGCTCCCATGTAAAACGAGTGGCACATTATAGTATGCTGCTGGCGCAGTTATATGGGCTTTCTAACTACCAAGCAGAGATCATTAAATTGGCCTCTCCACTTCATGATATTGGCAAAATCAGTATTCCAGATCAAATCCTAAATAAACCCGGAAAACTCACTGATGAAGAATGGATAATTATGCAGACCCATGCGCAGCAAGGGTTTGAAATCTTAAAAAATTCAACAAATGAAATTTTGCAATGTGGCGCATTAATCGCTCATCAACATCATGAAAAGTGGGATGGTTCAGGGTACCCTAACGGCTTAAAAGCAGAGCAAATAGACATTGTTGGTAGGATCACAGCACTGGCTGATGTCTTTGATGCACTAGGAAGCGAGCGCTGTTACAAGCCTGCTTGGCCACTGGATAAAGTGATTGAGTTGGTCAACAAAGAGAAAGGTAAACAATTTGAGCCCAAATTAGTTGACCTTTTTCTAAAGAATCTGGAACAATTTATTGAGATACGTGACAGGTATCCTGACTAGCTTTGTAATCAGAATGTAAAAACTTCACTTTCTTTTTCCCACTTCGTGTATTATTATTGGGAAAAGACGTAATAAATGTGTTTTAGTTGAAATTAAAAGGAATTTCACATGAGATTTGAACAACTCGAGCAGTTCGTAGCATTAGGCAATCTTAGACATTTTAGACAAGCCGCAGAACAAACCCAGATCAGTACTTCAGCGCTTACTCGAAGCATCCAAACCCTTGAAGATGAAATTGGTTGTGAACTCGTTAAACGCTCTACGCGTTCAGTAAAACTCACTGAACAAGGTGAGCTTTTCTTAAAGTATTGCAAAACAACCTTATCTGAACTGGATTTAACCAAGAAAACCATCAAGCAAAGCTTATTTGGTCGTGATAATCAAAAGTTAATTATTGGTTACACAACTCAAGCTAGCAGCATCGTACCGGTTTCTTGCGGTCAATTTTTAGCTCAGTATCCGAATGTTAAGATTGAAATGCAGTTGCAAGATGAGTTGGAGCTTACTCGTAAGCTACAACTGGGTGAAATTGATATCAGCGTGTATCTGCAGAGCGCCAACAGCATAGTGAGTGATATTCACCTACCAGATCAACTAGTCTTGTTCGTTTCGAGAAACCACCCTCTCGCAAATCAAGATAGCATCCGAAAAGCTGAATTAACCCATTACCCAATGTATGGTTGTTTCTCACAGTCAAAACAAGTTCAAAATATGCTAAATGAAGCTGTTGATTCATTAAATAAATCAACAAACGTTAAGATTGGTAATATTGAGCAAGTAATTGATGGCTTGAAGAACAGCAATAGCTTTGCGATTGCGAGTATTGAACATTCAAAGACAATCGCACAAGACCCTAACCTAGTTTTCTTAAAAACCAATAAAGCATTGGACAGAGAGCAATTGATTGTACAAACCAACCACCAAATTGGTTCGAATGCACATATAAACCACTTGCTTGAGCTAATTGAAGATGCTGCATCTTCATCTAGCAAACAGACCGTAACTTATTAGTTGCTAAAAAAACGGGCAAATAATCTCAATTATTTGCCCGTTTTTTAATAACTTGCTTTAGAGCGGTAAAAACCCCAGCACAACGCCTGCAAAAATCACCAAGCCAACATAATTATTATTTAAAAAGGCCCAAAAACACCTCTCTCTATCTCTATTACGTATGGCATATTGTTGCCTAATAAGCAGTATAGAAGCGGCGAGTAAGGCGCCCCAAAAAGCGAGATTCAATTCAAACGTTACACCAACAGCCGCCATCATCGCGATAAATGTGATGTTGAGCAGCGCAATAATACAAAGATCCCATTTGCCGAATAAAATCGCTGTAGACTTCACCCCAATTTTCAAATCATCATCCCTATCCACCATGGCATACATAGTGTCATAAGCAACCGTCCAAATTAAATTAGCAAAAAACAGTACCCAAGCGAGCATAGGTACATTCTGATTTACTGCCATAAATGCCATGGGTATTGCCCAGCTAAAGGCAGCGCCAAGTACGATTTGCGGTAAATTTGTATAACGTTTCATGAAGGGATAGACAGAGGCCAATGCAAGTGCTCCAAACGATAATGCGATGGTCTGCCAGTTTAAAAAAAGCACCAGAATAAAAGCGATTGCAACCAAAATAGCAAATAAACCTAGCGCTTCTTTACTTGTCACAGCGCCCCTTGCAAGCGGCCTTGTCGCGGTCCGCCTCACCGCACCATCAACCTTACGATCAGCAAAATCATTAATAACACAGCCCGCACTACGCATTATAAATACACCCAACGCGAAGATAGCAATAAGCCAGATACTTGGAACACCTCCAGCTGCAAACCACAGTGACCAAAGCGTGGGCCATAATAGCAATAAAGTCCCGATTGGCTTATCTAATCGCATAAGTTGGCTGTAAGCCTGCCATTTCTGATTATTAATCATAAAAGCTTTCCGATATAAAGACTTCACAAACTAAAATTTTTGCTTTGCCATTTTTAAACCAGCTTCTTCTTGCAAATAAACTCTCAGGGATATTGCGAGTTGGTGTTATGAGCTCAATAAGCGCTGGATAGTCAGAAGTAGATAAGCGAAAGTATTCGAGTGCGCCGCGCTGCCAATTTAAATCAGTAAACAGTAATTCACCCAGCGGCGTTTCACCAATTGCATCCATACCAACAATACATGCTTCCTCATTAAGCCAACTTTGCCCAAATACAACCGCTTTACCGTTACAATTTAACGTAACCTCTCGACACCAAGCCTGTTCAGAAAGCTCTGTACGTAGCGCATCTGGGGCGCATCTGAACTCATTAGCAAGTACAGTCACAGAAAATCTTTCACAAGTTTCTTTTAGTCTTGCGGTCAGAGACTGGGTCTCTAATAAATAGGGAGAAAGTGCAGGCTCAATATCTATCAACTGCGTGTTCTTCAGCCATGAGCGCTCTAAAGGTAATAGCAAAGGCAACGTTCTATTTCCGTTTTAAAAATTCGCCGTCATCATAGCAGAGCCGAGGCTTTCTAAAAAGTTTATGTTTGTGCTGAAGCCAGCTGTAAAATCAACGCAATTATGTATAAACTAAGTAAAAAGTAATTTGCATTAGGATACCTGATAAAACATGAGACTGTTGGCTGTTGTACTCACTTTGTGCATTGCATTAACCGCGGCTTCCCCTGTAAAAGCGGATTCGACTATTGGGTATTTCGGGTTTGAGCCAGATATCATCACGAATTATATAGGCCAATCTAATAAAAAGCTTGGCTATGTCCGAGTCACTGTTGATCTAATGCTGAATGATGTCGCAAATATCGCTGTGGTTGAACACCATACACCTTTACTAAGAGATGCAATAGTACAGATCCTAAGTAAAGAAAACGAAGAAACCATTAAGTCATTAACTGGCCGAGAAGAAATCAGGAAGCGCTGTGCTGAAAAGCTAAAAACACTGTTAAAAGAAGAGACTGGGCAGGAAATTGTTCGAGATGTGCTTTTTACTAAATATTTATACCACTAAGCGAGCCAACTCTTACAAGAACTCGGAAGCGCTTGCTCCCGAGTTCGAAGTAACTAGCTATTCTCTTTGAATTGCCTGTTGATAGGCCAAAATACCGCAACCAACATACCTGATAGCAATCCAAACAAGTGCGCCCAGTTAGCCATGTTGATGAAAAACATATCCGTAAACCCAAACAACATCCAAAGCAGCATAAAACCAATTACAGGCTTAGAAACCAAAGCAGCTCCGGCAGGATTTCGATGACCAATTACCCAACAAAAACCCAGTAGTCCATAGACCACACCACTTAGCCCACCAAAATTAGCGTCAACGAATAGGAACTGCATAAAATTACTGGTTAAGCCCGTTACAAGGTAAATACAGACTAACGCCCAGAGCCCTAATTTTTCTGAGATTTGCGCCCCTAAATGAAGCCACCAGCTTAAATTAAAAATTAAATGTATGGCGCTAAAATGTATGAGTGTAGGCGCTATCCAAGTCCAAGGTTTATCTAGGGAAAAACGTAGCGCAGAAAAGATGCCACTAGCGTCGCCAAATAGCATGGCGACAAAAACAATAATACTGACACCAAAAACGCCCTGTAATAACCAGTTCAATCTCAAAAAGCGCTTTACTAAGTTTAAGTTTTGGCCTTGGTAGCTAAATAACCCTTGTGTACTTCCTGTTTGCCAAGAAGCCGCTTGGTATAATTCTGCGTCGGGTTGCTCCAAAAACGTTTGCCAAAGACGCATAGCAAGAGCTTCGTCACCGCGTTCTAGCCAAACTTCAACTTGTTGCCCATCGTGACTTTGCAAAACACAATAGATCCCTTGCGTCTTAAAATAATCGACCGCACCCTGTGCTAGTCGTGCATTGTGATAATGGGCTATTAACTTCACTTTTCAATCTCGTTAGGCAACTCACTTGCCCACTGCGTAAAACCACCATCCATGCTGTAAACATCTTCAAAGCCTTGCTCAACTAGGTAGTTAGCAGCGCCTTGAGAGGAAATACCGTGATAACACACCACTACAATGGGCTGGTCAAATTCTTTCTCCTGCATAAAGTGCGCAAGATTAGCATTAGATAAATGTTCAGCACCTGGAATATGCCCTTGTGCAAAAGTACTTTCATCACGGATGTCTGCTACCACTACATCATCATTGCCTAAAAGCGCTTGCGTATCTGCTACTGAAATATGTTTAAAAGACATGTGTTACCTATTTAATACTAAAACAAAAGACGGCTTAAGCCGTACCGACCTAGCCGCCTTCTATTATAACTACTCATTCATGCACTAAGCAAAGTTGAGCATTAATCCCAATTCAGAATAACTTTACCTGATTGCCCTGAAATCATCGTATCAAAGCCAGTCTGGAAGTCATCAATATGGAACTGATGTGTAATGATTGGGTCAAGGTTTAAGCCTGACTGGATCAAACTTGCCATTTTGTACCAAGTTTCAAACATTTCACGGCCGTAAATCCCCTTGATCACAAGACCCTTGAAGATCACTTGGTTCCAATCCACCGCCATGTCAGAAGGAGGAATACCCAGCATTGCAATCTTACCACCATGGTTCATGCTGTTTAACATGCCCTTAAATGCAGAAGGAACACCTGACATTTCAAGTCCAACATCGAACCCTTCTGTCATGCCAAGGTCTTTCATAACCGTTTCGAGGCTTTCGTTGGCAACATTTACTGCTCGCGTAGCACCCATTTTAGTGGCAAGTTCAAGTCGATATTCATTTACATCTGTGATCACCACATGACGCGCACCGACGTGTTTAGCCACTGCTGCAGCCATAATACCAATTGGGCCCGCGCCGGTAATTAGTACGTCTTCACCAACTAAGTCAAATGACAATGCAGTATGCACTGCATTACCGAATGGGTCGAAGATAGAAGCGAGTTCATCAGAAATGTTGTCGGGGATCTTAAACGCATTATAAGCAGGAATAACTAGGTATTCTGCAAATGAACCTTCGCGGTTAACGCCTACCCCAATGGTGTTACGACATAGGTGAACACGACCAGCACGACAATTACGACAGTGACCACATGTGATATGACCTTCACCAGATACTCGGTCGCCAATGCTAAAACCACGTACCTCTTGGCCCATATCGACCACTTCACCTACGTATTCGTGCCCCACAACCATTGGAGTTGGGATTGTGTTTTGTGCCCACTCATCCCATTTGTAGATGTGTACGTCAGTACCACAAATTGCTGTTTTACGGATTTTGATCAATAGATCGTTGTGCCCTACTTCCGGTTTTGGCACATCCGCCATCCAAATTCCTTCTTCAGCTTTCAACTTGGATAATGCTTTCATAGTATTCGCTCGTTAGCTGCACCGGCTTAATGCCGGTGGCAAAATTAAATGACGCCTAGGTCTTTACCAATACGGGTAAAGGCTTCGATTGCTTTGTCTAGCTGCTCAGTCGTATGCGCAGCTGAAATTTGTGTTCTGATCCTAGCTTGGCCTTTTGGCACGACAGGATAAGAGAAACCGATCACATAGATCCCTTCAGCTAACAGTCTGTCAGCCATTTCTGAGGCCACTTTGGCATCGCCTAACATAACCGGAATAATCGCGTGATCTTTACCCGCACAAGTAAAGCCAACAGCTTCCATCTTAGTACGGAAGTAAGCTGCGTTATCCCATAGTTTAGCACGTAGGGCATCGCCTTCTTTCATCATGTCTAGTACTTTGATTGAAGCTGTAACAATTGAAGGCGCTAGCGAGTTTGAGAATAAGTAAGGACGTGAACGTTGACGTAACCACTCTACGATCTCTTTCTTACCAGAGGTATAACCGCCCGATGCACCGCCAAGTGCTTTACCAAGCGTTCCTGTAATAATATCCACTCGGTCTAATACACCACAGTATTCCGGTGTTCCGCGGCCATTTTCACCAACAAAACCCACCGCGTGTGAATCATCAACCATCACTAATGCGTCATACTTGTCCGCTAAGTCACAAACCGCTTTTAAGTTACAAATAACGCCATCCATTGAAAATACGCCATCGGTCGCGATAAGCTTGGTTTTGACACCAGCTTCATCAGCAGCAATTAACTGCCGCTCGAGATCAGCCATATCGTTGTTAGCATAGCGGAAACGCTTAGCTTTACATAAACGCACACCATCAATGATAGAAGCGTGATTTAATGAGTCCGAGATAATCGCATCTTCAGGGCCTAAGATAGTTTCGAATAAACCAGCGTTGGCATCAAAGCATGAAGAGTAAAGGATAGTATCTTCTGTTTCTAGAAACTCACTGATCTTTGCTTCAAGCGTTTTGTGAATATCTTGCGTACCACAGATAAAACGCACCGATGCAACACCAAAACCATGATCATCAAGGCCGCCTTGCGCCGCTTTAATTAGCTCTGGGTGATTCGCCAAACCTAGATAGTTATTAGCACAGAAGTTAATTACACTTTCGCCAGTCGATACTGCAATTTCAGCTTGCTGCTGAGAAGTGATAATACGCTCTTTTTTATATAATCCTTCAGCTTTTACTTCTTCAATTTGTTGCTGAAGCTGGCTGTAGAAGGCCGATGCTCTCATCTGGGAGTCTCCATTTTTTGCACGGTGATAGTAAGCTACGCATCGCCATAGGCGGATGTCATTCTCACTATCAAAAGTTAACGCCTAAGCTTATTAGCTCAAGTTAATTGGAACGTACCAATTCAATCATACCTAGTACGTAAAAAGATATCTTTATTTTAAAAGGTTCACACAATAAATGCACGATTTGCGACAACTGGCAGCAAACTTTATTTTACTCAGACAAACATAGTGCGGCTGGTACCTCCGCCAACGAACCACATACTTTATCCGCGAGCTGTTGTTGCTCTTGACTAAAACTCTGCCCAGACTCAACTAAAATGGCTGTTTTTACGCCAGCAGCGCGGGCAGCCTTGATGTCTGAGACTTTATCACCAATCATAATACTTTGCTTGGGATCCAAGTCATGCTCGGCTATCGCTTGTTGCAGCATTCCGGGTTCTGGTTTACGACAGTCACACTCTACTTTATATCGGCCTTGTGCCTTTTCAGGGTGGTGAGGGCAAAAATAAACACCAGCGATGTCAACACCATGTGCCTTAAACTGCGCGCACATCCACTCGCTTAAGGCGTGAAATTGTGCTTCATCATAATAACCTCGACCAATGCCCGACTGATTCGTCACGATCACAATTTTATAACCGGCTTTGCTAAATGCTTGACAGGCACTAAATACCCCGTCAATAAACTCAAAATCCGCGATTTTATGAACATAGGCGTGATCTTTATTAACAACGCCATCTCTGTCTAAAAATACAGCCTTATGCATTTGTCACAATCCCCTGTTCTTCTATTACCCGCTCAAACATCGTAATTACAGCATCAACGGAAATTTGAGACATGAGTTCGCTACCTTTTACCCGTGTTCCCCAGGGTAATTGGTCTGCGGTTTTGCCCTTTTGCGCAATGAGGTTTTGATGATAAACCTCAACCACATAGTCTTGATACAGGTATGGCCCTGTGCGAGTTGGATTGGAGTGAGCATACAAACCAATCACCGGCGTTCCGACTGTCACTGCCATATGAGCAGGTCCGGTATCAGGTGCTAGCACTAATTCGGCTTGCTCCAACACACAAAGTAGGGTTTTCAAGTCAGTTTTTCCCACTAAGTTTAATAACTCAGCTTGGCTGTGTTGTTGAATTTCGGCTGCTAAATTTTGCTCAAGCTCCGTTGGACCACCCGTTATCACCACCTGAAACCCTAATGCAGCAGCATGATCTGCAACCCTAGCATACCGCTCAGGAAGCCAATTGCGCTCAGCTTTACTTGCCGCGGGGGATATTACAAACACCTTACCTTCAGGTAATAGCGATTTTGCCGCAGCTTGATGAGCTGCCGTCACTGGCATCTGCCATGTCGGCTCACCGCACTCAGCCCCAATTGCACGGGCAAAGTTTTGGAAACCTTCGAGCACATGTGGCGACTGTTGAGGTGCGATCCGCTTATTAATAAACAAGCTGTGTAACTCTTTTGAGCGCCCTTTATCAAAGCCTATTTTTTGCTTTGCAGGAATAACTCGTGCAACAAGATTGGCTCTTAACGCAACCTGCATATGTAGTAATACGTCAAACTTTTGCCCTTTGAACTTTGCCTTTAACGCCTTGAGCGCGGCTTTACCCTGTTTTTTGTCAAATACGACGAGCTCAACACCGGGTAAGTCAGCCAATAACATAGCTTCTACTTTTCCTATCACCCACGTAATTTTCGCTTGCGGATGTGCACGTTGGATCGCCTGTACAGCACTCACGGCATGGCACACGTCGCCAATCGCAGAAAGTCGCAAAATACAAATAGAGGTCAAGGATTTGCTCAAAACAATAGTTCTCATGGAAAGTAACAAGCGCTTGATCTTAAATTAATCAAACAAGTTTGCAAGTTTCACTGAGGGTGAAAAATCGTTAGAATGTCACAATTGACTCTTAAGAATCCTATATTGTGCAAATCACCAAACAGCCGCATAGCTATTTACTAACGCCTTCAGCCCTAGATTATGATATTTCAGAAGAAATGTTTAACCCTGAATATTGGCAGAAAAATAATGCGATTGTCGGCTCGAAAGAAGGCCGAGCAACGGCGTGGTTCGTACGGTTTAATCAAGGCATAGCGGTACTCAAACACTATTATCGCGGTGGCTTAATCGGCAAGCTGTTGAGTGATCAGTATATTTTCACCAAACTAGAAAATACTCGCGTATATCAAGAGTTTGCTTTGCTAGAGCAATTACAGCTAATGGGTTTACCAGTTCCAACACCACTTGGCGCAAGAATTTCGCTTCATTTTGGTATTTATCGTGCAGATATTTTGACCGAAGCGGTGCCTGAAGCCACCAGTGTTTGCGAAGTTTTGCAAGCAAGAGCGCTTAGTGCAAATGAACTGGAAAGTATCGGCCACACCATTGCTCAGTTTCATCGAGCCGGAGCCTATCATGATGATTTGAACATCAACAATATTTTGTTTGATGCCAACGGCAAAGTATTTCTAATTGATTTTGATAAGGGCAAAATCATGCAGCCAAACTCAAGTTGGCAGCACGCAAACATGGAGCGTTTGCAACGTTCATTTAAAAAAGAGGCCGGCAAATGGCCGACCTTTTATTTTGATGAAAATCAGTGGCAAGTATTAATGCAAGCCTATCGCAGCGCACGTTAACTTTTTTGTAACTGTGCCTTTTTAATCACATTGGAAGTCGAGCAGCCATCCAAAAATGCTAACACCTCGACTTTTCCACCTTGATTAAGCACATGCTCTGCGCCAGCAATATCTTCCACTTTATAGTCACCACCTTTGACCAAAATGTCAGGGCTGACCATTTCTATCAACTTAGCTGGTGTGTCATTTTCTTCAACACTGCCAAACGGAATAACCCAATCCACAGAAGCGAGTGCGGATAACACCATAGCTCGCTCTTTCAATGGATTGATTGGGCGTTCAGGTCCTTTAAGACGCGAGATCGATTCATCATTATTTAACCCAACAACGAGCCTGTCGCCCATCGCTTTAGCTTGCGCTAAATAACGCACATGGCCTGCATGGAGAATATCAAAGCAGCCGTTGGTAAACACAATGGTTTCGCCGTTTTGCTTGGCAAAAGTAATATGCTTAAGCACTTCTTCAAACGGTGTTTGGTAGTGCTCGCCCGTTTCTCTAAGATATTGACCCAGTTTGCGACTCAACTCTTCCGGTGACACCGTTGCAGCACCTAACTTACTCACGGCAATGCCTGCGGCAATATTTGCAACTTCCACCGCGTCTTTAGCTGACATTCCTGCGCCTAACATCGTCGTCAGCGTGGCGATCACGGTATCGCCAGCTCCCGTAACATCACTTACTTCCTGTACTTGAGCTGGGAAATCAAACTTTTCAGTATTGGTTATCAAAGACATGCCTTGCTCGGAGCGCGTCAGCAACATAGCGCCGATCCCCGATGTTTTCAGCAGTTCACGCGCACTAGAGGTGAGTGCCTCCTCGCTGCTTATATCTCCACCAGCAAGTTTAAATTCGTTTAAGTTAGGCGTGATAAAATCAGCACCTTGATAGAGGCTCAAGTCACTATTTTTAGGGTCAATAAGTACCGTTTTACCGGCACCTTTAGCCACCGCAATCATGTCTGAAATGGCGCACAAAGCGCCTTTGTTGTAGTCGCTAAACAACACAAAGTCATACTTATCAACTTCTTGTTTCAGACGCTCAAGCAGGAGTTGACTGTGAGATAACTGAAAGGGCTCTTCTAAATCGAGTCGGACTACTTGCTGATGACGGCTGATCACACGCATTTTTGCGATAGTCGGCAGCTCAACGACGTTAACTAGGCTAGATTCAATGTTTTCTTTGGTAAGGATAGCCTCAAGCGTTTTGCCATTATCATCTTCGCCGATAAGCCCAAGCAAACCCACTTTACCATCTAGGTGAGCGATGTTTTTGGCAACGTTCGCCGCACCACCAGCTTTGTCTTCCAATGCGCTGACTTTCACCACAGGCACTGGAGCCTCAGGAGAAATGCGCCCGGTATCTCCATGCCAATATCTATCCAACATCACATCGCCAACCACCAATACCTTGGCTTGATTTAGCTGTTGAAGCGCCGTTAACTTCATGCCTTTTGCTCCGCCGCAACCAGCATATCGACCGCTTCGCATAGCCAGTGACCAATAAACATATGCGCTTCTTGAATACGCGCTGTCTCGTCGTTTGCGATAATAATCGGTAATTTAGCAATATCCTTCACTTTGCCACCAGTTCTACCAGTCAGTGCCACGGTAAACGCGCCAATTTCATTTGCGGCTTGAAGCGCCAAATTGATATTAGGGCTCGTACCTGATGTGGTTAACCCAATCACCATATCTTCCGGTTTACAAAGTGCCTGAACCTGACGCTCAAATACGGAGTCAAAGTGATAGTCATTGCTGTGCGCAGTCAAAATTGAAGTGTCGGTAGTTAATGCAATCGAAGCCAAAGGACCACGCTCTAATTTGTAACGCACCACAAATTCTGCAGCTAGGTGCTGCGCATCTGCCGCGCTGCCACCATTACCAAACCAAATGACCTTACCACCGGCTGCTAACGTGCTTTGGCATGCTTCAAGTAGCTCGACACATTCTTGGTGATAGTTTGCCATTGTTTCAAAAACATCAACATGGCGCTGTAAGCTTGCGAAGTAGCTTTGTGCTACTTGTTCATTCAATGACATATTTGTTCCTAAACTATTCTATGCTTGTCCCGCGTGATACTTACCAGTATACATGGACTGATAACCAAGTGTAATTCTCACCGAAGACATCTTTACCCAAGGTTAATTTCGTTTCGACTTGCTTGCTATAGGCTTCACCAATATGCGCCAACTCAAACTCGTAGCCTCGTTCATACTCAGCACCAAGCTCACCAAGTTCATTCAAATAATTACTTTCATTATCGATAATTGAAAGCTTAGCTCTCCATAATGAACGATAATCTGATTGGTAAGTACCTTCTAAAACGTGAATTTGCGTCGGTGCACCATCATCGAACTGGCGATGGTTTGCAGCAAAATGCCCAACGCCAAATCCGTCGATCGTATTGCCATAAGTATCGTAAATTTCGTTTACATACCATAAGCTTTCCATATCAGTAAACTCATAGCGTAATGAAGTCGTTGAAGTCATTTGAGGGAGAAAAACGCCAACATTGACAACCGTATTACCAAACAAATAGTTTTTATGGTTATTGCTATCCTCACCACCGTATTCTAAATACCATTGTGCTTGAGTGCCGTAATTTGTGGTAAAGCTGGTCGTGATAGTTGCCCATTGATCGCCCAGTTCATCATCTTGAGTGAGATCACCTATCTTATTATCGTTTCCAACAGGGTCAAAATATGCCTTAACAAAGTCCTTAAAATCTACTTTTCTAGGCCCGCCTCCGAATTGCATGACTCTGTTTAGACCGATTTTCCATCCAGCTAATGGCTCTATACTAAAGTGACTACCCGCTATTTTAGGTGTTCCATCGTGAAGCGTGCCTTGAAAACGAATCCCGTCATGGACTTTCTCAAGTTCAGAATAAAACAACTCAAAATCGAAGTTCCACCAATTTCGAATAGGCACAACTAAACCCAAAGAAGCTGATAATGAAGGTCTAGCGTTATTAGAATATACCTGAGCCGAATGCTTAAATGGTGAAAACCAATGTTCTTTATATCCTAAATTAAGCTGCAAATTACCGTAGGACATGCCATAAAAAGTATTGTATGGAACAAGTTTGTTTGCATCTACTCGATACTCAGCACCAATTTGTAGAATACTCGAGTCGCCTCCTCGCCAAACACCACCGAGCCCCAGTTCAGCATACTCACCGCTGTAATTACCTCTGTCGTTGGCAATTTGTTTTTCCTCACCACTATCAACACGTAGTGTTATCGACCTTTGCGTCAACGCATCATCCTGCAAATAAGGTGCAATTCCCTGACTAATACTCTGCTGTAATGTGGCGTCAATATGCCTAAGCTTCATCAAATGCATCTTGATTTCACTGATACGGTAAGGCTTTGCCATAGGCGTACCAACGGTCAACGCAAACATTTTATCGATTTGATATTCCAACAGCGGATCTTGCCCAATGGGTAAATAGGCTGTTGGGCTCGCAAAAGCGAGATTCGAAGCTAATAAACTACAGCAAGCGAGTACTCGAGCTAAATTCATTTTGTTATTCCATTACTTTTAATGCGCTAAATACTACCAAACCAAAAGCCCATAGGCATCTGTTGAACTGTGTAAAATTGTGTTGTTCATTCAATTTCGCCCAGGAACAAGGTAAAATACTGATTTTTGAGCTTAAGCGACTCCTATGGCGCGCGACTATATTCCTTATTGTTGCTAGTATTAGCACCTATTTTATTGAGTTATCTGTATTTTATTAGAGGTAGGAAAAACCCTGACTATCGAGCTTATTTTACAGAGCGTTTAGGCTTTAATCTAAACAAGCTGCCGCCACATGCTGTTGTGATCCATTGCGCCTCTGTTGGTGAAGTGCTTGCAGCCACACCTCTCATAAAATCAGTACTTAAAGAACAAGCTGCTGCTCCAATCATTGTCACTTGTAACACCCCAACAGGTAGAGAAGAGATAACAAAAGCTTTTCACAGCAATATACAAGTACATGTCTGTTATTTACCTATAGATTTTGCTTTTGCGGTCAGAAAATTTTTCAATACCTTGAAGCCCAAACTCCTTATTGTGATGGAAACTGAGCTGTGGCCTAATCTTTTTCATTATGCCAAACAAAACCAATGTAAAACCTTGGTAGTCAATGCCAGACTCTCTGAAAAGTCATACCAAGGTTATAAAAAGCACGCTTGGTTAACGAAAGACTTAATGCACAACATAGATCTGCTTGCAGCCCATAATGAAGAAGACGGCGAGCGTTTTATCAAGCTTGGGCTTGTTCAATCTAAACTTCACATTACCGGCTCAATCAAGTTTGATATTTCAGTCACTGGAGAAGAAACTGCAAAGGCAAAACAGTTTCAAGCAAATTACCCCGAGCGGTTAATTTGGCTTGCTGGATCTACGCACCCTAAGGAGCATGAACAAGTCATCGCTGCACATCAGCGAGTATTAAAGCAAGTAAGTAATGCGTTACTCATTATCGCGCCTCGTCATCCCGAGCAGTTTCAAGCAGTTGCTGACCACCTCAGTGAGCAAGAGATCGCTTTTACCAGAAAGAGCAGCGACAACATAAACACAGAAGCCTCGGTCTTGTTAGCGGATACTTTAGGGGAATTAAAGTGGCTATTTGGCAGTGCCGATATCGCCTATATTGGTGGTAGCTTGATTGAGCGCGGCGGTCATAACCCGCTAGAAGCGGCGGCTCACGGCGTACCTATTTTAACTGGCCCACATACCTATAATTTTGCGCATATATACCCTCAACTTATCGCGCAACAAGGTGCCATCATAATCGATGATGAGGACAAGCTTGCCGCTCAAATTATTACGCTATTTGAAAATAAATCGCTTCGAATGCAAATCGGTGCTAACGCTCAATCGGTACTAGTTGAAAATACCGGGGCTATTGCTAAAACCATGAAACTAATCAATAAGAGCTTGGAATAATTCATGAATACAGTCATCTCTACAATGCAAAACTGGGTTAGCCAAGTCATTGTAAAATACAACTTTTGCCCGTTTGCTCGACAGGAAGTTGAAAGTAACAGCATTCATTATTTCGTGTCTCAAGCGATAAGCCACGACGATGCCGTGATGGATATGTTAGAGCAGTGCTCAGAGTTAAACCATGAGCCAGAGCGAGAAACAACACTAGTTATATTTGATAAGGGTTTTAGCAATTTTGACGACTTTTTGGATCTCGTCGACCTAGCAAACGCTTTATTAGTCGCGCAAGGGTTTGAAGGCACTTATCAAATTGCTACGTTTCACCCAGATTATGTGTTTGCTGATAGCGATGAGCATGATGCGGCAAATTACACTAACCGAGCACCATATCCTACACTCCACTTGATCCGCGAAGAAAGCATGGCTCAAGCATTAGCTGAATATGACGACCCGGAGCAGATCCCGGAAAATAATATTCGTCTGGCAAGACGAAAAGGGGAAGCGTTTTGGCAGCATTTGCTTCAGCAATGCCACAAGCCTAAATAGTCAAAAGGCTGGTTTAGCCAGCCTTTTCTTGTAAGATTTTGGAAGTATTACTTTTTCACCCAGCTGCCATTTACTTGAATATAATGACCTGATTGCGTTTTGTTATACGCTTTTTTAGCCGCTAAAGCCTCTACTTGCTCAAGCGTGATCCCGTTCTTTTTCGCTAATTGCTGGTATTTCTGTTTGCGCTTTTCATTCACTTCATCAACTAGCTGCTGTACGCCTTGACCACTTTTTACTACACCAAGATAGCCTGATGTAGTCTCACCAACCAAACCCTGTGATTTAGCATCGTCAATAGAAATTGCGAATGCGGCGAAGCTCATACTGAGCCCAATTATTAGGGTAGAGATTGCTTTAAGCTTCATAAATCCTCCTTAGAATAGCTCACTGTCTTCGCTGAATAAGTTGTCGAGTTCTTTATCCACCTTCACGCGGATCTCGTGATCTACTTTTACATTTAAGTTGATCGTTATGGGCTCTTTGGTTTCCACTTGCACCTTATGAGTACAAGCACTCAACACCAATAAAGCTGATATCACTAGCATCCATTTCATTCACTAACGCTCCTCTTTATTTAACGCATTTTCCACTTCGCGCGTGATCTCGTCGCTCAAGCGTAGGGCTCGTAATAAGGTAAACACATTTTCTGAGTGTGTATAGTTAAAGTTTACTGGTTGTTGTTGGAGTTTGTTAATTCCTGTAATTTTAACATCTAAGTCCAACCAGCCGTCTTCATTTAAATTTACGCCACTACTCAATTGCTCAATGGTCAACTCGTCAAGTACACCAATCACCGTTTGTAAGCTAGGTTGCTGCTCTTTTAACGCATTAATTGATGCATTGTTTTCAACCTTTAACAGCCCTTCACCAACATTATGGATATGACCAGATTCAATACGTACCCCAGATGAAGACACTTGTACTGGTAACTTGCCTGAGATCAGCCCTCTCAGCTCAACGCCTGCATCATGCCCAGAGGCGGCAATAAGATCTAAACTCAGTTTATCTAGCGATACTCGAACGACCTGCGGCGTTGGGACCAAACTAACTTCATCAACCCCCACGTTACCGGCAAAAACTTGTGCGTTAATATCTTTTAGTTTAGCCACGCCTGCTTCGCTGAGCAGTTGGCCTGTTATTGCTTGAACGATAACACCAGCTCTCAACTCTTCAACGCTCAGTGTGGTTGGCTTGAGTTGAATATCTGCTGAACTTAATAGACCAAAGACATCAATCGTTGCATTTTGAATAAGCCGTTCATTAAATAACGCAGATCCATTTTGAACGCTCCCGTCTAAGGTAAATATGCGCGTGGATAAATCCCCTTCGAGTATTGCATAGAAGTTACCATGGGTAACTTTTAAGTTCGGTAAAAGCGCGTCAATATATGGCTGAAGTTGAGTGAGCTGCTGCTTGGGCACGTGTAATTGTGCTGGATGTTTTAAGCTTGAATATTGATGCTCAAGCAACACCTTTACACCATCAATATTAATCACATGTGACGCCATCAATCCACGGCTTTGCTGCCCTTTGCTATCAATGCTTACGTTTTTCAAACTGAAATCGGCTAAGTTAACTTCTGCTACCTTGGTATCGCCAGACAGGGTTGAAAAGATTTCTCCTGTCGCGACTGAGCCTTGCCAGTGGAGCGTCTGCGCTAACTCATTTAGTTTGTAATTCTGCTGTTGTATTTGTGTACTGGTTAAGGTGAGGTTGATATCAAAATCGTGTGTAGGCTCAAGCACAACTCGCCCGCTCAACGCACTCTGTTTTGCTGTCACATTCTCAACACTCAGGTTTTGCAGTGTTGAATCAAGCGTTATCGCAAAACTCATTCCTTCAGGTAAGACTCTGTGTAGTAAATGCCCACTTTTGAGTTTTGGCACATCTAGCTGCGCATGTAAGTCAAGCGTCAAAGATGGATTATCAATCACCAAATCTGATGTCGATAACTGGGTTGAGAATATGCTCGGCTGAGCCTCAACTGTAATTAGCTCGGTTGGATCACCCAATATTTTGAAGCGGCTATTGAGCTCAAGGTTCTCAGCAATAACATCTTGCAGTGTAAGCTTTTGAAGGTCACTTGTGATTTCCCCGCTCATATCAACAAAATTTGGCCGCGCACTAAGCGCTCCCGCCAGTGTATGCGCGCCCCACTTTTCATCGGCAAATTCAAGGCGAATATCACCATTGACGAAAGGCTCAGTTAAGTCGACTGCCAACTCGTTCACTTCAAGCTGTAACGGTTTATCTTTACCTGTCACTTCAAGTAAATCTGTCGCGATTGAATCGGCAGAAATAGTAATTTCACTCGGTAAACGGAGCTGCCAAGTGGTCGGTAACAGTTTGTTATATTCAGAAGTAAGACAATTAAGCGTTGATTTCGCTGAAATCGGCTCGGCAAGTGCTATCTTCCCCTGCTGCGAGGCTAAATCATACCGCCCTGACACAGCACCAATATACGCAGCACTACCTTTACACTCATCCTGTTCGAGCGCCACTAAAGTCTCAAGTTCTAGCTCTGCGTCCATAGCTAGACCATCGAATTCAAGTTTGCTAGTTCCTGAAAGGGCTTGGATCTGAGGAGGTAACAAAGCACTGAGGTACTTGCCACTTAGGTCAATATTTGCAGCAATACGCTCTGGCTGCAACGTAACTTCTGCAGCAATGTCACCTGAAACTACAAATTGATTCAGTTCGGACTCCGAAATCGACACAACTAATGGCTTTGGTAATGGCTTGCCAGAAATAGACAGCTCAGCAACATGCATTTTGGGTCTGGTGATGTCGAGTGGCAACGCAAGGCGCTGTGGTTTAGTTGCACCTGACTTTTTGGGCGGAAGAAGTTGCATGTCCGCTTTTTCAATATTGACTTGTTGCATGCTGAGTTGTGCGTCATAAAGCTGGGCATTAAACGCATCTGTCTGCACACATGCTTTTGTAATATGGATACGATTGAAGCTCGACAAACGCCAGTCAAGACAACTGATCTGAAGTTCATTAACTGGTATAAAATGTTTAATGGCCCAGAGCGACAAAGGAACTCTGGCAAAGTAAACACCCACTAAAACACTGAGTATCAACACTAAGCTCCAAAGCCATTTTTTCATTCGTATCCCTAAAACATGATTGCTATTTCCCTTTCAGTGTACCCGATAGATAATTATCGAGCCATGAATAAAAAAGGCCACCGAAGTGACCTTTTTCAAATATATGTCGTGTTAGCCTACTAGCTTACGCGCATTGCGGAACATACGCATCCAAGGGCTATCTTCTTGCCACTCATCAGGGTGCCAAGAGTTTGCTACTGCTCTGAATACACGCTCAGGATGCGGCATCATCACAGTTGCACGGCCGTCTGTTGACGTCATGCCCGTAATACCAGCAGGAGAGCCATTCGGGTTAGCTGGGTACTGAGTGGTTGGATCACCGTAGTTATCAACAAACTTCACAGCAACTGAACCTGAATTCAGTGCAGTTTGTACCGCTGCTTCACTTGCAAACTCAGCATGACCTTCACCATGTGATACCGCGATTGGCATACGAGAGCCAGCCATACCATCAAAGAAGATTGACGGGCTTTGCTGTACTTCAACTAAGCTGAAACGCGCTTCAAAACGCTCTGACTTGTTCGTAACAAAACGTGGCCAGTTTTCCGTGCCAGGGATCAGCTCTTTTAATGTAGAAAGCATCTGACAACCATTACACACACCTAAGCTGAAGGTATCTTGGCGTTGGAAGAAACCTTGGAATTGCTCACGTGCTGAGTCATGGAATAGGATTGATTTAGCCCAGCCTTCACCAGCACCTAAAACGTCACCGTATGAGAAGCCACCACATGCCACTAGGCCTTTGAATTGCTCTAGCGTTAAGCGACCTTCAAGGATGTCACTCATATGTACGTCAATTGCCGCAAAGCCAGCACGGTTAAACGCTGCTGCCATTTCAATATGTGAGTTAACACCCTGTTCACGTAAGATAGCAACTTGCGGCTTCACCCCTTTTGCAATGTAAGGCGCTGCGATATCTTCGTTTAGATCAAAGCTTAGTTTAACGTTTAGGCCCGGATCTTTGTCATCGAACTTAGCATCAAACTCTTGCTTCGCGCAATCTGGGTTATCACGTAGTGCTTGCATCTGGTAAGTTGTCTCAGCCCAGATAGTGCGAAGCTCTGTGCGAGTATTTTCAAGTACTGCCTGACCGCCACGAGTAAAGATAACCTTGTCTTCACTGTTTAGCGTACCGATGCGATGTGCAATATCAGCAATACCGTGCTCAGCAAACACCGCTTCAACCGCAGCGATATCGTCATTGCGAACTTGCAATACTGCGCCAAGCTCTTCATTGAATAGCACTTCTAAGTCTGTACCTTGAAGCGCATCTAATTCAATGCTCACACCTGTGTGGCCTGCGAACGCCATTTCCGCAGCAGTGGTGAATAGACCACCGTCAGAGCGGTCGTGGTAAGCGATAAGCTTGCCAGACTCAACTAATGCTTGTACCGCATTGTAGAAGCCTTTTAACAGCTCAGGGCTGTCAACATCAGGTGTCTTGTCGCCAAGTTGCTTATACACTTGCGCTAAGCTTGACGCGCCAAGACGGTTTTGACCAGCACCTAAGTCAAGTAAGAATAGGCTGGTTTCACCCTTGTCTGTACGAAGCTCAGGCGTGACTGTTTTGCGAATATCTTCAACACGACCAAATGCAGTGATGATAAGTGATAATGGCGCAGTCACTGACTTTTCTTCGCCATTCTCATCCCACTGAGTCTTCATCGACATTGAGTCTTTACCAACTGGGATTGTAAGGCCTAATGCCGGACATAATTCTTCACCAACCGCTTTAACCGCTTCGTAAAGACCTGCATCTTCACCTGGGTGACCCGCAGCCGCCATCCAGTTTGCAGAAAGCTTAATGTTGTTGAGGCTACCGATATTAGCACCAGCGATATTAGTTAACGCTTCTGCTACTGCTAGACGAGCCGATGCTCCATAGTTAAGCAGTGCCGCTGGGGTACGCTCACCCATCGACATCGCTTCACCGTGGTAAGTATCGTAAGTTGCCGCCGTTACCGCACAGTTAGCGACTGGTACTTGCCAAGGGCCAACCATTTGGTCACGTGCGACCAAACCTGTTACGGTTCTGTCACCAATCGTGATAAGGAATGTTTTCTCAGCAATCGTTGGTAGGCGAAGTAAACGCTTAGCTGCATCTTCAAGCTCAATACCAGTAGTATCTAATGCTGTACCTACTACACGCTTTGACTCAACGTCACGATGCATTTTTGGTGGCTTGCCAAGTAATACGTCTAGTGGCAGGTCCACAGGATTATTATCAAAGTGGCTATCAGCGACTGTTAGGTGACGCTCTTCTGTCGCTTCACCAATTACCGCATATTGTGCGCGCTCACGCTTACAAATTGCTTCAAAGCGAGCAAAGTCTTCAGCTGCAACCGCTAATACATAACGCTCTTGCGACTCGTTACACCAGATTTCGTGTGGTGCCATGCCTGGTTCATCGTTCGGGATGTTACGCAGCTGGAACTTACCACCACGGCCGCCGTCGTCGACAAGCTCAGGAAATGCATTTGATAAACCACCCGCGCCCACATCGTGAATAAACGCAATTGGGTTATCATCACCAAGCTGCCAACATTTGTCGATCACTTCCTGACAACGACGTTCCATTTCAGGGTTTTCACGCTGAACAGAAGCAAAGTCTAAATCTTCGTTTGATTGGCCAGATGCCATTGATGAAGCAGCCCCGCCGCCAAGCCCGATGTTCATTGCAGGACCACCAAGTGCGATTAGCTTAGCACCTACAGGGATTGAGCCTTTTTGCACGTGATCTTCACGGATGTTACCTAAACCACCAGCGATCATGATTGGCTTGTGGTAACCACGTACTTCAGCGCCATTATGGCTTTCTACTTTTTCTTCGTAAGTTCGGAAGTAACCCAATAGATTTGGACGACCAAATTCGTTGTTAAATGCAGCGCCACCAAGTGGGCCATCAAGCATGATGTCTAGTGCATTAACAATGCGCCCTGGTTTACCAAAGTTAGTTTCCCAAGGTTGCTCAAAACCAGGAATACGAAGGTTAGAAACCGTGAAGCCAACTAAACCCGCTTTTGGCTTAGAACCACGACCGGTTGCACCTTCATCGCGGATCTCACCACCTGAACCTGTTGATGCGCCAGAAAATGGGGCAATCGCCGTTGGGTGGTTGTGCGTTTCCACTTTCATAAGAATGTGGATATCTTCCTCGTGGTAAGCGTATTCGCCGTCAGTATTTGGGAAGAAACGACCCGCTTTAGAGCCGGTCATTACCGCGGCGTTATCTTTATACGCCGAAAGTACGTTGTCGCTATTGGTTTCGTAGGTGTTTTTAATCATTTTAAACAGCGACTTAGGCTGTTCTACACCATCGATAGTCCAATCAGCGTTGAAAATTTTGTGACGACAGTGTTCAGAGTTTGCTTGAGCGAACATGAACAATTCGATGTCATTAGGGTTACGGCCAAGCTTTTCAAAACTCTCTACTAAGTAGTCGATTTCGTCATCAGCAAGTGCAAAGCCCTGCTCAACGTTCGCAACCGCAAGTGCCTCACGGCCGCCGCCAAGAATATCCACTGAAGACATTGGACGAGGCGTTTCCGTGCGGAATAATTTAGCTGCATCATCAAGCTCTGCATGAACAGATTCGGTCATGCGGTCATGAAGTAACTGTGCAACTTCGTCGAACTGAGCTTGTGTTAGTTCACCCTCAACATAATAAGCAATACCACGCTCAACACGGTGTACTTGCGTAAGACCACAGTTGTTTGCAATATCTGTCGCTTTAGAAGCCCAAGGAGAGATAGTTCCGATCCTTGGTGTTACCAAGATCAGTTTGCCCTCTGGCGTGTGCTCCGTAATAGTTGGTCCATACTTTAACAGGCTGTTGAGCTTAGTTAACTCAGCCTCTGAAAGCTCAGCCGTTAGATCAGCAAAATGCATGAACTCGGCATAAACATTGGTAACTGGTAATTGAGCTGCAGCGCAGGTTTTAAGGATCTTTTGGACTTTGAAATCTGAAAGTGCAGGTGCACCACGTAGGATTAACATAGGTATTTTCATCCGGGGTTAAGGATTGAACGATATCTTTGGGCGCTCATTATAGTGGAAATAGCGCGCGGAATTAACACTAATTTGCCAAAACTAGAAAATATCATGCAAATCTATCATTACCTTAAGTTAATTCGGCTTTTGCAATTATGATTTTGCTGCGGTAAGTTGAGATTTCAAGCGCAAAAGAGAACCTAGGTCATGTTTAAATACGTCTTTATGTGCTTTGTTGCCATCTGTTTAGTTGGGTGCGACAAAGCCCCTCTTAATCAGTTGCAACATGTAAAACAAAATAAGGTATTACGTGTTGGCACGCTTGCGGGCCCGGGAAACTACTATCAAGGTACTACTGGAGAACAAGGGTTTGAATATGAACTGGCGAGTGAATTTGCCAATGAGCTTGGTGTTGAATTACACATCGTTCCTTACTTTAATCTAGATGAGTTATTTGCACGGCTAGATGCCGGAGACCTAGATATCGTTGCCTCCGCGGTGAGCTTTCACCCATCAAGAACAGCGAAATATCGTTTTGGCCCAACGTATAGAATGATCAGTCAAAAGCTCGTGTACAAACAAGGCAGAGAGTGGCCAAGAGACTTTGATGATATTAAAGCGCCAATTACAGTACTTGCACACAGCAATCATGTTATCGCGCTTGAAGAGGCTAAAACAAGCCATCCTCATTTGAGTTGGGAGGTTGTCTCAGATAAAGGTGAGGAAGAGCTGCTGCAGGCTATCATTGATGGAGAGATTGACTACACTATTACAGACTCACATTCACTGGCCCTATTTAGGCGCTACCACCCGACCGTCAGTATTGCGTTTTCAGTTACAAAAGATGAACATGTGGCGTGGATGATGCGTAACGAAAAAGACGATTCGTTATATGCATTGCTACCTGCATTTTTCGCTCGAGTACAACAAAACAACTTTCTGGCTACGCTTGAAGAGAAGTATTTTGGTCATATCGAAGAGTTTAATTATGTAAACACCTTAGCGTTTGTCGAAGCTGTACATAGCACCCTACCAACCTATCTCAAGTGGTTTAAAAGTTATTCGAAACAGCACAATATCGATTGGCGTCTACTTGCTGCGGTCAGCTATCAAGAATCGATGTGGGATCCCAGAGCTAAGTCTCCTACAGGGGTCCGCGGTATCATGATGTTAACGCAACCCACAGCTAAAAGAGTTGGCGTGACAAATCGTCTTAATGCCCAGCAAAATATTGAAGGTGGCGCCAAATATCTACGTATTTTATTTGACCGTATGCCTGAAGAAATACAGCAGCCCGATAGTACTTGGCTTGCCCTTGCTTCTTACAATGTGGGCTGGGGACATGTGCGAGATGCGCGTAGCATTACTGCAGATCAAGGAGGCGATCCGAATAACTGGGCAGACGTTAAAAAACGACTACCACTACTTACTAAAAAGCGCTACTATCGAAATACAAGATATGGATATGCTCGTGGTGATGTCGCGGTAACGTATGTAGATAATATCCGCCGCTATTATGATGCACTTGTGTGGTTGGAAGATAACGGTGCACTCCTACCTGACAGCAGTAAAGCCTCTTCGCAAACGACTCCTGTTGATAATCCAGACAAAGTCAGAGAAGTCGAAAAGCAACAGTAATTAATATTTACTAAGCTGGCTTGATAAATGCTTCAAAAGGTCATAAATCTGTCACAAGCATAGCGTATTTATACTAAATTAATATCTGGGGAGTTTCCCCAACTAATCTCTCACATTCGGAGGTTCTATGTTGAGAAGACGTCGGAATCATCAATTTAAACGTAACACTAAGTATACGTCGCCAAATCGTCGCCGTGTAATGATGAAAAATGCACATCGCAAAATGCTCCTGCGCCATCGTATTTTTGCGCTAATCCAAATGGAAGAGCAAAGGGATGCAAAAGCAGCCACAGCGGTAGTACAGCCCTAAGTACTACCGTTTTTCAATTTTTTTGCCGCTTTAATCTCTTGGCGTCTGCGCTTAAAAAATGCAGACAGCTTTTCGCCACATACTTCACTCAATACGCCCGATGTAACTTCTAATTGGTGGTTGAGCTTTTCATGCTGTAACAGGTTCATTATCGAACCAGCAGCGCCCGTTTTTGCGTCATATGCCCCAAACACCACTCTGCTTAAGCGACTATGGACCAGTAAACCGGCACACATAGGACATGGCTCAAGCGTCACATATAAAGTGCAATCTATCAGCCGATAATTTTCAACGACTTTGCCAGCTTCTCGAATGGCAATCATTTCAGCGTGAGCCGAAGGATCATGACAGGTAATCGAACGGTTCCAACCCGCAGCTATCATTTCACCATCTTTCACTACAACAGCGCCGACAGGAATTTCGTTTTCGGCTTCAGCTTTGTCAGCAAAAGCTAACGCCACTTTCATCCAATATTGATCATCTTTTACTTCTGACATGGTAATTTTATTATCTTCCTCATCTAAATTGGAGTATATCACCTCCAGCAGAGCTCTGGTTAAGCTGCTATTCTTAAATAATCATAGTCACCAATACAGCTGCTTTTATAAGCAAACTCAGGATGTTACCAACATCTTTTTAATATTTTGCGGACATTATTGATAATTTTCGCAATTTTGCCGTGGCTCACAGGGTTGGATTTACGCTATAATTCGCCGCTTTTTTTATTTCGTAAGCTCAAAAACACACGGGTAGAATATGAAATTTCCGGGACGCCGTAGGCATAAACACTATTTTCCGGTGGAAGATAAAGATCCGCTTATTAACCAGTTACACGCTGATGATCGGCTAAAAAGGAGCTATATCTGTGGTATAGATCAAATCGTCGTTGATATCGAAGCGAAAGTGGATCAAGCTTTTCTTGATGAGTTCCACTTACAGCGTGGTATGTCACAAGTGATAGACAATGATGTCACCAACGCCCTTTATGATAGGCTAAAACGTGATGACATGATCGACTATGAATTTGCCGGCGGTACCATAGGTAACACCATGCACAACTATTCGGTGCTAGCAGATGATCGCTCAGTCCTACTTGGGGTGATGAGTGAAAACATAAAGATTGGCAGCTACGCCTATAAATTTTTATGTAACACCTCAAGCCGAGTGGATCTGGACTACTTGCAGCCAGTTGATGGTCCCATTGGTCGTTGCTTTACACTTATTGATGACAGTGGTGAGCGTACTTTTGCTATCAGCGCAGGGTTAATGAACCACCTACGTCCTGAGTCTATTTGCCAAACGCTTATCGAAGAGTCCTCGGCATTAGTGATCAGCGCTTACTTGATGCGTACGAGTGGCGACGAAACCATGACACAAGCGACGATGCAGGCGGTTGAGTATGCCAATAATGCTGGCGTACCCGTTGTATTAACACTTGGCACTAAGTTCTTAATTGAACAAGACCCAAAATGGTGGGCTGACTTCGTTGCTAAACATGTTGATATCCTTGCGATGAACGAAGAAGAAGGGGAGGCGATAACAGGCTTTAGCGATCCACTTCTCGCCGCGGATAAAGCATTGGACTGGGTTGATATGGTCATTTGTACTGCGGGCCCCAAGGGGCTATTTATGGCGGGTTATGTTGATGACTGCTGCAAGCGTGTGACTGAATACCCATTGCTGCCTGGTGCTATTCCTGAATTTAATCGCTACGAATTCTCACGCGCAATGAAAAAAGCCCAGTGTGAGAACCCTATCAGAGCATACAGCCATACAGCTCCTTATATGGGTGGACCAGACATCATCAAGAATACTAATGGTGCAGGTGACTGCGCTCTTGCCGCTGTTCTGCATGATATTTGTGCCAATGAATACCATAAGCTGAATGTACCAAACTCAGCAAAACATGAACAAAGTGCAATTACTTATTCATCGCTGGCACAGATAAGTAAATATGCAAACCGTGCAAGCTATGAGGTACTCGTTCAGCATTCACCAAGGCTATCTAGAGGCCTACCTGAGCGTGAAGACTCACTAGAGCAATCATACTGGGAACAATAACGCTCCTTAGACCGTTTAAGATTGGTAAAAATAGCGACTTCGGTCGCTATTTTTATGTTCTATAACTTGGCTGGTATAAATACCTTGGCTTTAAAAAATAGCAGTACCAAGTTCGTTGGATAGATACTCTAATGCTGCAATCCCAGCCAAAGAATTACCAACTTTATCAAGTCCAGGTGACCATACCGAAATTGTAAAACGGTTAGGTACGATAGCGATTATTGCCCCTCCGACACCCGACTTACCAGGCATCCCTACTCGATAACCAAAGTCACCTGCGGCATCGTAAAGACCACTTGTAAATAACAGCGAGTTCATTTGCTTGGTTTGTTTTTTGGTAAGTATCCGCTGTTTTGATAAGTTGCAATATCCCTGACTAGACAGATACGAAAATGACTTCGCCAACTCAGTGGTATTCATTTCAATTGCGCAAAAGTTGAAATATGACCACAACACGTCCTCAACTTCATTATTAAAATTACCAAATGACTTCATCAAATAAGCCATCGCCGCATTTCTATACCTGTGATCATACTCAGACTGCGCCACAACCTTATTAATACACAGCTTGTCGTTACCAGACATCGCTCTATAGCTTTCTAGCATGGTATGAATTGGAGCGGATAAACGAGAGTAAAGTGCATCACAAGTTACAATAGCACCTGCATTTATAAAGGGGTTTCTTGGGATACCATTTTCGAACTCAAGCTGAGTTAACGAGTTAAAAGCAGTACCCGAAGGCTCCTTCCCTACCCGACTCCAAAGCTCGTCGCCATAGCGCTGTAACGCCAACGTCAATGTCATTACTTTAGATACTGATTGAATCGTAAATTTGGCTTCAGTATCTCCGGCACTATAAGTTTCGCCATCTACCGTATGCAGTGAAACAGAAAATTGTTCTAATGGCTGCTCAGCTAAAGCGGGAATATAGTTAGCAACTTTGCCTTGGCGTAACAACGGTTGAACTCGCTGCGCAGCCTGTTCTAAAATTTCTTGGTAATTTGGCATATGCTCGTAATTAAGGCTAGCTAGGATGATTGAGGAAGTGTATCAAAAAAGGCCCCGTAGGGCCTGATGTTTATCTGAAACTAAGATTATTTCAGCTCCATTTCCTGAATAATCTCGTGCGCAATAGGTGGCGTTGTACTCACCGGCTTCTGATGTTTATTGGCTTTTAACTGGCCTTTTCGGTGCTTCAACGCTGCATCGAGCTTTTTAGACGCTTTAGCAATAGCAGGATACATCACTTCGTCTTCACCTTTTACCGATATTCGGCTACCTGCGTAGTTTGTACTTATCTCCGTGTAAAATTGTTTGTGTTCTTTACTGACGATGATGTCTAGGGATAACAACGACGGGAAATGGTTAGCGATCTTGGCAAACTTTTCATGAACGTGGTTTTTAACAGCATCGGTTACATCTACGTGATGGCCAGATAAATTAATCTTCATATGCAATCCTTCTTTTGCGTTTACCCTTAACAATAGTATTGGCACGATTGCTCGATTTCTCAAGAGCCCTAGCAGAAATTTATTACAAAAATTGGAAGGAAGCTGACTCTAATCAAAAAATAGAGAGGTAGAAAAATTACACGCTAATTAGGATTGTTAGAAAACTCAGGCATAAAAAAAGCCCTAATAAGGGCTCTTTCATATTGCATAAACTTTACAATTAAAGGCCTGCACGCTCTTTAATAACAGCAATCAATGCTGAACCACCGTGGTTTGATTCAGCCCATGCTAAATCTTTACCGTCTTCTAATGCGCTTTTTGGAATACTTTTAATAATGTATTCACCAGCATCACTTGCGTTGCTAGCAATAGCATGTCTTAGTAGGTTGTTACCGTTGCACTGGATTGCATCGTAAACATTACGCATTTTAAGGCGCGATGTTTTCAACACGTTACGAATGCGATTTTTATCGTCCGCAGCGATATATTCACATATAGAAAGCGCCAACTGATCGTTTGCACTTACTGGTTTGCTAAAAGAAAAAGCTGCAACAGCGATAGTAGCTGACAGTAGCACGGTAGTTAATTTCATTACACAGACCCTTTAATACTTTATTCGTAGCATATAACTGGCTATATTTTAGCAACCTAAACAATTGTTAGCAAGAAACTCATAGTTTTTTGTTCAGAGTTACGAATTTATAACTATGGTTATTTCTTTCATCAGGTTCGTTACACTCAGTTTCAAGCACTTCCCATTCGGCAACTTGCTCGTAATCAGGAAATTGAGTATCCCCGTCAACTTCTAAATCAATGAAGGTCAAATAGAGCCGCTGAGCATAAGGTAAGAATATGTCATAAATATGACCACCGCCAATTATCATAATTTCGTCACTATCTTCAACTGCACTCAGTGCGGCTTCAGGCGAAGTGACCACTTCTATACCCTCTTTAGTGTAGTCAAGGTTTCTGGATATCACTATGTTTCTGCGGCCCGGCAGCGGCCTACCAATAGACTCAAATGTTTTTCGGCCCATAATCACAGGCTTACCTAGCGTAACCTTTTTGAAATGTTGAAGATCTGCTGGCAAGTGCCACGGCATATCGTTATCTTTTCCGATAACACGGTTATTTGCCATCGCAGCTATCATTGAAATTACCACAACGCACCTTTATAGTATTTTAGTATTAGTTTTTCACACGCAATTAGCATGCAAGATGTTCGGTTAGTATATCATCTTCAACACAATTGCGGCGAGAATACTGAGTTGAAGTAATATACCGTTCAAATAGGCATAAAAAAGGCCCATATAATGGGCCTTTTAAAATAAACTCAATGCAGCTTAACGCTCGTAAATAACTTCAACATCGTAGTCGTCGTCATCCCAATCATCCCAGTCATCATCATCGCCCTTATCATTTTTAGTTGCATGTCTGTGGTATGTATCCCACTTAAATTCAACTTCTTCTTGCTGCTCTTCTTCGAATTTATCTTTTGGCATGCTTTCAAGAAGGTTCATGATATCAAAGCACAAAGGTTGCGTATTTAGCTTGTTTGCAGCAGAGATCATATAAAAGTTTTCAGCGTCTAGCTCTTCAGCAATACGGGCGCATACTTCTTCTCTTTCTTCTTCAAGCAACAAATCCACTTTATTTAGCACTAACCAACGAGGCTTTTCCGCTAATTTAGGGCTATATTGATGCAGCTCGTTAATAATAGCGAAGCCATTCTCAACAGGATCACTACCATCAACCGGCATCACATCAATAATGTGCAATAACACTCGACAGCGCTCTAAGTGCTTTAAGAAACGAATGCCAAGGCCTGCACCATCCGCAGCACCTTCAATTAGGCCTGGGATATCAGCAATGACAAATGACTTGCTCGCCTCAGGTCTTACAACGCCTAAATTAGGCACTAGCGTGGTAAATGGATAGTCAGCGACTTTTGGTTTGGCAGCAGATACACTGCGGATAAACGTAGATTTACCGGCATTTGGCAGACCTAACAAACCGACGTCTGCAAGCAGCATTAATTCTAAGCGAAGGTTACGAATCTCACCTTGAGTACCTAGGGTTTTCTGTCTTGGTGCGCGATTAGTACTTGACTTAAAACGCGTATTACCAAGGCCATGATATCCACCTTTCGCTACGATCAGCTTTTGTCCATGCTTGGTTAAATCACCAAGGCATTCTTCGGTATCAACATCAGTAACACGAGTACCTACAGGCACTTTGAGTACCAAATCCTGGCCTTTCTTACCGGTGCAATTTCGGCCTTGACCATTAGTGCCGCGTTCGGCTCGGTGAAAGCGTTCAAATTGGTAGTCGATAAGCGTATTTAAGTTTTCATCAGCCTCAAGGAATACACTCCCGCCATCACCGCCATCACCTCCGTCTGGGCCACCATCTGGCACAAACTTTTCGCGGCGAAATGAAACGACACCACTGCCCCCATCTCCGGCTTCCGCTCTAATCTCTACTTCATCGACAAACTTCATGGTTTAAACTCTTTAACTCTGCCTGAATTCACTACATCATTATAGCAGCAGCGACAAATCGCTCCTAATACCAATTGTATTAATACGCCTTGATATAGCTAATTTGGTAATTGATGTGCTGAAAACAAAAAACCCCGCCTAAGCGGGGTTTTTTAGTATTTAATACCGATTACTCAGCAACGATGCTAACGTATTTACGGTTTAAAGGACCTTTCTGCTCAAAAACAACTTTACCGTCTGCTTTTGCGAAGATTGTGTGGTCTTTACCGATACCTGCGTTAGTACCTGCGTGGAAACGTGTACCACGTTGACGAACGATGATGTTACCCGCTAAAACTGACTCGCCACCAAAACGTTTAACACCTAAGCGTTTACTTTCTGAATCGCGACCGTTACGAGTACTACCAGCTGCCTTCTTATGTGCCATCTCTTTGTACCTCTAAAAATTAAGCGCTAATGCCAGTGATTTTAACTTCAGTGAACCACTGACGGTGGCCCATCTGCTTACGAGAATGCTTACGACGTCTAAACTTAACAATCTTAATCTTCTCGCCACGACCGTGAGATACAACTTCAGCTGTAATTTTACCACCGTTAACAAACGGTGCACCGATCTCGATCTTTTCACCATCAGCAATTAGAAGTACTGAATCAAATTCAACTGCTGCACCAGTCTCAACGTTTAGCTTTTCTAAACGAATTGTTTGACCTTCAGTCACACGGTGCTGTTTACCACCACTTTGGAAAACCGCGTACATAATTAACTCCGTCTGTGCGCCCTCAAATCGACGCAACTTAATATTCTTCAATAGGGCGCGAAGTTTACGCTAATGCGTATCTTGGCGCAAGAGTAAATTTGAAGAAAGTGAATAAAATTTAGCTCGTATGAGGGCAATCAAATATTTTCACCTATTCTAGTCAAAAAAATGTCAAAGCCAAGCTCTTTTTTCTCTCAATTCATAAGACAAGAGGCGAACCTATGATTTACCTATTACAGCTCCAAGCGAGATTTCATCGTACCTATTTCAGTCATTACGCAACCTTTAAAAGAACAAAAAGTAGGCATAAAAACGTTTTTTTATAAGCAACTACGACAATTTATCGAGTCGACGATTTTTTTGTAGTACAATCGCCAAGTTTATTCATTTTCGGTTAATAGATTGGCTCGGAGCGCAATGGATATAAAAACTATCCAAAATTTGGTTGAGCAAGATATGCTTGACGTCAACCAACTTATACATCAACAAATGCAATCTGATGTTGCACTTGTAAAACAGCTAGGTTTATACATTGTAAATAGCGGAGGAAAACGTATCCGCCCAATGTTAGCCCTTTTGGCCGCGCGAGCATTAGGTTACGAAGGTGATAAGCATATCACGCTAGCGACAATTGTAGAGTTTATTCATACTGCAACCTTACTCCATGACGACGTGGTTGATGAGTCATTGATGCGCCGTGGAGAACCGACTGCAAATGCAGAGTTTGGAAATGCAGCAAGCGTATTGGTCGGTGATTTTATCTACACTCGCTCATTCCAGTTGATGGTCAGTTTGGGCAATATGGAAGTCATGCAGATTTTGGCCGATGCGACTAATATCATCGCTGAAGGCGAGGTGTTACAGTTAATGAACTGTAATGACCCAGATACAACTGAAAAGAGTTATATGCAGGTTATCTACAGCAAAACGGCAAAGCTATTCGAAGCTGCAACTTTGCTACCTGCAGTGGTGCTTGAGCAATCAGACGAAATTAAAACTGCACTTAAGCTTTACGGTATGCATTTAGGCACAGCCTTTCAACTTGTAGACGATATTCTTGACTACAGTGCTAACGCAGAGCTGCTAGGCAAGAATATTGGTGATGATCTCGCCGAGGGGAAACCTACGCTTCCGCTTATTTATGCAATGCAGCATGCAAATGCCCAACAGTCAGCTCAGATCAGAACAGCTATCGAAAGTGGTAATGGGCTTGATTATCTTGAAGATATTTTAGCAACATTGGCTGAAACTAAAGCGCTTGACTTCACAATGGCTAAAGCCCAAGAAGAAGCTCAAAAAGCAATTGCACAATTAAACGTTTTACCAGATTCAGTACATAAAGAGGCCCTAATAGGACTTGCTGAGCTGTCTGTTGATAGAGAGTACTAATCGTTCCTTAGCGAGTTTATGAGTTCTAAAAAGGTCGCTGATGCGACCTTTATTTTTCTTATTTTTCTGGTGGTCTGTAACCTTCAATTTCGACTTCTTTATCTTCAAATAAAAAGCCGACCATCTGCTCTTCAAGCATTTGCCTATGCTCAGGGTCCATCATGTTAAGATGCTTTTCGTTAATAAGCATGGTTTGCTTATGCTGCCATTGCTGCCAAGCTTCTTTGGAGATGTTATTAAATATGCGCTCACCAACTTCTCCTGGATACAGTTGAAAATCCAGTCCAGGCGCTTCCTTTTGTAACTTTTGACAAAATACCGTACGTGCCATGAGTATCTACCTCTTCAATTTTAATCGTGCACTCAATGAGAGTCAGCACCAGTGATAGTGTCAGTTTACCCTATTGCGGTTAATACTTTAACCAACTTTTTAGTCGGTGCAGCGAGCCCAACCTCTGGCGGGTTCCGAGTATCGAACCACAGCAGTTGCTGATCATGTACACAATCTGGCATGCTTTTTACTTCCACAACCACAGGGGTAATAGTTAACTCAAAATGCGTAAAAATATGCACAAAGGGTTCAAGTGTATTTGTACATTCAAGTTTAAGTTCTTGCTGCTTAATAAACGCGTCTAGTTCATTTCGCTCTGCAAACTCAAAAAAGCCGAATAACCCACCCCAAATTCCACTCGAAGGACGCTTCTCCATCAGCACTTTATCATCACATTTAATTATTAAGTGGTGAACACGCTTTTTTGGTTTCTCTTTCTTAGGTTTGGGGTTAGGAAACTCTTTTACCCGGTTATTTTTGAACGCTGCGCACTCCTCAACTAGCGGACAAGTCTCACAACTTGGTCTGCTTCTGGTACATACGCCAGACCCTAAATCCATCATAGCCTGATTAAACGCTCTCACATCACCGCTTGGCGTGACGGCATCACTCAAAGACCATAACTGATTTTCGACCTTTTTTACTCCGTACCAGCCCTCAACCATATAAAACCTAGCCAGTACTCGCTTTACATTACCATCGAGTATTGGGTGGTGCTGGCCAAGCGCAAGGGAGAGTATTGCGCCAGCTGTTGAGCGACCTATTCCTGGCAAATCTATAACGGCTTCTAATGTTTCTGGAAATTTGCCATGATATTTATCTCTGATCACTTTGGCGGCTTTGTGAAGGTTTCTCGCGCGAGCGTAATAACCTAAACCAGTCCAATGGTGTAGCACTTCATCTTCTGGCGCATCAGCCAGTTCAATTACCGTTGGGAAGCGCGCCATAAAGCGCTCAAAATAAGGAATAACTGTAGTTACTTGAGTCTGCTGTAACATCACCTCAGAAATCCATACTTTATACGGTGTTTTTCCGAGTTGCCACGGCAGTGTTTTTCTACCATGAAGGTGATACCAAGACACAACTTGCTCACCAAACCACTTAGCTTGTTGCTGGCTAACTTTCATAAACCTGACTAGTACTTGCTACAAAAGCCGCCAGTGTAATCACAATTGCTTTAATAGTCACCACGTAAAATTTCACTCTATACTTGTTTATTGCCAACTGAATGACGATAATGTGCGACCATTTTCACGAGCATAGAAATGACCATGAACGAATCAAGCAAAAGTGCGCTCGAACAGGCGCAGGAAGAAGGCAAGTACATCAGAAAAGTGCGTAGCTTTGTTAAGCGTGAAGGACGTCTTACTAAAGGCCAAGCAGCATCGCTAGAAAAATGCTGGCCAACGATGGGACTGGAGCACCAACAAGGCTTGCTGGACTTTACAGAAGTATTTGGTAACAGCAATGAAGTCGTTCTTGAGATTGGGTTTGGAATGGGTAAGTCGCTCGTTGAGATGGCAAAAAATAACCCACAACAAAACTTTATTGGCATAGAAGTGCACCGTCCAGGTGTAGGTGCTTGCTTGATGGACGCAGATGAACAGGGCATCACTAACTTACGTGTTTTTGAACATGATGCAGTTGAAATCTTAGCGGATTGTATCGCAGATGGCAGCCTTGCTAAATTACAGCTATTCTTCCCTGATCCATGGCATAAAAAGCGTCACCACAAACGTCGCATTGTACAACTGGAATTTGCTGAGAAAATACGCCAAAAGCTTAAAGTAGGTGGCGTGTTCCATATGGCAACGGACTGGGAAAACTATGCCGAGCATATGCTTGAAGTGATGAGTGCAGCCCCTGGCTATAAAAACCAGTCGCAAAGCAATGACTATGTTCCTCGCCCAGATTTTAGACCACTTACTAAGTTTGAACAGCGAGGCCATCGTTTAGGTCATGGCGTCTGGGACTTAATGTTCGAGCGTATTAGCTAAACAACCCCGCTTTATTATGGAGCAGCTCAACAAGCTGCTTCATGCCCATCAGTCCATCTATTTTGAGTACATTCACTAGGAGTTAGCGTTGCAGTTTACCAACCCAAGTTTATTACTACTTCGTAATGAAGAAGAGCTTATTGCCAACAATATTCTGGTTATTAACCATCAGCGCGATGGCTTCCTACATGAATTAAAAGCGCTCAATCCAAATTCGGCAATTCATGCTTTTAGTTTCGATTTTGCAGACCACCTGCACGCCGATAAAGTCAGCGATGTTAAGAGCTATGTAGATCATCAACTACCTCAACTACAGGACATTGATTTAGTTATTTATTATTACCCTAAGTCAAAACCCGAAGCGCAAATGGTATTTGATAATATCCGCCACTTGAGCACAGCTGAAACTAGGTTACTCGTTGTTGGCGAAAACAAAAGTGGGGTGAAAAGTGCGGAGAAACAACTTAAAGATCACGCCGCACACTGTTATAAATTAGAAAGCGCAAAGCACTGCATTTTATATGAATTTGATAAGCTTACTGCCAACCCAAGTTTTGATATAAGCCATTATGTACAGACATTTTCGGTGCGTATCGCCAAAACCGAGTTTACTGCCGCAAGTTTGCCCGGTGTATTTAATCATGGGAAGCTCGACGCAGGTACTCAACTATTACTAGAAAATGTCACCCTTCCCTATAAAGGTAAAGTGTTAGATTTTGGCTGCGGTGCAGGGCTTATTGCCTGCTACGCTTTATTGAACAGCCCAACACTTAAATTCACCTGTTTAGATGTCAATGCACTTGCGCTGTTTGCCACGCAGCAGACCCTAGCTTTAAACAACCTTAATGCAACCTTGTTACTTAGCGATGGTTTGAGTGAATTGAGCGGTAAATTCAACCTTATTTTGAGCAACCCTCCATTTCATACCGGCCTTTCAACAAACTATGATATTGCAGAGCAATTTCTGCATAACATCAAGCGTTATATGGATACCAAGTCTAATATTCAGCTGGTTGCCAATAGCTTCTTGAAATATCCTCCGATTCTAGAAACTCATTTCGAACAGTTCGAAGTTGTCACTAAAAACACTAAATTCGCCATCTACAAAGCGCAGTAGTTTACTCACACTAAGGTTTACTTGCTTATATCAAGTAAACCTTAACGCAAACCTACCTTTTATCTTTTCATTTTCAAAGATTTGCTCTACTTTATTATAATGAGTTATTGGATCTCAAAAGCTCTGTGGCCATAGCTAAGGCTGATCATACAGCTGGAATAAGAATGAGTAAGCAATTAACAAAAACAAGCATAAGAAAAGTATTGATCAGCGCAGTGATGCTTGTAACCGCGCTGTGCCTCTCTTTATCCATATCTATTTCAACTTACCTCGATGTAAAAGAGCAAAAACAACTTATCATCAACAAAATAGAGATGATAGCCGACATCGTTGCGTTCAATTCTCAGATCACAATTTTGTTTGATGATAGAAAAACCGAGGATGCACGCCTTAAGTCTTTCCAAAATGTAGATATCATCAAAAATATCCATATTTATGCCATGGATGATGTAACTAATAGTCCGGTATTTTTCACCAGCTATAATGCTAGTCGTACACCTCCTGTGCCACTCAAAGTGAATCAAATAGAGGAATTAAAAACCCCGAAGGTCTCAGAAGATTACATAGAGTTAATTAAACCAGTGGTTTATGAAGGCAATATTGAAGGCTATGTTTATATTCGCGGGGGACTTGAGCGGCTTTCTAACTATATAAATAAAAAAATACTGGTAGATATTGCACTCACCTTATTTGTCCTTGTTCTTGTTCTACTCGTATCTAGGGGGATCCAAAAACGCATCGCTACGCCAATTGAAGAACTTTCCTCACTACTGCAGGACGTTTCCAAAAATCATAATTATAGTGCCAGAGCGCCAGGTAGTAATATCTCAGAATTAAATGTACTGGCCAATAACTTAAATATTATGCTTGCGCGCACCGAAAACCAACTTGAGCGTCATAAAGCCGATAAGCAAGAAATAAAACAACTAAATCAGAGCTTAGAAGAAAAAGTGAATCAGCGCACGATTGCGCTACGAGAAGCCAATCAAGAATTACTAAACGCTTTAGAGCGAATGCATCAATACCAAAACCAAATCATTGAGAACGAAAAAATGGCCTCGCTGGGGCAAATGGTCGCAGGCGTTGCCCACGAGGTAAATACACCTATAGGTTTAGGGATCACAGGCTCAACATTGTTAAGAGATAAATTATCTGACATTAGAGAAGCTTTTCAAAATAAATCATTAACCTCAAAACAACTAGAGCGTTTTGTTAGTGATGGTATCGAAAATCTTGATCTCATCTACCGAAACCTAAATCGAGCAGCAGAGCTTGTTTCAAGCTTTAAACGACTGGCGGTAAGCCAAGATCTTGAAGTTAACTCTAAAATTGATTTATCGAACTTGATTACGGAAGTCGTTGCTTCAATGCGTGCAGACCTAGCGGCCAAAAACCCCGAAGTTACTATTGATTGCGACACAGAACTTGCAATTAATAGCAAAGCAGGCCCCTTACAGCAAGTTTTAGAACAATTGATTACAAACTCCCTGCTTCATGCTTTTAAAGATCAGATAAATAACACAATTTTTATTGCTGTCAGACAAAGCCTCGACCAACTCGTAATAGAATATACAGATAACGGCATGGGTGTGCCTAAAGCCATTAAAAAACGTATTTTTGACCCGTTCGTGACAACTCGACGCGGTGAAGGAGGCAGTGGCCTTGGTATGCATCTAGTCTATAATTTGGTTACTCAAGCACTTGGGGGCTCAATCACTTTGGATGAGGAGTTTAGCCAAGGCGCTAAGTTTATTATCACTCTCCCACTCTCAGGGAGCTTGTAATGAAACTAACGAGCTTAGCCTTGTTGCTTATTTTTATGCCTTTTATCGTTAATGCAAAATCACCGGATCAGGTTCGTTCAGCGTTTCTCTATCAAATGGCTAAATTTATCGAGTTTCCAGAAGAAGAAACAAAAAATAGCATTCAGTTTTGCTTTTATTCCATGGACTCAGGACCCGCATCTAACCTAAAAAGCGCAACAAATCTAAGCATTCGAAACAAGCCTATAGAGTTGCTTGAAGCGAAAAAAACATGGACTTACAGGGAACTTTCCAGCGCTTGTGATATCACATACATTGATGAAACAAATGAAACTGATATACTGTCCGCTTGGACCGATACAATAGAGTCAAACATGTTGACCGTGGGCGAAAGTATTGAGTTTTTAGAAAGAGGCGGGATTGCTTCTTTGGTCCAAGAAGGGAGCAAAATTCGACTGTATATAAATAAGCAAGCACTAGAAAAACAGTACTTCATCGTGCGCTCAAGGCTGCTTGCCGTATCCAAGTTTCATCCCAACTGATTTTACTTGTTAACAATTGGATAAGCTCCTATAATCGTAAATATTCGGATTTATTATATAAGTCCGGACACATTGTAAATTATATATTCCGAAAAGGTTAATTAATAATGCAAACGCCAGTCATTCTAATTGTAGAGGATGAAGACGTAACTCGACTGAACCTCGTTAGTTTATTTGAAGCGGAAGGTTACAAAGTAATCGAAGCCATTGATGGCGACGATATGCATGACAAGCTGACATCGAATGATGATGTAAACCTTGTAATCATGGATATCAACCTTCCTGGTAAAAATGGTTTAATCTTGGCACGTGAACTACGCCAGAAGAAAAACATCGGCCTTATTTTCTTAACAGGTCGTGACAATGATGTTGACCGCATTCTAGGTCTTGAGATTGGTGCTGATGATTACATCACAAAACCATTCAATCCACGTGAACTAACGATCCGTGCTCGCAACCTCATTTCTCGTACTGGCACTTCAGCAGAAGAGTCAACAATAGATAGCAACGGCGTTATTACTTTTAATGGTTGGGAATTAGATGAGAACAGTCGTTGTTTAACATCTCCAACTGGCGATTCAAAGCGCCTACCTAAAGGTGAATATCGTGCACTTCGTCTAATGTTAGATTCTCCAGGTCGTATTTTCAGCCGTGAACAACTTATCAAGCATATGACAGGCCGTGAACTTCGCGCGAATGACCGTACTGTTGACGTTACTATCCGTCGCATTCGTAAGCATTTCGAAACAGACAATAACACGCCAGAATTGATCAGCACAATTCACGGTGAAGGTTATCGTTTCATCGGTAAAATCGACGCTCAATAATCTCTTTTACTGATCTTCAGCGAGTTTTGCAATTAATGGATGAAGGGCCTTTTGCCCTTCTTCTATTTTTGCCTCTAACTCAGATATCCAATCCAACAGTATCTCTTTCTCTTTTCCATCTGACTCTAATTCCATTTTCTTTGCTTGTAATTGAGCTAATTGCAATCCTACTGAGCCAGCAGCCCCTTTAACTTTGTGCGCAACCGCAGCATATTCCTCGATATCAGTTTGAGCAACGGCGACTCTAAGCTCTTCGCAATATTTTGGGTTAAGTTTGGCAAATAAATCACAGCTTCTTTGGAACGCAGCAGCCCCCATCGACTCTACAAAATCGCAAATCGTCTCGATATCTAAATCCGCGTATTCAGGTTGAGAAAGCGCATCACGGATATCGATACTTTGCTTATTCTTCTGAGCTTCAATACCAAATAACTCCGCAAGCATCTTATCAAGTTTTGTTGTGTTTATAGGCTTGGCTAAGGCACCTTGGACATTAATCCCTTCTAGCTCTTGTTCAGCGCTTCTCACATTGGCAGTTAGAGCAACAATGGGTAGGTGATCAAAGTGGCTATCCGCTCTTACTTGGCGTGCGACTACGTCGCCATTAATATCTGGTAGCTGCATATCCAATAGAATAAGGTCTAAGTCATCCTCTGTCTCAACAAACGAGAGTGCATCCTCACCGGTTTCGGCCCAAATTACCTCGTGCCCTCTTTGCTCTAACAAGTTCGTTGCAATTTCTGCGTTAAGTGGTACATCTTCAACAAGCAAGATGTAGAGGCTTCTCCCTGCGTAGCTTTGTTCCTTTGGAGCTGTGCACAGCTGTAGCGGGATCTCAACATCAAAGCGACTACCTTTGCCTTGTTGACTTTGTACTGCAATCGTACCTTTCATGGCTTGAACTAGCGCCTTGGTTACTGCGAGTCCAATCCCGGAACCAATCGCATTACTTCCTGACGCATCAGGGGCTTTATAATACATCTCAAAAATTCGTTCTAGTTGTTCCACGGGTATCCCCATTCCCGTATCAATAACGCTAATTGTGAGCCAAGGACCATCCTCTCTATTCTCGCGACGGCATTCCAACGTTACATTGCCTCTGTGGGTAAATTTCACCGCATTATTAATTAAATTCCATAAAATCTGGCGAAGACGCGTAGGGTCAAGCAAAGCATAGACATCCAACAAGCCTGACCGATTTATCGTAAACTCCAGTCCTTTTTGATCGGCAATTAAACCTGCAAAGTTTACAACATCATTAATAAAGTCCGACACATTAATACTGTCGGTGGCAATATCTAGTTGTTCGCGGTCAATCTTATCGAGGTCAATAATGTCGTTAAAAATATTGCCAAGCGTCTCTGCACTTGAAAATACAGTATTACACCAGCTTTTTTGTTGAGCCGTTAGCTCAGTATCTAACATCATGCGTGTTAAACCGACAATGCCATTAAGTGGAGTACGTAATTCATGGCTTAAGGTAGCAATGAACTTACCTTTATCCTTATATGCCGTTTCCAGAGCTTGTTCAGCTTCTTTACGGCTAGTAATATCACGACCAAACGCCAATAGACCAATATACTCTCCATTATCATTAATAAATGGCAGTTTACGCATTTCAAACCATCGAGGCTCGCCTTCAACGGGGTATTCAACATCGAGAGTTAGGGGTTGTTGTGTCTTCGAAACCTGCTGATCCGTTTCAAGTACTTTAGGCAAATATTGGGTGGAGTAAATTTGCTCCACAGACTTGCCAATTAGCTCTTCACTGCTCTTCCCCATCACCATTTCAAACATTTTATTACAGCCCGCGAATACGCCGTTTTCATCACGGTAATAAAATAAGTCTGGTGAGGAGTCAACAATACTGCGTAATAACATTCCTTGTTGTGCTAACTCTAGCTGCGTCTTTTTACGTTCAGCGATTTCTTTTCTTAATTCATCAATCGCTCGGTGTTTGGCATGCAGGGCTATCTTTCGTTCATCAATTTCACTGTTTAAGCGATTAATGTTGTCCTTTAACGTTTGATTCAGCATTTTTTCCTGTTGGGTTGCAGAGTCTAGGTATGCTTTAGAAGAGTGAACCTCTCGCATCGCTGCGACTGAAATCATAATTAAGGCAGGAGAAATTACTGCGGTTAAGAAAAATAGCGCAGCAATATTTACAAGGTCAACTACGCCTAAGGCGACATAATAAAACATGCAAGATAGAATAACTGCAACAAAGAGCGTAAACGCATAAGCGATGGCGAATGCCCGCTTGTTACCATATTTCTCTACCAAGTTTGATAAAATTCGAGCCCACGAGCCAAACGAATTTTCTGTCATATTAATACTTCACCATTGTTAAACACTTGTCAGGCAAGTTTATGTGCTACCGCTTGAGCCTGTTAGAATTGCTTTTCAAGCCCTCAAAGTAAATATTATACAAAAGCCCTAGTAATAAGCGAGTATAGAAATTGCGGAGCCTCAACATTCACTCTATTACATGCACACTAAGCAAAGCGGTAGACAACAGTAATGAGACTCTGTATCTCTAAATGCACAAATCCGCTAATTTAGCGTGGATAGATTTAAGCGCATCATCCCAACTTAATCGGATTTCGTGTAATATGCCCGTTTTTTATGTTGTGAGAAAAGAGAGCGTCGATGCAAAATAACATGCCAGACATTGCGCACAGTGCTAGTGCGTTACAAACAGGAACTTTAGACTGGGTAGGCATGGGTAATATAGAGCTACCTTTAGTATTAGAAAGTAAAGGCCTAAATCAAGTTACTGTTACAGCCAAAGCCGATGCATTTGTTAATTTGCAAAAAGAAGAAGCTAAAGGTATTCATATGTCACGCCTTTTTCTTGCTCTTGACACTCTTTCTTGTGAGCAAGTACTTACACCAAAAACTTTAAAACAGTTGTTAGATAACTTTTTAAGTACGCATAGCGACTTAAGTACAGGCGCAAAAGTTACACTACAGTTTGAGTTGCCAATCAGGCGCCCTTCACTTTTAAGTAAAAAGATGGGGTGGAAATCGTACCCAATTACCCTTGATGCAACTTTGATAAATGGTAGTTACAAACTCGAGCTAGCGCTTGACGTTGCTTACTCGTCGACTTGCCCCTGTTCAGCCGCTCTATCTCGTCAGCTCATCCAAAACGCTTTCCAGCAAGCTTTTGATGGTAAACAATTAGATTTCCACAGTGTACATGATTGGCTAGGCAGCACAGAAGGTATCGTAGCAACACCTCATTCCCAGCGCTCAATTGCAAATATCAAAGTTAAACTTAGAGATAATTGTGCTGAGTTTGAGATATTAGATCTGATAGAGTTGGTTGAAAACGAGCTAAAAACTCCTGTTCAAGCTGCAGTTAAACGAGAAGATGAACAAGAATTTGCGCGCCTCAACGGTCAAAACCTAATGTTTTGTGAAGATGCAGCGAGGAAGTTAAAAGCATTGCTAAACCAGCAAACTTATTTAGATTTCTACGTGAAAATCAACCATTACGAATCTCTTCACGCTCATGATGCTGTGGCTTATGCCGTGAAAGGGGTTGAAGACGGCTATCGCGTTTAATTATAGCGATAGATATTAGATCCGCTCCGTTGACGACTATTATTAATCAGAGCTAAATAGCTCTGATTAGCCTCCCCCATAAACAACCCTGTCGGTACTGTTTTACTTTCAATCGCCTATTCAACGGTGAGCACTGTTTAATTTTCGAATAAACTGCTCAACAAGTACCTCTTGGTTTTCTAAAGCCTGCTCTGTGTTTCTCATCGTTTCATGCGTTTTACGCGCGCTTTTCATAGATTCATCCGCAAGACCTGAAATTGTCACAGCATTAGCATTTAGCTCATTAGAAACACTCGACATCTCTTCTGCCGATGTCGCAATTTGATAGTTCAACCCTGATATTTCATTTACAATTGTATTGATTGTTTCAAGGCTCGCTTTAGTGCCCTCAGCCTTTACAACACACTCCGAAGAGCGCTCTACTCCACTTTGAATAGCTGAGACAGCTCTTTCTGCTCGTTGCCTCAGATCGGCAATAATGCTATTAATTTCGGCTGTCGAATCTTGCGTCCTTTGCGCAAGCGCTCTTACCTCATCAGCAACAACCGCAAACCCCCTACCCTGCTCACCAGCCCGTGCAGCCTCTATAGCGGCATTTAATGCGAGTAAATTAGTTTGCTCGGAGATCCCACGGATCACGTCGACAACCCCTTCAATGTTAACTGTTTGCGTATTAAGATCTTCTATATCTTTTTGCGTGCGCGATAGCTCTTCCGATAAGGCATAATTATTCTCCATATTGTCATCAACGGCTTTGTTGCCTTTAACAACGGACTCAAGCGCAGCTTCGGATTGCTGCGCTGCATTGTTAGTATTAGAAGCTATTTCACCAATCGACACTGACATCTGATTAATAGCAGTTGCTAAAGAGCCGGTTTGCGCTTGCTGTCGATTTAAAATATCAGAACTCGTTTTGCATTCTTGCATCGTTTTGGTTGCGTACTCAGAAACTGTGGCACTAGCATCTTTAACACGCCCAAGCACAGCCCGAAGCTCAGATTCTCTAGCGAGTAAAGCAAGCTCAATAGATGCAACATCATTAACCTTATTAAGATACACTTTTTGCATCAGAGGGTTATTGTATACCTTCTTTGCTTTTTCACTGAGCGACCGCACTGGAGCAAGGCGAGAGTAAGTAGTAAATAAAACAACAAGAGTAAGCAGTGTTTCAGCGAGGTAATTCCAAGGTGGTGATAAAGTTGAAATCAGCATGGTTAAGGCATAGAAAACAAGGATTATTGCCATCATTTGAGCTGACAAAGACCAAGAGGCTCGAGTAAATTTACTTGGTGACACACCGTTATTTAAATCAGTGTAGATTTCCTCTGCACGGTTAACGACCTCACGGCTCGGCTTTGTCCTCACCGATTGATATTCGACAGTCTTACCTGCAGCATCTTTAATAGGAGTGACAAAAGCATTCACCCAATAGTGATCGCCATTCTTGCAGCGGTTTTTAACCATTCCCATCCAAGGTTTGCCCGCTTCGATATAATCCCATAAGTTCTTGAAAGCGGCTTTAGGCATTGTTGGGTGCCGAACGATATTATGGGGCTTCCCCTCTAATTCACTAAGTGAAAACCCTGCAACCTCACAAAACTGTGAATTTGCATACTTTATCTGACCTTTTACATTTGTCGTTGAAAGTAGATTGTAAGAACTTGGATAATCGTACTCTTTTCCTGTGTGATCAGCTCTACCTTTTGCCATAGCTCGCTCTCGATTAAAAAGGGCAATAAATTATTACTTTCCTAAAAATCGTAAGAAATTTCACTGGAAGGCCGGATTGGAGCATAGTGAAACATGATTTGATACCAACTTACTTAGTTAATTGCTCTATTTTGAAGAAGCAAGTACTAAGACAAGTTTGTATGAATATTTAACGAACAACAGAAAGTTAATATAAAAGCTAGCAGAGTTCTGAGCTTAAACAACTAAGAGAAGCAGAAATGAATATGATGAGAATAGAAAATGAAAAGTGAGTGGCGTCCCCTAGGGGATTCGAACCCCTGTTACCGCCGTGAAAGGGCGGTGTCCTAGGCCTCTAGACGAAGGGGACACA